>NZ_JAGEMN010000001.1:2031587-2370185 GCF_017921835.1 Sporosarcina sp. 6E9 | reverse complement strand
TGAAATGGATTTTACTCATAGTATTTTCCCGCTCCTTCAAGTTAAGTCTAGTATAGCGGGTTTTTTCCATAGAAAAAACCCCGAAAGGGGTCTTTTTTAAAGTGTCCGCTTTTCGGGGTTCAGTTCAAAGCACTCACGGTTTTTTATTTTTGGCGAAACGACCAAAGCGAGCCTTCAAACGACTAATGCCACTCTCAAAAAGACCAAAGCCTGCGCTAAACGACTAATACCACTCTCGAAACGACCAAAGCGCACCCAAAAACGCCCAAAGTGGCTTTCAAAACGACCAAAACACACTTCTACGAACAATCCCAAAACTGATAACATGCTTTTCTTCACTTAAATCGCGCCTTCATTCCATAAAATTGAAATAAAAAAGACCTAGCTAGTCATTCAGCAAGGTCTTCATGCAATATATCAAGGCTCTTAAAAAGAACCGTCTCATTAAGTTATTAAATCGCTAGGAAAGTAGTTACAACCATAGCAAGCGCAAGCACGCGTGCAAAGTGTTGTTTAATTTCAATCGTTAAATGTCGTGCCTTAATGGTCAGCCGAACATCTAATTTATCACCAAGTTGTTGCAGTTGATGTCCTAATGCAATGATTAGAAATCCTACAATCAAGTTAACCCAACTACTAACCCCAACAGCCATATAAATCAGGCTCGCAGCCATATACACGACACCAATCATCGTTGTCAGATGTCCTACACCCTTTAGCAAGATAAACATCATTTGGCTAAAGCTGATCCGTTCATTTCGTGTTTCCAAGTTCTCATTTAGTAAATACACTAAATAAATATCCCCTCTCTAATTGTGTTTTCCTTATAGTGGTTCCAAAGGAAGGCTATACATACAGCATACACTAAGTTTTCTCGTTGTGCACACAATTAGATTTCTTTACAGGGATATAGAACTACATTAGTAATGAAAAAAGTACCTGAATAATGAATCATTCAGGTACTCGAAATGTCAAAACAACAAATGCGCAACACCCGCTACAATTGGCAATGCAATCAGCGTACGCAATAAGAAAATCATGACTAAATCCAAGAAATTCACAGGTATTTTAGAACCCAATAGCAATCCGCCAACTTCCGCCATGAAA
The DNA here is from genome assembly GCF_017921835.1 of Sporosarcina sp. 6E9. Taxonomy (NCBI): domain Bacteria; kingdom Bacillati; phylum Bacillota; class Bacilli; order Caryophanales; family Caryophanaceae; genus Sporosarcina; species Sporosarcina sp. 6E9. The sequence continues at coordinate 2,369,078 of NZ_JAGEMN010000001.1, read as the reverse complement.
ATAAGTTGTGTAACGGAAATCGTCGCAACTACGAACAATGTGAGTTCAGAAGTGATCATGCCTTCTGCTAAAATCGCTGGCAAGAACATATCCGTAAATCCGACTACCATAAGTTGCGCGGCATCCGCAGCTTCAGGAATGCCAAGAACCGATAAGATGGGTTCGAATGGCTTACCAAGAATCGTAAACACAGCCGTATATTCGGCCAAAATGAGCGCGACCGTACCAAACGCCATTACAACAGGAATAACGCCAATCCACATATCCAGTACGTTTTTAAAGCCGTCCGCAAACGTCTTGCCGAATGAGCGATTTGTCTCTGCCTTCGTCAATGCATTTTCCAATCCGTGAGAGAAAGAATTATACCCCTCAGGTAATTTTTCCTCATCGCCAGTAAATGGGCGCCCATCGATATACTCGTCTTTTTTACCTCCAAGCGGGTAAATCCGCGGCATGATAAATGCTAGGATTAGACCAGTTAAAATAACGGTCCCGTAAAACTGCAAGAAGTAAGAGCTTAACCCAACGTAATCAATAATGACAATCGAAAACGTAATCGAAACAACCGAAAATGTCGTACCAATAATCGCTGCTTCTTTTTTCGTATAATGACCTTCTTCATATTGCTTCGATGTCAATAAAACACCAATCGTGCCGTCACCAATCCATGATGTCAATGCATCAATGGAAGAACGACCTGGAAGTTTGAAAACAGGGCGCATGACTTTTACCATCATCGTCCCGAAAAACTCAAGCAAACCAAAATTCAGAAGAAGTGGCAATAGCAATCCTGCAAATAAGAAAATCGTGAACAGAAATGTAACAAGTCCATCTTCACTAAGAAGAAGTCCACCCGTGTTCTCATTCCAAATCCACTCTGGCCCAATTTGTAAGACGACAAGTAAAGCAAGCACTGCGCCGATAATTCGCGTAATCACCCAAAAAATCGATACGCTAAATAAATTTGTGATGAACGATGTATCTTCTTCATCTTTACCTTTCATTAGAAAATAGATAGAACCCAATGCAGCGATAATGAGAATCACCGTAGCAGTCCAAGGCATAATCGGTGCAATGTAACCCGAAAGAATATCGGCTAACGTCGCAATCGGAACTTTCCAATCCTCCGTAAGTTTTATCGGGATCATAAATAATAAGATTCCAAGAATAGATGGAATTAAGAATAATAACCATGTTGATAAACTATATTTCTTCATTTCAAAAATCGCCCCTAGTTGTAGTTTCTCGTTTGTATATTAATACAATATAACTGCTTTATATGCATAAGTAAAGAGTGAAAATATGTAAGCGGTTACAACATTTATTCTAACAGATAGTATAAGTAAGTGTGTAGTATTTACGGAAGATTGACTAGTCTCAAAACTTGACGTATTGTGAAACTAATAGGCAAGCAATGGGGGAATGTAAATGAAATTAAAAGATAAAATTGCTTTAATAACCGGTGGGGCAAATGGTATCGGGAAAGTAACGGCAAAAAGATTCCTTGAAGAAGGCGCAACAGTCGTAATCAGCGACGTAAATGAAGAAGCCGGGAATGAATCAGTAAACGAGCTTCAACAATACGGTAAGATATCTTTCATTCAAGCGGATGTATCAAAATCTGAAGATGTCGTATCGATGGTCCAAAAAATCGTAAGCAAGCATCAAACAATTGATATTCTCATTAATAATGCAGGAATTACAATTGATGGTTTTTTAACAAGTATGGACGAGGAATCTTGGGAGAGAGTAATCGCGGTTAACTTATCAGGTGTTTTTAATTGCACAAAAGCAGTCGTTCCTGTCATGATGGCCCATCAATCAGGCGTGATCTTAAATGCTTCATCAGTCGTCGGCATTCATGGAAATATTGGCCAAACGAATTATGCCGCAACGAAAGCCGGCGTTATCGGAATGACAAAAAGTTGGGCAAAAGAATTCGGTCCCAAAGGAATTCGAGTGAATGCCATTGCACCAGGATTCATCGCGACAGAAATGACAGCGAAAGTTCCACCAAAAGTCATCGAATTAATGAAAGCCCAAACGCCGTTGAGAAAACTTGGACAACCAGAAGATATTGCAGCGGGTTACCTGTATCTAGCTTCAGATGATGCAAGTTTCATCAATGGAACGATTCTCACGATTGACGGAGGATTAATTATGTGAATAAAAAACCGTAAAAGCGTGTCGCAACGCTCTTACGGTTTTTTTACATAGCTATTATTCAAAATCCTTATCCCATTTATAAGAGAAGAATCTTTCATAACGAACCCATTTCATGCGCTCTGGATCTTTCGCTGCAAGCTTTTCATCCAATTCTTTCATCATCCATACAGTTTGAGATTCATGCGCGCGCAATGCGGCAAGTTTCTGTTCAATCGTATCTTGGATGTCATGAATAATATCGGGTGTGCCTAGTTCTGCTTCCGTATTATTCGCGAATGCAACTGCATAAAGCTTCGGACGTTTTGCCTCATCCATCCGGCGAATGGCTCGAACAACCGCACGTGCGCTTGCTTCATGGTCAGGGTGAACAGAATAGCCAGGATAAAACGAAATGACGAGTGACGGATTCGTTTCCTCGATTAAATCTTCAACGAGTTTAACCATTTTCTCATCATCTTCAAACTCTATTGTTTTATCCCGAAAACCCATTAGTCTTAAATCATCAAGTCCCATCGCTTTGCACGCTTTTTCAAGTTCAGCTTTGCGAATTTGTGGCAATGTTTCCCGTGTCGCAAATTGTGGATTCCCCAAATTACGACCCATTTCTCCTAAAGTTAGACAGGCGTATGTAACGGGAACCCCCATTTTACGATACGCTGCGATTGACCCTGAAATTCCGAACGCTTCATCGTCTGGATGGGGAAGGACAATAAGTACGTGGCGTTCTTTGTTAATCATGAATTTGTTCCTCCTTAATATGTGAACGGTGTTTCGCTTATATGCAAGGCAACCGAAAGTTTCCCTTCATGATCAAGCCCCGCGAGTAACAGTCGGTCATGTTCGTCGACTGTATAATGTGTAATTCCTTGTGCATAAATCCAACCAGAGGGAAGTTTCAAGCCGACCCGATGCGGAGAATCTCCAACAATCTTTCCGAGCTCGAATTTAATAACGATATTGCGAATAAATGCCCCGGCATTTAAAAAACCTTCTTTAAAATGGCTTGCATACGACCCATTTGTCGTTTCTAAATGGATGTAAACATCTTTATTTGCGAAGGATGTGAGTAACTCCTGTACATGTTCTTGGTTCACAATTTCCATAATATATCCTCCTAAACGAAAATCACAACTCTACTTAGTATATAGATAAACGCACGATATGATAAAGAAAACGACCTCGGAATCGGGGTCGTTTATTTGAAAGTATTAAACTTCTGTTGTCGTAATCTCAGGTCCGCCGAATTTGTTTTTCGCACCATGATAGACAGGGCCGACATATTCATTCAGTTGCCAACCATTCGCGATCGCAGCTGAAACGAATTTCTTAGCCTCAGCGACAGCTTCTTTCACTTCAAGTCCATTTGCAAGATTTGCTGTAATAGAAGCGGCAAGCGTACATCCTGCACCGTGGTTATAATGGTTCTCGCTCTTTTCTGCTTCAAGCAGTGTAAAAGTTTCACCATCAAAAAGTAAATCCGCTGCAGCATCATGCTTAATGCTTTTTCCGCCTTTGATGAAGACATTTTTTGCACCATGCGCATGAATTTTCTTCGCAACCTCTTTCATATCTTCGATGGTCTTCGGCGTTTTCATACCTGCCAGTTGCCCAGCTTCAAATAGATTTGGCGTGACAACAAGTGCATTTGGAAGTAGATGTTCGATCATCGCATCGACCGTTCCGGGATTCAGCACTTCATCTTCACCTTTACAAACCATAACCGGGTCGATCACAACTTTAGAAAGTCCGGCTTCTTTTATCGCGTTACCCGCGGTTTCAATTACTTCTTCAGTGCTAAGCATACCTGTTTTAATCGCGTCGATTCCTGTCGATAAGGCCGTCGCAATTTGCGCTTTTAGCACGTCTACAGGTAGCGAGTAGACATTGTGGCTCCAATTCGTTGGATCCATCGTGACCACGACAGTCAATGCCGTCATACCGTATGTACCGTGTTCTTGAAAAGTTTTTAGGTCAGCTTGAATACCTGCGCCGCCTGAAGTATCTGATCCTGCTATAGTCAAAATCTTTTTCAATGTCATTTTTGATGTCCCCTTTTATTGGAATGGAATCAACCTTCATTTTATCAAATTAATCGCAAACTACAAATTTCGGATATCATCCGCGGTGATTAGTTTAAACAAAACGTAACTAAATACAGTAGATGTGAGGAAAAAGATACCAGCGCTTAACCAATGTCCATAGAAAAGTAAAGCTGTGGAAAGCCCGATGAGCGCGATTATTCCGAGCACAATGAAAGCCAAAAAGACTGTAAATCCGGCACTCTTCGATCGTTCAGTAATATGTTCGCCATTTTTCGCAGCTTCGGTAACTTTAGTCAATTTATTCCGCATATTCATATCGGACATGTCGAATCCCTCCAAAGATAGTTTAGCATGATTTTCTAGTTGTTGAAACGTCGAATTTGCTATAATGTGAGGAGAATAGATTTAGATGAAAAGGAGGGCACTTATGTCGAAAAATGAAAGAATGGATGAAATTGAACGGCTTTTGAATGAAATAAAAGCAAGTGAAGAAGAAACAGCCGTCACAGTAGAAGAAACAGGAAATCATCAATCAGGCTTTTGGAAAGTCGGAAAAATATTCTTTTCGGTCTGGAAAAAATCTTTTTTGATCATAGCCCTTCTGATTCTCACGTTAATCATCGCGTTGCCCTTTGCGACGTTTTATTTCTTAAAAACTGGGAGCACATTCAAGGAAGAAAAAGGTGTGTTTTTGGAGCAAATAAAAGACCTGAATGAGCTCGCGACAGCAGAAGCATATACCAAAGTGATTATCGAACGCCAAGACAATACATTATTTGGTAAAGACATCGGATTGAATCTTCCTGGTACGAAACGACAACTCTTAGTCGTTATTCCTGGTGCTGTGAAAGCTGGCGTGGATATGTCCGGCATATCGAAAGACGATATCGTTTTCAATGAAGTAAAGAAAACGGCAAAATTGACAGTTCCGCATGCAACTTTTTTGGGCGGTCCCGAAATATTCTTCGATAACGTCGAAATTTATTCCTATGAAGGTTTATTCCGTGAAAAAGCCAATATCAAAGAAGCCTATGAATTAGCCGAGGAAGCTAAAAAGCTAATACTAGAAGAAACGGCAGGACAAGGTGTTTTGCAAATGGCAGAAAAAACCGCTGAAAAGACATTGCGAGAACTGTTTTTATTCGCCGGCTATGACGTGACGATCGAATTCAAGGAGTGACTGAGTTGAGCAGTATGATTTTCGAAAATGATTGGGATGAAGTTTTGCTTGAAGAATTTACAAAACCGTATTATGCAAAGCTTCACCAGTTTTTGATAAAAGAATACGCTGAGGAAACGATTTATCCCCAGCAAGAAGATTTATGGACCGCTTTCAAATTAACACCGTTCAAAGACGTAAAAGTCGTCATTCTCGGACAAGTTATATGTACTTAGTACAAATGATTGACAAAGTATACTATAGTAATTGGAATTTTATCCTTATATATAAGGGTCCAGCTATCGTGAATAAGAGGACTAGGAGATATTGAGCTAAAGGGCAGATTAGTGTGGAAGGATACCCCATAAAACCAAATTATAAAATAAAGAGGAGATATATCATATTAAGCCGAATATACCTATATAAACTCTTTTTTGAAATTGGAGGGATAATAGATGAGAGCTCAACTTTATTTGTATGATTCACTGCGATTTAAGTACAAGGAACCTTATAGATTATATATTGATACATATACAAAAAGAATAGCCCCAGTATTTGATAACATTGAAGAGGAAGCAAACCAAATTGCAAATGAACATTACAGAGGAATGGGTGCATATTTCAATCCCGATTATCATGATGAAGGAGATTTCGCTGATGCCGCTTTGGAAAAAGGATTAGAGCATTACGAAGGGTTATCCCTAATTCGATATAATACTGAATTAATGTGGATTTCTACAATGTATCAGTTTTGGGAACAGCAAGTAAGAAAATTTTTATTTGAAGAAATATCTCGTACGCATAAAATGTACGACAAAAAAAATAATGAAATCACTTTTAAAAGTTTCTGTACCAGAGGTATAGGTGAAATAAAGGAAACATTTTTAGAATTCAATTACAATTTAGAATCGCTTACTATATGGTCTGATATTGATGAATTAAGATTATTAGCAAATGTGATTAAACACGGAGATGGGCAATCAGCGTCACAATTGGAGCAGTTGAAACCCAGTTTTTTTACAAGCCAAATATCAAATTCAAATTTATTAGAGCTATATAAAAGCACATTAACAGAAATAGTCTTAAATATTGATGAATCAGACTTTTCAAGATATGGCGATGCTCTAATGAAATTTTGGGACGAACTTCCCGAAAGGTTGTATTCAAAATAATGAGCTGTCATTGAGGCAACTTTACTTATTGTGCTAACGGGGGTTAGTTGAAGACATGTTGTAAATAAAGTGTATAACGAGTTTGGTTTATATAACAGAGTATTGCTAAACTATCAGTGAATGCTGCACAGTGCCTTCAATTATATTGGGGGCATTTTTTAATTTCTGAAGGATACGATTATCTCACGACATTCGTTCTTTTGGAGACACTGTTTATAAATGTTCCATAAAGACAAGTACAACGCAATAATAGAAGGTGTTACAGAAACGACAACAGCCCCCCAAAAGTTTAGGTTGGAGAAGGACTGTAGAAACACGATGTTTAACGATGGTTTTCCAATCACCAATATTTTGCAGAAAAACTACACCATTTACTATAGTCAATACACACGATACCATTGACTATAAAACGTTGATATATCAATGGTTGCTATATCGTGAGTAGTGTAATATATTTGAGGTAAGCCACTTAGTTAAATCTAAGAGGACTTACCTCTTTTTTTATTGGGGGAGAGTATATGTATAAGGTACAAAAAATCACCTTATTAACAATTGAGGGAGAGCAGTTAGAAAGGTATCACCTCTTAAAGAACAATATACCGATGTTTAGGGTGAATGGATTTCTTGATAGTGCGGGAAGGAACTCAATCAATACAGGAAAACAATATGCTTATAGACTTCGTAAGTATTTTGACTTCTTGGAAAGTAGGGGGAGAACGTACACGAAGGCGACTGTAAAAGATATTTTGAAATTCGTTGATTCGTTATTGTTTGATACGGGGGATGCCTTCTACATAGGAAGTGGAAGGGTGACTTATAACACTATTGGTCACTATCTTACCGTAATCAAAGAATTTTATAAGTATCTTGAAGATGAAGCTGATATAGATATAAAAGTTCATGTGAAAAGAGAAAAGAGATCGGGTAACAGATCTTATCTTTATGGGCAAATATGGAGCATGGAAATATCAAAAATACTTGAGAAGAGAATAACAAGAACAAAAAGTACAAGGGAATATGATAAATGGTATACGGAAGAGGAGAAAGAGGCTCTGCTCTCTAATTTCAGAACGTTGCGTGATCTTTCTGTATTTTTGCTAACACTGGAAGGTCTAAGAATAGATGAAGTATTAAGTTTGCGGGAAATTGATTATGATCCTATGACACAGGAAGTAAGCCTTTATCAATCAAAAGGTAAGCAGAAAGGAGACGTTGGGGCAAGTGTACTTTTATCTTCAAGATCAGTTAAAGCAATAGACGATTATCTTTACAATGAAAGAGACGTTGTGTTGATGTTATTGGCAGAAAAGAAATCAGAGTGGGAGTGGGAGTACCCCGAGAAGTTATTTATTAATTTAAGGGATGATGCGTATTTGGGTAAGCCGCTAACTTATAGAAACTTTGAAAAGATATTGAAAAGAGTTGGCGGGAAAGCGGGAATGGATCCAAGCAGAATCAGAACTCACAGCGGAAGAAGCACGAAAACGATGGAGTTGTTACATCATCAAGTGGAACATCCAGAAGATAATATTACGGATGAACACATACGCCAATTAATGCGTTGGTCAAATGGTAATAGCATTCAACCATATATTAATCAACATGATAAAAGGTTAGCAATTGAGTCCGCCAAGAAAATTCATAAACGAAAAAAGGAAGGGATGAAGGATGGACAACAGGACTAAGCTAAAAATGGATCAGATCAATTCCACTTTACAGGAAATACGAGAACATATGGATAAATCAGTTTCATTAGAAAAACCGCTAACAAAGCATTATCAGTATTTAAAATTCATCGAAGTCTACCTTATTTCATGCGTAGGAGAAGAAGAGTTTGTTAAATATCTTAAAAAAATTGTTTTAAAGTCTTTGGAGGCAGGATCCATTGAAAGTTCAAGAAAACTGAATTTTACATCCCTTTGTAGGGTTGCTTTTAACTCCTCGGCAAATGTTAAGAGATACATGTTGAATCCTTATCCCCATTTATCCAAAGTTCTTTCGGAAGTGATTGACGATGTTAAGAATGAGGAGAAGTACAACAGTGAAACGATTATAAAGATGTGTAAGGAAAAGATTAATAATCGAGAATCGTTGAATGTTCCTCTGAAATTATACAAGGAAAATGTAGATTGGAGGTATTTACATTTTGCGGAAAACATAGTATTGCCAAGCGTTGGTGAGTCCGAGTTTTGTCTCTATGTGAAGGAGTTTCTATTGAGAGAGCTAAAAAAGGGAAACATTAAAAATTATACCCCTTCGGAGGCATTTCGTTTGTTGTTAGAAGAAGGTCGGTCCAACAAGGGTGGCACTATCACCAAACACAAAGACAGATATCCCAAAATTACTAAAGCAGTTGAACAAGCCATAGAAAGCATTATAAGCATAGGTACTCAGGGAAAAAGAAAAGTAGTAAAAGCTCATCTACAAAATAAGATAAATGAATTCAATAAAATATCGTCAATAGAATTTTTAAAGCATTGCCGAAAGGTTCTTCTTGAACAATTTCATGAGCGAAGAAGGAAAATTAACAAGGTTGGTTTTTTTAAAATTCTATTCCAAGAGGAGTCGTTGACAAGGAATTGCCCCGGTAGAATCATCGCTCCATTTCTTATACATGTTAAGGAATTGAATGAGTTATTGGAAACTGAAATCCTTGGGCAAATTAAATACTTGGGAAGTTGGAACGAGCAATCTATGAAACTTGAAAAGGATGAATGGATTATTTATTTTAAACGTGGTTTATCATTACACAGCATAAAAATCAATTTTACATTAGTACAATCCCCTAAATTAAGAGAGGAGTTAAAGATGTATCTCTTTGATAGTTACAATGCTGGTAATTCATACGCTACATATAAAGATTTTAGTAATATGATTAGGGGATTGAAAATACTTCAAGAGAAATTTAATATAGGTAAAATAGCGGATTTTAATAGGTTTCATGTTGCTTATTTATTTCAATACTTGGAATACGAATCCGAGTATTCTGTTTTAAGCATAAAAAAAACGATTGGTGCTTTATCTAAGTTCGCAGAGTATGTTCTTGACAAGAAAAGTTATGGCTTCAAACCAAAAGAAAATGTCTTTAAAACAATTTCAATCCATAATGCGGAAGCAATGTCTAAGAATACGGAATTCATCCCAGATGAAGTTATTAATCAGTTGCAACTGCATGTTGATGAATTAGATCCAGTTTATAGGTTAATGTACGAAATCTTTTCGTATACAGGCTTACGCCCAAAAGAGGTAATAGAATTAGAGATTGATTGCTTTGAAATCAGCAAAGAGCATGCTGGATATGTAAAGATGAACTATATTCCTCATAAAATCCTAAAAGCAAGAAGAATGCGTGGACTAAGTGATGATGATTTTGTTTATATCCCCATGGAAATTTACGAGAAAATAAAAGAACGCATATCTGAAAGCAAAGATATTTATGTGAAACATGGTTTGAAATATCTTTTTGCACGCAGGAGTAATCACGGTGTTTTCATTCCTAAAACAAGGGATTTCTGTCTGGCTATAAACAGGCTTATAAAAGCCCACCATATTTGCGACATAGAAGGAAGGCTATGGCATTTTACAGCAAAACAAGTGAGAAAGACAGTGGCTGTAAATCTTATTGAAAATGATGCCACACCGCAAGAAGTTGCAAACCAATTGGGGCACTTAACTCAAAGTACAACTGAAAAGTATTACATTGAAGTAAAGAAGGCGAAGTTGGCTGATCTGAATACTGAGTTTTTCAAAAAGAAATTCGAATTAAATGTTGGGAAAGAAAATTTAGATTTATACGGCGAGGAAGAGAGAAGACAGCTTTATGTAGATTTTTGCTTAAATAAAAGAGAAGTAGAACTTGGTACTTGTACAAAGCATCATAGTGAAGGGCCATGCGGAACAAGGGTTGGTGCTTCCAGTTGTGCAGTTTGTCCAAAACTATGTACTGGGAAGGCATACTTAGACAAATGGGACGGGCTTAAAGAATCACAAATTCAAATAATTGATGAATTGCATAGGGTCTACGAGGAGAATGGGATTGATGATTACCAAGATTTTATAGAATATAAAAAAGAAACTACATTACTAAAAAGGTACAATACGGTTGTTCAAGAAATAATCAATTTTGGGTGAGGTGTTGTGATGTTAGCGAATAATTTACCAAATGCAAAAATTGTGCAACAAGAAGAAATGAAAGAAATTACCGAGCTCAAGAAGATTTTGCTCATTCATTCAAAAAGTTGTAGTTTTGAAGACGAAAAGTGGGTTTTGGATAACTCACTCAAAAAACAAAGCGTAGCAAAGGGGGTAAAAACTTTATATTTTACATCTATCCCATTAAAACACAGGGAAGTCGTTAAAATATTTGCACTCGTTAGGCTCTCATCGAATAAGAGTGTTCGAACAATCGCAACCAATATCCACGGCATCTCGAAATTCTTTAACTATTTATTGGAAGAGTTAGGGGATCTACCATTGGAGAAGGTGAATAAAAAAGTCATTTACGATATTCAAGAGTATCTGGACTCTCTTCCAATTGCCCATAGAACTAAAGAATCTATATGGACAGGAATGTCTTCCTTTTGTCTAACCCTTGCAGGTTACGAGAAAATCCCGCATATTCGATTTGGAAGCAATCCGTACTCAATTCCGAGACATAAAAGAACGACTAAGAGCAAATATATCGAAGAGGGTATTTTGAAGCAATTAGATATTATTTTCGAAGATGAAAAAATTCCTTTAGTTTATAGAACTGCATATTGGATTTGCAGGCTTATTCCAAATCGTATAACAGAAGTTGCTTCTATGCGTTTTGGATGTATAAAGCCATATATGCAGGAAAGGGTCATTTCCATACCTACCTTCAAACAAAATGGTGGTCATCTGGAGCCAGAGATTAAGCAAATAGCCGTAAAAGAAGAGGGGAAGGGCGAATATCTTTTAAACCTCATTAGAAGGCAAGAAGAAGCGTCTAAGGCTATTCAGAGGCATATGGAGGGCGAGGACAAGAATTATCTATTTACCTATTTTAGTTCGCAATACATTCCTACCCAAAATAAGTATAAAGAATTGGTAGGGAACATTAATAAAATAGCGATTTTAAAAGAAGGTACTTTTAATCACATGATTAAGGTAATGTGCAAAAGATATAATGTATTAGACGAAAAGGGAGAACCAGTTAACTTGTCCTCCCACATGTTCAGGCATAATGCAATTACCGATAGGCTTTATGAAGGGTTTAGGATTATTGATATAATGGCTATGACAAATCATAAATCTTCCGAAATGATTACAGGAAGTTATGTTCATGTACAAGAGGATGAATTGCGAAAGAAGTCGGAGAAAATTTTAAATGAAGATAAATCAGAAGTTCTTTTTAGAGGGAAAATTATCAATACGGAGAACCCGACAAAAGCAGCCCAGATATTGCGAAGACCTTTTGCACATAAAATCGGCAGACTTGGTTTATGTAGCGATATAAGAAATTGTCCAAGTGAAATGTTTGAATGTTTATCATGTAAGAATTTTGTTCCTAATGCGGATGAATTAGATCATTTTGTGGATCAGGTAGAACAATGGGAAACGAAATTAAACATGTTTAAGAATCATCCATTCATGAAAGAGAATGCTGAATATAATTTAAAACTTCATAGAAATATAGTGGAAAAGATTGTTGGAACAATTGAAGGGGTGTAACAAATCTATGAAAAAGAGAGATATTCCTGCCGGCCTGAAAGAATTACAGATGGCTAAACGTGCCGAGACTGCTAATAAGGTGCAGGAAGCAATTGATGACATTCAGAATGACGGTGGAGTTGTTACGAAAAAAAGGCTAATTGAATTAACCGGACTTTCAAATTCAACCTTCAGTAAAGACCATGTTTTAAAGGTGTTAAAGGTAAATAAGGTTTGTCAATTCAAGGTTAGTAAGAAAAAAGAAATAGATCACAAAATTGTCGTAACGGATCAATTATACAGGAAGATTGAAAAGCTGGAACAGGAGAAGAATTTGCTACAGTCTAAAATACAGGACAAAGACATTGCAATTGATAAAATCAAGAAAGATTACCAAACACTTAATGAGAATTATATGTTAATCCTTGGGAAGATCCATCTGCTCATGAAGAAAATCGAGATGCTTGATATTGACCTGGGCATTGATTTGGATAACTTGTAACTTTGGCATTCACCTTTTATAATGCGTTACCAAATCCAAATCTGTTTGTCTATGGGAATTAGGAGACGCATGTTGTAATGAAAAAGGGGTTCAGATGTACACTGGAACCGTAGATAACAACCGGTTAGCAAAGATTTCATAGAAAACTATGTTATTGCTCTTACATCTATTTAAAAGCAATACCGAATTGTAGAAAAAGTAAATACCATTTGGGAAACCATTAACGAGATTGAAAGCAAGATCGTTTCAGAAAAATAAATAATTCAACCATCAGAAAGAGGATAAGTATAAGGCTAACGGGTTCTCGTCAGATGAACAAACAAGCAAATACCAATTTCGCATTAGAATAACATCATATTAGAGGATCAATTGGCACTGCAGTTCGCAGTGTTTTTTTTATAAAACACGAAAGTTCGTTTTTGACGAAATGATAAAAAACCTTCCAATTCATAATCGGACAAGCTGCTCACTTATAAAAAACTGAGAATTTTAACTTGTATTGAAATTAGTGAGTGTTGACGGTATAATGAAATTATTTGATTATTGAACTAACGGGGCATTTTAGTTCAATAAGGAGTATTATCCAAATATATAAAAATTCGGATTATTGACATGCTATAATATAGAAAAAAGCCAAGGGGTATTGTACGATGACTGTTAAATTTCAAGAAGTTTTGGAATCAGAAAAATCTATCTTGCGTAACTTTTACTCACTGTATCTTCATGAGCTATCGAATTTTACCACGAATTTGGATATTGCAGAAGATGGTGTTTTTCATTTTGAGGAATTGGATAAACTCTGGGAAGTAGATGGATTATCCCCCTATTTTATAATGTTGGATGATAAAATTATCGGTTTTATATTACTATTAGAACGTCCAATCTTGAAAAAAAGCAATGATTATGGAATAAATGACTTGTTCATACTTAATAAGCATAAAGGTAAAGGATTGGCTGTGCAGGTTGTAAAAAAATTATTTGAAGAGAAACCAGGGCAATATATTGTAATGCAAGTTGTTGAAAATAAGCGTGCGGTTGCATTTTGGAAAAAAGTTTATAATGAATTAAATATTGAGACTCAAGAAAAACAAGACCTAATTGAGGATGAGCTATGTCTAATTCAAACATTTAAGGTTTAATTCAACAAAAGGGTGCGTTTCTTCAAAAAAATCGCACCCTTTTTTATTGAAGTATAGGGCACAAGAGTTGAAGAAGAATGATTATATAAAATAACAGCCTTATCAACTTACTTGATAAGGCAAAGGTTCACATGTAAAAGTAAAATTATCTAAAGTTGAGGGGGAAGTTAAATGTTAGTAGTAAATAACATAGAAAAAAGTTTATTACATAATAACGAGGGGTTTTTATTCCGAAATGTTTCATTATCTGTACAATCAGCAGAATGGATAAGTATTGTAGGACCTTCGGGATCAGGAAAAACAACATTATTAAACTGTATTGCGGGTATTTATAAAGTTGATGAAGGAACGATTGAATTGGATGCTAGTCCAATTCATAATTTGTCGGATAGTCAGAAATCAGACATTAGAAGATTACAAATCGGATTTGTATTTCAGGATTTTAAATTATTACCATACTATAGTGTTTTAGAAAATGTCATCCTACCACTATCGAAAGATAAAAAAAGTGACCAGTTAAAACAAAAAGCTGCACTTTTATTAGAACAAGTGGGGATTAATAAAAGCTATTATAATAGATTGCCATCGAGTTTATCCGGTGGAGAAAAGCAAAGAGTCGCTATTGCAAGGGCATTGATAAGTGACCCGAAGTTAATCATATGTGATGAACCGACTGGTAATTTAGATAACGATAATAAAATACAAGTACTACATATTCTGACGAAATTAAAAGAAAAGGGCCATTCTATTATTGTAGTTACACATGATGAGGAAGTTGCTAATGAGGGCAATAGAATATACGAATTGAAGAATAGTTCGTTAAATGAAGTGGAGAATAAATTATGATCTCTATGAGCTGGAAGAGGATTCGTAATCAAAAGTACAAATCTCTAATGACTCTAGTCGCTATGATCGCAATCATTCTCCTAACATCATATGGTATACAAACTTCAAAGGAAACAAATTCAATCGTCACTGAGAATTTAGAAAATTACAGTAGAGGAAGCTATGATATATTAGTTCGACCTGAAGGTGCACGAACCACTATAGAAGAGAGTTTAAAGACTGTTGAAGAAAATTACATAGGGGATGGAACAGGGGGCATCTCTATTTCTGAATGGGAAACTATTAAAGGACACCCAGAAATAGAAATTGCTGCACCAGTTGCGTCTTTAGGATATTTTACAAGTAGCACAGCTTCTATACGCTTACCTGCTTTCGACTACCCTGCACATTTTGAGTACAAATTTTTCACTAGTGATGGAGTTAATCAATATCCCGTGACTGCAAGCCATGGGTTTTACTACTTACAAGTTTTGCTTAATGGAAATTATCAATATGCAGATACTTACTTTGACGTTAGTAAAGAACATCGTATGTTCGACAGTGGGTTAGATATTTCTTTTCCTCAGAGCTATAACTTATTAACAGCGATAGATGCAGAGAGTGAGCGTTTACTTACAGGAATTGACTTTTCAGATCTATTTAGAGAACTATCGGCTGAAGAAAAACGGGACATAGATGTCTTTTCTAATTACAGAGATAACGCACCTGTGGTTCCTATTTTGCAACGAGAAAACTTTCAAATTCCTCTGTCACTACAGGTATCTGTAGAAAGATTAGACTTGTCCCTTGATGGGCTTTATGAAAGATATGACATATCAAAAAATGAATCCATTACGTCAAATATTTTTTCTGAAGAAGAAAAAATGAAAGAATTTGAAAATGATTTGATGTCGTCGCAAAGTCTTAGCCAGGATACTTACGAACTTGACTTAACTAATTATCAAAGCCCTTTTGATGGTCAGCATTTAGCGGTAGACGAAGATTTCAATTTGAAAGTTTCAAGTCAAGAAGAAGGCGGTACTCTATACAATGATTCAGGAAAGTACTATACCGCTTCAAAGATTGATTACACATTTAAAGATAATAAGATACATATAAATATTGTTGAAGAGGGATCACCACCCGATTATAAAGAAGTAGAGGAGTCAGGGAAAAGCTATTTATATGATTGGGAAGCTCCTTTTATGATTTGGCAAATGGGGAAATTTACGGCCGAAGAAGAGAATAACTCCCTTACTTCAAGTCCATTAGGAATATATAGCACAAATGAGGTGAAGACCTTAGACAATACGGTTATAACGTCAACAATTAGCCCTGGTAGTTTTATAGTTGCACCTACTGCCGGCGTAACAACTTTAGAAGCAGCTAGTCTTATAAAAGGCGATCAACCAATTGATGCAATTAGAATTAAATTAAATAATATTACTGCATATGATGAAAAGGCTCAAGATCGAATTGAAGCGTTAGCTACTGACCTATCTAATGAAGGTTATGTAGTAGATATTGTTGCTGGATCCTCTTTTAAAAGTGCAAATATGATTGTTGAAGGTATTGGTGAAGTTACTTCACCATGGACTACACTAGGCGTATCGCAGCTATTATCCAATGCTTGGGATATAGATACTGCTCTTAGCATAAGTTTATTTATTCTGTTTGGTGTGTTCTGGTTTTTTAGTCATCTCGGTTTTGAGCGTAATCGTTTAGACAAAGAAAATGATATTTTGACTTTTCTTGGGTGGCAAAAGAGAAGTATACGAGTCAAAAACATGACAGAGCAGCTAATTCTAGTATTAATATCTATTCTAATCAGTACTGTAATCGCACTCGTTTTAGGATTAAGTACTCTAGCATTTATAGTAATAGGAAGTTTCATGCTTATAAGCATCTTCCTTATCGCTGTTGTATTTTACTTGAATCCTGGTCAAAGTACTCGTTCAAAAATGTATAGGTTTTTCGCCAGTATTCAACATTATAAATCGTTATTGATACCTACGATGCTAGTTTTAATGTTAGCAGTTTGTATAACACAACTACAAATATCGTCAATTTACGAACTATGGGTCAAATCCACAGAAACAACATTAGGGACGTTTATTTTAAAAGAAGGGTTATATATTCGGTTACTCATAGTGATTGCCACTATCTTTTTAAGTATATCCGTTTTGGTAGAAGCGATCCAAGGAATTATCCTGGCACGTCAGGATGAATTTAATATGTATTTTGTAATTGGTTGGACTAAAAAAATGATAAAAATTCACTTTCTTAAAGAAGTGGCAATATGGGCAACTTTATCGTTATCCATTGGTATCATAGTGAGCACTATCGTTGCAATTCTATTAGACATATCATTATTAGGCATTGTTATAGGTGTCATTACCTCAAGTACCATTTACTTAATTATTGTATTAGCAACAGTTAATTTTAGAAAATATCGCTAAACTGACAATAAGAAAACTAAAATTGTAAAAAAGAAATTAGTTATATGTACTAAGTCTGGTTATGTTAATTAAACTATCGGGTGCATTATTTCAATTAGAATGAGGGAAATGCTGAACATTTTATTTAGCACTTTTTATCGTTTATATATAATATTATCGGACCTATACACTTGCCTAGTGATCCCGGGCCGTTATGCGGGTGTATCTTTTTATCTTTGGTTAACATGTTTAGTATGTCAATTTGTAACCCTACACCAGCCATTGTACTCCTACCAGTTAATATGCGATTTGATCACCAATTCATTACAAAAACGCCGACAAACCCTAATACAACAATAAAAAGAAGGGACCAAAACCATTGCGGTTTATTGTCCCTTTTCGTATGTCTTTTAACGTTTTGCCCCCCAAGAGAACGGGTTAGTATAAGGCTTGTCCTCTTTATCTGTATAATGTACAGTAATAAAATGATAGGTTCGAATACACGCCTAATGTTGAACAAATGGTGGAAAAGGCAGGAATGTTAGTTTTATACACGAAGACTATGGAGCCTTATCCAAGTTTGTCCATAGTAATATGAGTATAGAAAACTTCTATTTATATGAGTCTAATAATAAAACCGATTACTACACAGAAGAGGTAGATAATTCCAACAACGGTACAGTTAAAGGTGATATACTTTATTGTTTCTATCAAATTATTGCCAAGCATTGTTCGGAATTAAATGTTTTTAACGAACCGATAGAACTGTTCAATAATGAATTCTTTTTATTTGTATCAATGGATTCGGTTACAGGAAAGTAAAAACCTAATGTAGATGTGGGAATAAGTTTAATCAAACATCTTACTGGCATTGATATAACAAAAGAAGAGGATGATTTAGAACATGAGGTATTGGTAATGTTTGTTGATGCGATGTATTGGCTTTAAATGACAGTTGGACTGAGTTGGAAGATTTAATCAGTCAGATGGAAAGTGAATTGAAAAATCTTTAATTTTTGGAAGTGAGGTGGATAGATGATACTGCCAAAAGAAGTTCACTCCTCTTGGGATTCTTTTATTACTGAGGAGATTTTAGCTGAATTGAAAGTGATAGAAAATGAAATAGGAAACAATTTCAACCCAAGTGATCCAGATAAACTTTTAAGGTTTTTGTCTGTGGATGTAGATAATGTAAAAGTCATTTGGCTTGGTCAA
This sequence comes from Sporosarcina sp. 6E9, assembly GCF_017921835.1. Taxonomy (NCBI): domain Bacteria; kingdom Bacillati; phylum Bacillota; class Bacilli; order Caryophanales; family Caryophanaceae; genus Sporosarcina; species Sporosarcina sp. 6E9. Next base: position 2,350,747 of record NZ_JAGEMN010000001.1, on the reverse strand, counting down.
GATGTTTATCCAGCTAAAGGTGTAGCGACAGGTAGGTCGTTTGAGGTTGGAGGTCTAAATGATTGGTTAGAACCTTTTCGTCAGGTTTCTTTAAAAAATATTGTTCGATTGATTTATAAAAATTATACAGGGATTAGTGATTATAAGGACATAAAAAAGTTTAGTGAAATTCAAAAGGAAATTAAGAATGGATCTTTCCAAATAAAACCGCCAAACAATATATTCGATTCACTAGAAAATCAGGGAGTTTTATTCTTAAACACTTCATTTACATGCGAAGTGGGGGAGGCTAATAGTCATAAAATAATATGGAGGGCATTCTCAAAAAAGGTGTTGAACTACATCTCTACCAAAAACCCAGATATTAAGTGGTTTTTATGGGGAAAAGAAGCAATTTCCACCAAAGAAGATATTCCCGAAGGTGTGTTTTTTGAAAGCAGGCATCCGATGATGTGTAGTGAGAAATATCAGGATGATTTTCTTAAATTTGACGGATTTAAAGCCACTATGAGTGAAATTAACTGGCTTGGCTGACATATCGTGGGTATCAATCATACAACGTCCATGTAGGACAAGGGTTCTATAATCGTGTGTGCTATTTAATGTTCATATAAGCTCTGATCCTTACCACGGACCTGGACAAGCGCACGGCCTAAGCTTTTCCGTAAAACCAGAAGTGAAAATACCGCCTAGTTTACGAAATATGTATAAAGAACTCGCAGAAGATATAGGGTGTCCCATTCCGCAAATTGGCACGCTTACTGGCTGGGCTAAACAGGGTGTTCTTATGCTCAATACCGTCTTAACAGTCAGAGAAGGGGAAGCGCATTCGCACAGAAAGAAAGGGTGGGAAGTGTTTACCGATGAAGTCATCCGGAAGTTATCGGAAAGAGAAGAACCTATTGTGTTCATCCTTTGGGGAAGACCTGCGCAGGAAAAGAAAAAACTAATTGATGTTTCGAAACATGCCATTATCGAATCCTTTCATCCAAGCCCATTAAGCGCAAGTCGTGGCTTTCTAGGCAGCAAACCCTATTCAAAAGCAAATACCATATTAAAGTCTTGGCATGAAGAGCCGATTGATTGGTGTCGAACAAGCGACATTCTTTAAATCGCATAGACCGCGTGATAAGGTAAAGTAACAAGATATTGACGACAGACAAAGGGATGATAATAAATGATTTCCTACAACCAAATTTTTCTTGAAATGGAGCGGCAACTTTCAGCCGCCAAGAAAACTGAAGATGAACGTGAAATGAGGGAAGCCCTTGCAGCAATTAGGTCACTTTGCGAAGTTGCGCTTGGGGGAAAACCTAGAAATGACGACTATGTAATTCCCAAAATGCATACACCACAAACAGTGCAACCCATCCAATCACTTGATGCTCAGCCGATGATTGAAGAAGGAGCGAACGGCGGCTCGATATTCGATTTTTAACTTAGATAGAAAGTGGGAATAGATATGCCATTTTTCATTATAGCCGGCGCGGTGAACGCGGCAATCGCAGTCATGCTCGGCGCATTCGGTGCGCATGCTTTAAAAGAGAAACTATCCGAACATTATTTAGCTATTTGGGAAACTGCGGTGCAATATCAAATGTTTCACGCAATCGGCTTAATAGCCATCGGGATTTTGATGAGTTCATCATTAATCGGTCCGGTTCCTCAACTAACATGGGCGGGTTTGCTACTCCTTGCGGGAATTATTATTTTCTCAGGTAGCTTATATATATTGAGCCTGTCGGGTATTGGAATTCTCGGTGCTATCACACCAATTGGCGGCGTCGCATTCATTATTGGATGGATTATGCTCATCATCGCAGCATTAAAAATATCAAATTAAAAAACTTCCGCTAGCCATTAACTGGCAAGCGGAAGTTTTTTCATACTTGACGAGATTGCATCGTTTGAGGGAAATATTCTACTTGGCCTTCAAACTCTGCATAATCAAAGTAAATCATTGGGAAAAGGAATTGGTGACCTGTCGCAGCTTCATTGATAATGACGTGATCTCGACCCGCCGCTTCCACGGACCCAGCAATATTCCTCACGTTCAATTCCTCTCCGATTGTATGTGCAAAGGAAAAGTGGAACACCCCGGGGTTACCGATATTTAACCGTAAAATATTCTCAATGTACGATTGTTCTCCCATAGGAAGATTCGTCGGCCTGCCGCTTGGTATCGTCACCGGGGGCGGAACCATTTGTTGTTGCATTGGTTGCATCTGCTGCATGTTCGGGTTTTGCATATTCGGTTGTTGAAAATTGGGGTTCCAATAATATTGGACCATTCATTCATCCTTTCATTGTATGAATAAAACAGGTGAAAGCCTCGTTGACATCGTTAAACGGTTGGACAATCACTTACTAGTGGAGAGTAAAAGCAGTGCGACTTGTAACGGCCTGTATTCCACTGACCATACCACTGGGCTGGACAAGAACCTGTAGGCATGAAAAACCATAACGACCGGCTAGCAGGATGAAAACGTTCGCCTGCGATAACTCGTCTGGCAAGCGCGATATCTTCCGGACGCGCACGTTGGTAGAAGTAACCCTTTGTTGTTGCTTCAAAGCCGCCGGGGCGCTGAAATACCATTTGTTCCAGGGTGCGAATGTCGTTAAAGTCTAGGCAATCACCAAGCACACGGTTGACACCAACATTCCCAACCATTAGCATGCCCTCCATACCATCTCCTTCCGCTTCGGCACGCATAAGCCGGGCAAGTAGTTCAACCTCTGCCTCATTGTACGCAATCACTGCCAAAGAAAAACCTCCTCACGTAAACGATATGCAAAGATTGCTTTAAAGATGACAGAAAAGCATGAACCCCTATGGTAAACTACAGGGAAAGGGGGATTTCTAATGCGCATAGAAAACATCATTCCAGACTTTTTAGAAGTATATGATACAAACCAAGATATTAGAATGACTGATTTAGAAATGTATATAAACAAGCACCCAAGTATATTTGATCAATACTTTCCGAATCACTGTCCAAAAACGGAAGAACGTCTACAACTGGCAATTAGTAAATATCCGACCCAAATGGACGCCATCCGTAGAATATCAGAACAGCTGCCAAGTATGATTAAAAAAATAGAAGCTTTGTTCAATAAAACCTTCAACATAGACCTAAACCTAGCACTTTCCTACAAACTGATTGTCGGCACATTCGGTTCGAACGCATTCGTCACACAAGATAATAAACGAGAAATCTACTTCGCAGTCGAGAAATTATCTGCCGACATCGAACACCTAAAAGTAATTGTCGCGCACGAAATCGGTCACGTCGCCCATTTTTCATTCGCATCAAACCAAGACATGAACTGGACAACAGTCGATTGGTTGAACGGACTTACAACACTATACACAGAAGGCGTTGCGACGTATTTATCTAAGAAGACTGTTCCAAATCTCAACGCATCCGTGTACTTTACATACGACGCGGAAGGGGATTCGTGGGTGGAATGTTACGAAAAGAATAAAATTGAAGTAAAAAGACGTTTTTTAGAAGATGTTTCCGGTGGTTGGGACATGGCCAAAGAAAAAGAGTGGTTTCGACTGTCCGGCGGTAGCTATTTCGACCACAACCGCCTTGGTTATTTACTAGGAACCGATTATGTAGAACACCTCGTCGACCGGATAGGGGAGGAAAAAGCACTGACGTTTTGGGTTGGGAATGACTTAAAGGAAGATATTTCGGCGTGGTTACGCGCTAAATAACTTGTGAAAACCATCAGGGGGGATTTGCTTGCAGTGTGACGGGTTTTCCTTGCAGTTCACAGTGTTTTGCTTGCACTAGTATGCCATTTGCTAGCACTTAAAAGAATTTGCTTGCAAGTCGGGACCTTGTACCCGCACGAAAAATGTTGCTCAAGCAACTTAGTGTATAAAATATCTATGTCCAGTGGAATTAGTTGATTGAAGCGGAGGGGTCGACTCCCGCGGGAAGCGGCCCCCGCAACGGAAATCAACGATACATATAAAAAACGAGTACTTGAATAATGAATTCAAGTACCCGCTCATATAATTAAATCTTGAAAAACTCAGTAGTCTTATCGCCATCTAAAATCGTGCCTACGAAAAACGATCCGAATTCAGCATAACGTGCGCTTACCTCATCAAAACGCATTTCATAAATAATCTTCTTAAACTGAAGCACGTCATCCGAGAACAACGTAACACCCCACTCATAATCGTCGAAACCGACAGACCCTGAAATGATTTGTTTAATCTTCCCAGCATAACTACGACCAATCATACCATGGTCATACATCAATTTTTTACGCGTGTCCATATCAAGCATGTACCAGTTATCATCACCGTCGCGCTTCTTATCCATCGGGTAGAAACAGATATACTGGCTGCGTGGCAATTCCGGATACAAACGGCCGCGAACATACGGGTTTTGATACGGATCTTCATCTGACTCGCCAGCAAGATAATTAGACAACTCAACAACTGAAACATAAGAATATGCCGGGATTGTAAAGTCCGCAATCGCAAGCTTATTAAACTCCGCCTCAAGTTCTTGTAATTCATCCATTGTCGGACGCAAAATCATCAGCATGAAATCTGCTTTTTGCCCAACAACTGTATAGAAAGCATGGCTGCCTGTTTTTTCATCATGTGCTTTTTGGAGTTTATCCAGATATTGATGAAACTCATCAATTACTGTTTGACGTTCTTCATTTGAAAGTATTTTCCAAGACGGCCAATCCATCGTGCGAAGATCGTGTAATGCGTACCATCCATCGAGCGTAACTGCTGCTTCATTCAAAATAATTCAGACTCCTTCATAAAGAATTTTGTTGCTAAAAACAGTTTAGCACAATTGAATAGAAAACTACCTGCCGAGCGGTCTTTGTCATGAATTTGACATGAGTGAGTTGCTGTATAACGTCAGCCAATTCGTGTATGCTATAGGTGTAAGATAAGCTTGAAAGGTGGACTATTCATGACTGATTTATTCAGTGAAATTCAAGAAAGTTTAAAAGGAACCGAAAAAACAATCGTATTGCCAGAGGGAAATGACGTACGCGTCCTACAAGCAGCAGCACGTTTACAAAGCGAAGGACTTGTGAAGCCGATTTTACTTGGCAACGAAGATGAAGTAAGAAGTGTTGCTACTACAGCCGCTATCAATATAGAAAACATCTCAATTATTGACCCTGCTACAGCGCCGTATTTCGACGAACTCGTTGATCAATTCGTCGAACGCCGACAAGGCAAAAACACAATCGAGCAGGCAAGAGAACTTCTTCAAACAGTGAATTATTTCGGAACGATGCTGGTCCATTCAGGTCGTGCTGATGGACTTGTTAGCGGTGCCGTGCATTCCACAGCAGATACAGTTCGCCCTGCACTCCAAATCATCCGAACAAAGCCAGGAATCTCTAGAACAAGTGGGGCTTTCATCATGATGAAAGGCGATGAAAGACTCGTCTTTGCAGATTGCGCAATCACCGTTGCGCCGAATTCGCAAGAACTAGCAGAAATTGCAGTGGCTAGTGCGAAAACAGCTCGTTCATTTGGGATAAATCCTCGTGTTGCGATGCTGTCATTTTCAACAAAAGGTTCAGCTGTGACGGAAGAAACAACAAAAGTTGCCGATGCAGTAGCGATTGCAAAGGACATCGATCCAGAGCTAGCAATTGACGGAGAATTCCAGTTTGACGCGGCATACGTACCAGAAGTCGCGCGCACAAAAGCACCCGATTCACAGATTCAGGGCGATGCAAACGTATTTGTTTTCCCTTCACTCGAAGCAGGTAACATCGGATACAAACTAACGGAAAGACTTGGTGGATACGAGGCAATCGGACCAGTATTACAAGGGTTAAACGCACCTGTCAATGACTTATCTCGCGGTTGTTCCGCAGATGACGTGTACAAACTAAGCCTGCTAACCGCAGCCCAAAGTCTTTAATCAGGAGCAAAAGTGATGTCATCATACGAATCTTTTTTACGCATCCCCGAATGGCGATTTATGGATGAATCAATCAGCGCAAAGAAACGTTCCGCGCTCGAATCATTCGCCGCGGATGATACGCTTTGCCATCTCGTTGGACAACAGATGAGCATTCCCGCGGTTCGAACTTGGGTTCACGATCATACAGTCGTCCTCGGGATTCAAGATCATCGGCTTCCGAACATTTCGGAAGCCACATCAATATTAGAAAACGCAGGTTATCAATCAATTGTCCGGAATTCCGGTGGTCTTGCGGTCGTCTTGGATGAAGGGGTTTTAAATATTTCAATGATCCTTTCCGAACAAAACACCTCGATTGATATTTCGACAGGTTATGAAATTATGCTTGAATTCGTTAAACTGTTATTTCCAGAAGCGGAAGGTCGAATACAAGCCTATGAAATTGTCGGCTCTTATTGTCCGGGCTCCTATGATCTTAGTATCGATGGACTAAAATTCGCGGGAATTTCACAACGAAGACTTCGACAAGGAATTGCCGTCCAAGTGTATCTATGTATTGAAGGAAGCGGTGCTGAACGCGCGGAGTTAATCCGCGAACTATATGATGTCGGGTTAAACGGTCAAGACACAAAGTTTGTTTACCCAACTATAAAACCAGAAGTGATGGCATCTCTCTCTGAACTCCTTAATCTCCAACTGACAGTTAGTGAGGTCAATATGCGTGTTCAGATGTTACTGCGTTCACTTTCTGAAAATGTTACAACAGGCGGTTTTCATGACGATGAAATTGAAATGTACGAGTTTTATTTAAAACGAGTCGTCGAACGTAATAAAAAAATGCTCATAACGTAATTTCTTGCAAAAAAACCACCAATCACTAGCTGATTGGTGGTTCTTTTGATACTAGATTTCCGTTTTGTTCCATTTGGAAAACAGGCGCGGTACGTTCATCTTCACCGTCAAGCGTGACAAGTCTGCGTGCGCGGTTCATAATTTGAACGAATGCTTCATAATCGGAGCGAAGCGTTTCATTCTCGTTTTTAAGCTTGTTGATTTCCTTTTCTAGCTGTTTGATCGTGTCATTTGCTGCTTTTGCTGTTTGACGCCAACGGAACGATTCGCTATCTCCCGCACCCGAATGATGAAGACGTACAAGGTAGGCGATGACCGTATCTAGCGTTAAGGCTGATAGTGGAACCGATACCCTATTATCCTCGTTACTACCTTGCGTAGGGGTGTATAATTGCTGACCGCGTCTCTTAAAATCTTTACCAAGCATACGAATCGCTTGTTTTCTTTCTTTCTTGGCATCTTCGAGTTCTACTTCATAATCGCGCCGAACGACTGCATTCCATCTAAAGCCGCAAGCAGCTGCCGTACGATTTAAAGCATCACCGACTTCTTCAAAAGCGCTTAATTGAGTACTGCCTTCACGAACGTGTCGAAGAACCGTCTCTGCCAATAAAACATCATTATCTTCCATCCAAGCATCCTGCCTAACTTTCACCATAGTAGTGCCTCCTGCCATGTTCATAGTCTCTTTCTATTGATAGTGTGTACATCCATTCACTATTTTATTCACACATTGCCTTCACATTTAAAAGTTTCTTATTTCGTTTCATGCTTTCGGTGCCATCTTTTTTTGAGTACAATAGAATAAGGGAGTCACGGAGGTGTAAAAATGGACTACAAAAATGAAAAGTTAATTGAAGAAAAAGTGTTTAAGGATCCGGTTCATCGCTATATTCATGTTCGCGATAGAGTTATCTGGGATGTGATCGGAACACGTGAATTCCAACGGCTTCGAAGAATCAAACAACTCGGGACAACGTATCTTGTTTTCCACGGGGCCGAACATAGCCGGTTTCATCATTCGCTTGGTGTCTATGAAATCGTTCGTCGCATCGTAGACGATGGGTTTAGCGGTCGACCGGAATGGGATGATGAAGAACGGCTCGTCACGCTTTGTGCAGCACTTTTACATGATTTGGGACATGGTCCATATTCACACGCATTTGAAAATGTCTTCGATCTTGATCACGAAAAGTTTACACAAGCGATTATACTCGGGGATACCGAAGTAAACGCGGTATTGAAGCGCGTATCACCGTCCTTTCCCAAAAAGATTGCGGATGTCATTGGAAAAACATATCCCGACAAACTTGTCGTTAGTTTAATCTCGAGTCAAATCGATGCCGATCGTATGGATTATTTACAAAGGGATGCTTATTTCACAGGCGTGTCTTACGGTCATTTTGACATGGAACGAATATTGCGGGTGATGCGTCCGTCAGAAGACCAGGCCGTCGTGAAATCAAGCGGAATGCATGCGGTGGAGGACTATATCATGAGCCGCTACCAAATGTATTGGCAAGTTTATTTTCATCCCGTTTCAAGAAGTGCGGAAGTGATTTTAACGAAAATCCTTCATCGTGCTAAATATTTATTTGAAACTGGGTATGAATTCAAGCAAAAACCGGTTCACTTTCAAACGTTTTTCGATAAAACATTACGATTGGAAGACTATATCGCACTTGATGAAGGCGTAATGACAACTTATTTTCAAATGTGGACAAATGAAACGGATTCGATACTCGCCGATTTAAGTATGCGTTTCCTCAACCGGCGCCTTTTTCAATACGTTGAATTTAACCCGGCTGTGGAATACGAAAAAATGCATGAAATCAAAGAACTTTTTATAGCGGCAGGAATCGATCCAGAGTATTATCTTGTGGTAGACTCATCATCAGATTTGCCGTATGACTTTTATCGACCAGGAGAAGAAAATGAACGGCTTCCGATATTTTTGAAAATGCCAAACGGCGAATTAAGTGAAATATCACGTTCATCGGATATCGTCGACGCAATTTCAGGAAAACGCAGGACCGATCATAAACTTTATTTTCCAGAGGATTTGCTAGAAGCGGGCAAAGCAGAAAATCCGTTGTATCATAAAATTTTACAGATGTTGAAAAACTAGAAAGGGTGGACAACTTGTTGCAAGAACACGCGAAAATCGTGCAATTTATTTCATTGGCGGAAGAAGTTACCGGACGAAAAAAGCTCCAAAAAATGATTTACATCGCAAAAAAGATGGATTTCCCTTTCTCGGAGAAATTCGAACTACATATGTACGGCCCCTATTCGGAGGAATTAACCTTGCGAGTAGAAGAATTATGCGAAATGGGTTTTCTCAACGAACAACGCATTGACAAAGGATCCTATGTACAATACCAATATGATGTATCCGGCGAGGGAGAGCGGTTTTTAGAAACAGCTGACAAAGTTCCCGACAGCCTTTCCGATTTCATTCAAAAAATGCAAGTGAAGAGTTCACGATTTCTAGAGCTGGTCTCCACGCTATTATATTTCGACCACTTCGAGAAAAAAGAACAAATTGAAAAAGTTCAAGTCGTGAAGAATAAGTTGAAGTTTTCAGAAGAAGAAATAGCAGATGCATTTGTGTTTTTAAAGGACCTGGAGTTAATTTCAAATTAAAAGGCTGGCTACCGAAGATGAAATGTCTCGGTGCCAGCTTTTTTCAATGCAATGTCTAGCTTCGGGCGCCAGATACTCGGGTCATAAGCCGTTCTAACAAGGAAGAATTGAACTGCATTCTTCCCGGGCCTAAAGAACGCCACGCCGTTAGATCATCTTATGCCTGTCGCATCTGAGCGGGCGCCCTACGCTTTTCTTTAGAATATATCACGCATCAACAGGACGTTTTCCAGCTACGGAGTAATCATTCTTCGACATTTCTTCGATGAACACTACAACATTCTCAGCTGGTGCACCCGTCGTTTCTGAAACAGCTTCTGTAACTTTTTCGCATAGCGCACGTTTTTGCTCATCAGTACGACCTTCAAACATTTTTACAGTCACATATGGCATTTTCTTTTCCCTCCTTCAAAGTATCCAGTATACTAATGATATTATCAGAGTTGGAGGGGTAAACAAATGGGGAATGAACAAAAGCCAAAGCCGAAAATTGGGTTTACAATCATAAAAGATGATCCGACTGACGGTCACAAAGGATTCGGAATTGGATCATTGTCATTGGAAAATGTATCGCCGGTAATAATCGACGTTGAAGAAGAAGTCGCAACGATTGAAATTGGCGCGATGCATGCGAGAAGCCCGCTCGAACGAGGCATTCGATTTTTACCAACACGTGAAGAGTCCGCGAACGGAAAAGCATACTGGCTAATTTGGGTGACGATTGATTATAAAGAAGAAGGTCCATATTATTCGGGCGTAACGGCATGCGAAATGGTAATCGACCGATCCATCCGCCGGGGTTATAAAAACTTCGTTGACCATATGAATCGCATGGATCGCTCTATGAAGGGGAAAATCATGGTAGATGACATGGACGACACTTCGAAACGCGTCCTGGCAGACTTTTTAAAAGAACATAACGAAGAAATTTGGAATCGCAGTAACGCGGAATTACATGACGGGTTGCGCGTATAATCGTCAAAGTTTTGAACCGTTATCGACGTTTTTCAGGTAACTTTCGTCAGTTATAGTTGAATGTCCGGTTAAAAGTAAGTACACTTATTAATAGCTTGCGAATGTAAGCTAGGACTACCAAATTAGTTATCGTGTATACATGGAGAGTCAAACCAACCCAAGCTTGATTTTCTGTGTGTATAACCGGTTCTAATAGGTAAAAAAAGCTTCCTTTCCCTTGATATCAGGGAGAGGAAGCTTTTTTAATATGTCGTTGAGTGAGAAACGACTAAAGCGCATTAATCAAAAAACGAAAAGGGGAATAGATTGAATCCGCCATCTTCTTTGCTATTTCGTTTTTCTTGCAACGATTTATCCGTGCATAACTTTTGCGGCATATCTTTTTCTTTCACATAGACGAGCCGCTGCTTCTCGCACTCCGTTACAGCAAGACCACCCGTTTCTATATCGATAATAACGCCGTTCACGCCATCAGGTGGAATAAATGCCTCAACCGGCTTTCCGCTATGCGCCGCCTCCATAAATTCAATCCATATTTTTTTAGACGCAGCTTTATCCTCCGCACTTTCCAACCTAAAGTCAACATCATAACCCGTCCAAATTCCTGCCGCCAATGAAGGTGAGTAGCCGATTAGATGTTGATCCCAAAGTGTCGTGCCCGACTTTGCTGCATAGGTTCTGGTCATTTTGGGGCGCATCGACAACCCAGTCGCCGATGAATAATCATTGAAGACAGGATCGAACATCCCGGTCATGAGATGCGTTAGAACGAATGCGTCTTGTTCAGAAAGTACACGTTTAATTTTTTTGGTCGGTTTTTCATAGACAACTTTGCCTTCTGCATCTGTAATGGAGTTAATCGTCGTCGCTTTTATATCCAATCCACTCGCAGCAATTCGACTGAATGCATTCGTGATTTTTAACAATGATACTTCTGTCGTGCCAAGGGCAGTCGCAGGCGCAGAAGCTAATTCAACATCTAATCCAAGTCGATTTGCCATGCCTTGATAGTTTTTTTCGCCGACTTCTTCCCAAGTTTTAACTGCATACACATTATCAGAAATGGCCAAAGCTTGAGCAAGCGAAATGGGATGAGACGCAAACTTACCATTCACATTTTTCGGTTCGTAAGTTTTTTTATCATCATACGTGAAAATCGTTCTTTCAGGAAGCAAAAACGTCAGTGGATTAAACCCGTTTTCCAAGGCGGCGGCATACAATATCGGCTTCATCGCTGAACCAGGTTGGCGTTTCGCCTGAGTTGCTCGATTAAAGGGGCTTTCATTATAATCCACGCCGCCGACAATTGAAGTTATGCCACCACTTTCAGGTTCAATGGAGATAAAGCCGACTTGAAGTCCGCTCTTGGGCATCCATTTCGCAATCACATCTTCGGCCGTTCGTTGATGATGCTGATCGAGTGTCGTTCGAATTGTCCATCCGCCTTCAGCAGGAGAGCGACCTTTCTCTGAGAGGATTTTTTCAGCTTCTCGCCACACTTCATCTAGAAAATACGGCGCAACTCGTTTGGCGTCAATCCATTCTTCAGCTTTCAATGCAATAGGAACTTCCATCGCGCGCTTTGCCTGATCTTCAGTGATGAAACCTTGATTTCTCATTAAAGCCAAAATAAGTTCTTTCCGTTCATTCGAATTATTGGGATGGTCAACTGGCGAATATACTGAGGGACCTTTTGCAATCGCAGTGATGACTGCAGACTCTTCTAAAGTCAAATCCTTCGCGGACTTACCAAAATAATACTTACTCGCAGCTTCCACACCATACATCCCATGACCGAAATAGACTGTGTTTAAATAACCTTCCAAAATCGTATCCTTGTCATAAAATAACTCCAACCGATAAGCATATAGTGCTTCATTAATCTTGCGCGTCCATGTTTTTGCATGTGTCAAATAGAGATTTCGGGCATACTGTTGAGTAATCGAGCTTGCACCTTCAGCTTTTCTTCTCGTTTTGACATCTTTCAAAATTGCACCAGCAATTCGTTTGAAATCAAACCCGTGATGCTCATAAAAGTTCCGATCTTCAGTTGCAATAACGGCATCCAATACAAAAGGTGAAATTTCATCCAAACCAACCCAATACCGTCGCTCAGCCGTGAACTTATCGCCAATTTGATGGTCATTATTATCTAAAAAAACCGAGGCTTTCGGAACACTAAGCGACGGCGCGCCAGTTATTTGCGCATAGAGTCGAAGTGAACCATATAATGTGAGTAAAGCTGTAAGCATTGTCAAAGTTAGTAATGAAATCCTGCGCCAAAAAAGACGTCTATTTTTCTTTTTTACATAAACTGTACGTCGCATAATATCCCCCGTTCCGACTATCTTGTTCTTTGTAGTATGCAACGCAAATCAATAGATTAAACGGAACGAATTACATTAATTAATAATAATGACTGCCTTAATTGGAATATTGGACAGAAAAACGCTATAATAAGAAGATATTTTTATGAAGAAGGTGAACGAGGTGGAATCGAAAAAGATAGGTCAACCTGTACGCATTCGGCTTCATTCATCAATCCGACATCCAGGACAGGAAATCGAGAAACATGAATTAACAGCAAAGGGTCGATTAATAGAAAAAGCCAATTCCTTCTATTTGAAATACGATGAAGATCATAATGGGGAAAACATCCAAACCACATTAAAAATGAGCGAACGAGATGCACTCATTATGCGAAGCGGCGCGGTAAAAATGCGACTCCCTTTTGATACAGAACAAAACAGGGTTGGTGAATACGGCAACGGTCCTGCAACATTTGCGTTACAAGTGAAAACGAATCATCTTGAATTTATAGAGGAAGCCAATGGTGGTCAATTCAAAGTTCAATATGAATTACATACAGAAGGATCGCTTCTCGGAACTTACAAATTAAACATCACCTATACGGAGGGAACAAAATGAACGCAGTCGAGCAAATCCAACAAAAAGTGAAATCAGCCATACACGAAGCAATCCTTCAGGCAAAACTAACAGAAGAAAATATACCATCCATCATGCTAGAAACGCCGAGAAATAAAGAGAACGGCGACTACGCAACAAATATCGCGATGCAACTCACAAAGATTGCGAAAAAGCCGCCTCGTGCAATTGCAGAAGCCATCGTTGAACATATCGATAAAGAAAGTGGATCTATTGAGTCCATCGATATTGCAGGCCCAGGCTTTATTAACATCACATTGAAAAAAGATTATTTACAAGAAGTCGTGAAAACTGTTCTTGACCAAGGCGCGTCTTATGGCCGTAGTAACTCTGGAAACGGGGAGAAAATTCAAGTCGAGTTCGTATCCGCAAATCCAACAGGTGATCTTCACTTAGGTCACGCGCGCGGTGCGTCAGTCGGGGATTCCCTATGTAACGTCCTTGACTTTGCGGGCTACGATGTCGAAAGGGAATATTATATCAACGACGCGGGCAGTCAAATCGATAATCTAGCGCTATCCGTTGAAGCACGTTACTTCCAAGCGCTTGGAGAAGAAAAAGAACTTCCAGAAGACGGCTATCACGGGCAAGATATTATCGATATTGCTGGAAAGCTAGTTGAAGACTTCGGCGACAAATATAAAAATATGCCAGAAGAAGAACGCTATGCATTTTTCCGTGAATACGGGTTGAAATATGAACTTGAAAAGCTTAAAACAGACTTGGAAAACTTCCGCGTGCCATTCGATAACTGGTTTTCAGAATCCACATTATACGGAAGCGGAAAAATTGAAAGCGCGATGAACAAACTTCGTGAGAACGGTCATATCTTTGAAGAAGATGGTGCCACTTGGTTCCGTTCGACGACATTTGGCGATGACAAAGACCGTGTGTTAATAAAAAAAGACGGCTCTTTCACATATATCACGCCTGATATCGCTTATCATGAAGACAAAATCCAACGTGGTTTTGAAAAACTGATTAACATTTGGGGCGCAGACCACCACGGTTATATTCCGCGAATGATGGCAGCGATCGAAGCATTAGGATACGGAAAAGATAAATTAGAAGTAATCGTTGCCCAAATGGTGCATCTATACAAAGACGGAGAGCGTATGATGATGAGTAAACGTACTGGAAAAGCTGTTACTTTACGCGAGCTTGTCGAAGATGTCGGCCTTGACGCCGTTCGTTATTTCTTCGTGATGCGTTCCGGCGATACACAAATGGATTTCGACCTCGATCTAGCAGTTTCCGAGTCCAATGAAAACCCAGTGTACTATGCACAATACGCACATGCGAGAATCTCTTCAATTCTTCGTCAATCAAAAGAATTGGAACTGAATCCATCTGCAGAAGGCGCTGCATTATTAACGGCAGAACGCGAAATTGATTTGTTGAAAAAAATTGGAGACTTCCCGCAAGTCATAGCGGACGCAGCGAGAATGCGCGCACCACACCGCGTAGCAACCTATATTCAAGAACTAGCAGCAGCATTCCATTCATTCTACAACGCTGAAAAAGTCTTGGATTCTGCTAACCGCGAATTGTCTGAAGCGCGTCTAGCACTAATCACAGCAACACGCACAACCATCGCGAACGCCCTAAAACTAATCGGCGTATCAGCACCAGAAAAAATGTAATCACTCTTACCACCACACCCGAGAAATTGTTGATGACAGTTTCTTGGGTGTTTTTTTGAAATTAAATAGTTAAATGAGTAATGGATAGTTCGGGAAGATTATGGTACTTTTAAATTTACGGTGAGTGTAGGTTGACGTAGAAAAAAGTCATTATTCTAGTATAAATTTTACTAGGTTTGTTGATTAAAAAGTACAAGGGGGATGTCATTGAGAAAGCTTTTATCGATACTACTAATAGTCGTTGGTGGGGGCTTTTGCCTTTTTGCAGCTTGGCAATTTGGAGACTCGTACTTTCAGCAAGATAAAATGTTGAAAGAAGCAAAAGCATTTGTTTCAGATGAAATCATCTCACGTGATGAATTAACACCTGAAAATACTGACGCTTATAACGACCTAATCGAAGGTGACTCAATCGGTATTTTATACATCCCGCGACTGGACCGTGAAATTCCAATTATTGAAGGAACCCATGAAGACGAATTAGCCAAAGGTGTCGGCCATTTCAGCAGCACAGCCTTACCCGGTCAAAACGACCAAATCCTATTGTCAGGACACCGGGATACGGTATTCCGCCAATTCGGGGAACTCGAACACGGCGACGAAATCCATGTCAAAATGAAAAACGGTACATTCGTCTACACAATTTTCGATACAGACATCGTCGACGCCGATGATCGCACAGTCATCCGTTCAACAGCCCCTGATGAAATTCTAACATTATCCACTTGCTATCCATTTTCGTATATAGGTAGCGCACCGGATCGATACATTATCTATGCGAAATAACACGGTGGCTTTTCACTGTAATTTGCTAATGTGCGTTTGCATTTATCTAATTATTCTTATATGCTTACATGGAACGTGGTAACTTATGACAATTAAATAGTAGATTTTGGTTCTTTTGCGTAAAGCAAAAGATTAAAAAGGAATCAGGTGAAAAACCTGAACGGTCCGGCCACTGTAAATGGAATGCGCTCTCTAGATTTAGCCACTGGTGAATAACTGGGAAGGCAGAGAAAGCGATGAACCATAAGTCAGGAGACTTGCCAAAGTCAGTATGCAAATAAACACCTTCCAGGAAAAAGGTATGCATCGTGTAGAATTCAATTCGTCTATTATGATTGAACATACATAGGCTCTATCTCTTTTTCTGGAGGTAGGCCTTTTTTATTTGCATAAAATCAGTAGTTGGCATAAAGGATACTTAAAAAGGGGAGAAAGAAAAGATGGATTTGCAACGATTGTTAAGGTCTGGATTATCGTTTTTATTAATCTTGGGATTAGCTGTGTCACCAATAACCGTAGTTTCTGCAAATGAAAACAATGAGCAGGACATTAATACGGAAAAAACAGTTGAGGATTATGCTGAACTGACACAAAATGCAATTGATTTGGCAAGCGCTAACATCATTGAAGCAGGCGTCCATAGCGAATGGGAAGCAATAGGACTAGCGCAGGCTGGGAAAACCGTTCCAACAAATTACACAGATACATTCAAACAAAACATTGAAGACCAAATAACAAAAGGTCTTGAAAATGGTCGATTTAAAATAACGGATAGCGAACGTCTCGCTATGGCGGCGGTCGCAATTGGAAAAGATCCTCGGGATGTTTATGGACATAATCTAATCGAATTGATTTACAACAGTCCAGACCGCGAACTTTGGGATGGTTCGGTGGAAGATACACTCACGTACCAGGGAAATAACGGCATAATATTTGCTTTAACAGCGTTAGATACAAAACATTTTTCAATTCAAGAAGGTGCCAAATGGACACGTGAAAAGTTAGTTGCGGAACTTTTGGGCAATCAAATTGAAAATGGTGCTTGGAGTTTGTTTACATCATCTACAGGCGCGGCGAGTTACGATATCACAGCGATGGCTTTAATTGGATTAGCGCCATACAATAATCAGCCTGCAGTGAAAGAAGCGATTAATAAAGCGGTTTCATTTTTATCTGAAAAACAAGGCGATACTGGCGGATTTAATGATCCATGGAATGGCGGCATTTCTGTAGAGACGACGGCTCAAGTAATTATTGGATTAACTGCGAATGATATTGATCCGCTTGGTGAACTGTTTACGAAAAATGGCATTAACCTAATGGATAACTTACTAAGCTTCCAGGCTAAAGATGGTGGATTTAAACATTTAATAGATGATACGAGGTCCAATGGAATGGCGACTGAGCAAGCTCTACAAGCCCTTGTCGCTTACAACTATTATGTAAATGGCCAAGGTAGACTTTATGACTTTACTGATAAAGTTATAGAACCGGAGCCAGAACCTGAGCCTGAGCCTGAGCCGGAACCGGAACCAGAACCAGAACCAACACCGGAGCCGGACCTTGAAAAAGTGATAAAGATCGGCAATGTTGTAGAAGTGTTTAAAGGTCAGAAAATTATCATTGAAGACAGTTCAACAACCCTTCAAATGCCGAAAGACCTGCCCGATGGGACAACATTGCAAGTCACGATGCCTTCGAAAGAGAAACAATCGCATGAAGGACTAACATTAGTTGGGGATTGGTTTGACTTCAATATTCAATATGCAGAAGGCGCAACAAAGGGGTCAGAAAGCTTTCAACTAAGCTTCGGGATTGACGACGGAGTAGACAGTTCGAAGACAGGAATATACATCTTTAATGAGCAGTCCAAACAATGGGGAAATGTAGCGGGTTGGGGAAATGCAAAAAACGGCGTGATTACGATTGAAGTCGATCACTTTTCAACCTATGGCGCTTTTATGGATGTGGAAGGGCCAACCAATGTTCAAATAACTGAGAAGGAAGTGACAGTTGAAAGTATCTCATTTAATCTGTCTGCAAATGATCCTTCTGGTATTAAGGAATATAGAGTTTCTCGAGATGGAGAAGAAATTGCTGTACTGATTGGCGCCGAAAAAGAATTCAGCGATATTCAATTAAAAACAAATCAGTCATATGAATATACGATTATCGCAGTAGATAATGTAGGAAACGAATCTGAGGAAGTAAAGTTGGCGGTCTCGACACTTCCTGAAGGTGGAAAAACTGAACCAGAAAACGAAGCTGACAAAAAAGAAACTCAAGTAGTTAAAAAAGAAAAGACTGAGGATAAGTCGCCAACAGTGAACGAAAAAACTGCTCAAAGTGGAAAAGACAAACTACCGAAAACTGCAACGAACACATTTACTTATTTATTGGTTGGGCTAGCGCTAGTATCGGTTGGTGGAATAACATTATTTATCCGAAGAAAAGCAGTCTAATTATGAAATGAAAGGTAGGTTCTCCATGAATGATTATCTAAAGAAAATTGTCGTGATAGTCTTTGCCTTAATGATTGTAATCGGCTTAAGTGGATGCGGTACTTCTTTGCAGAAACCATCAGGCTTAGAAAAATCCGCAGATCAAATGTCTGTTGAAAAAGAAGAAAAGCAGCTAGCGAGTGCCGATGAAACTGATGAAAAACAAGTACCAGATGATGAGGAAGCGAACCCTGTAGAAAATACAGAAGGTGCGGAAGTTGCGGTGTCCGAAGACGATATCGATATTGAAGTTGAAAAACAACCGGATAAAGTTGAATCATCTGTAAAAAGTTCTGAGAAAAACAATTCAACAATATCAAATGAAAAATCGGTGAAAACTACATCGGAAAGTTCATTAACATCTACAAAAAAATCGAGTAATCATGGTTCAAAAGTGTCGAATAAAACGTCGGTTTCTACATCTCCAAAGTCTGACAAAGAAACAAAAAAAGAAGCAAAAAAAGAGCCGAAGAAAGAAACTAAGAAAGAAACAAAGAAAGAACCAAAAGAAGAAGAGAAAACTGACGTAGATGAGGAACCACCACCGGTTAATCATAAAAGTAAAATTGTTCATTCAATCGTCATTTCTGGAAATGAAGTTCCATTGCCGCCGACAGAAATGGAAATTGAGGAATATGATACGGTACTGCAAGCCTTAATCAGCATTACGATGGAGAAGAAAATTCATATGGACTACCGCGGCGGTCAAGGGGCAACTGCTTATGTCCAAGGGATGGGGAATGTCTATGAATTTGATCGAGGTCAAGGCAGCGGCTGGATGTACCGTGTAAACGGAATTTTTCCTGACCGCGGTGCCGGAGTGGTTCCATTACTGGATGGAGACCGGGTTGAATGGCTTTACACAACGAATTTGGGCGTGGACTTAGGTGCAGATCTAAAACCTTTTAGACGCTAAATTACGATTTGAGTTTAATTATGCGATCTGTCGTTTTCTAACTTCAGGTCGCGTTTTAAGTTAATGAAATAAAAGAGGTGAATATCCAATAGAAACAGGTTATCACTCCTATCATCCAATTGTCCTTTTTAGTTATTATTTATCGATTGGAGTACTACTACTTTACTTCAATCATCCCTTGTTTTTACTTGTCGCACTCATCATTCTGGTTGCTGTGAATATTTCACATGATAAAGGAAGGGAATTGAAAAAATGGATTCCGATGCTCCTAACTATGAGTAGCTTTATTATTTTATTGAATCCATTTTTGGTTTCAAGAGGCACGAATATCTTGTTTTATTTTCGGGGGAAACAAGTGACGCTAGAAGCAAGCATGTACGGGATAGTGATGGCTTTATCAATTGTCGCGATTATAATAATGTTTATTTCTTTTAATATCATTTTAAACGGCAACAAGTTTTTATATATTTTTTCGCGTGTTTTACCTAAACTTGCATTTTTATCTATGCTAGCCATCCGTTTTGTCCCGCTCTTACGAATGCGCTTAACAGAAATCGCTGATGTTCAACGCGTTCGAGGAATCGATATAAAAACGGGATCGATTAGAAAACGAACGAAAAGCGGGATGGTCCTATTGCAAATTCTATTGACCTGGTCGCTGGAAGAAGCGTTAGAGACAGCGAATTCCATGCAAGCAAGGGGCTATGGCACGGGAAAACGTAGCACGTATTTGCCTTTTCGTTGGGGGAAACAAGATATCGGATGGGGGTTATTAATTATATCTCTTTTTATCGCATGCTTAATAGGCGGTCTATTAGGCTATGGGAAGATTTATATTTATCCTGAGCTGGGTACATTGCGATTGTATCCATTGGATTGGATATTGCTACTATTTTTAATCATTTTAGCTACCTTTCCATTGATTGTTGAAGGGAGAGAACGAATTCGATGGAAGTCATTAAAATAGAAAATCTTAAGTTTCAATTTCCGGATGCGACTGAGTGGGCGTTGCAAAATATTAACCTGACAATAAAAGAAGGTGAGTTCATCGTTATCTGTGGACCAAGTGGATGTGGCAAAACAACGCTACTGCGTTTATTGAAAAATGAACTGGCCCCAGTCGGTAATCAAAAAGGTGAAATTTACTATCAAGGTTTACCATTAACAGAATGGAATAGAAAAAAATTGATAGAAGAAATTGGGTTTGTATCCCAAGATCCCGAAAACCAAATTGTCATGAATGAAGTGATGCAAGAGATTGTTTTTGGATTAGAAAACCTGGGATATTCGAATTTTGAGATGAGAAAACGGGTCGCTGAATTGGTACACTTTTTTGGAATGAAGGACATGTTAGGGGCGAAACCTTCAGAGTTGTCGGGCGGTCAAAAACAAATGCTGAATTTGCTTTCAACGCTTCTGTTAAAACCAAAAGTTCTATTGTTGGATGAACCCACCTCACAACTAGATCCGATTGCAGCAAGAGAATTGCTGACGACGCTAGAACGACTTAATAAAGAAATGGGTATTACAATTATTATTGTGGAGCATCGCCTCGAACAACTATTTTCAATAGCGGATCGAATATTGTTTATGCAAGCGGGTCTGATTAAGTACAGTGGTAGCAGTCGAAAAGTGATTGAAGACATATATCAAAGAGAAGACGAGCATTTCATCTCTTATTTGCCAACATTGGCTAGGTTGTATATGGAAAGAACGGATACGATAACACATAAGGAAATCCCGCTAACAGTTAAAGACAGCAGGGATTGGATTGCTGGACTTCCTGAATTAATGGATCGTTCACATTCAACTGATAACAGCAAGACGATTTCACCCAAAAGAACCATTGCCGTAGACCTCCAAAATGTGTTTTATCAATATCGACGTGAAAACCCACTCGTTTTGAAAAAACTATCCCTATCTATATTTGAAGGTGAATTTTTTGCCCTCATTGGCGGAAACGGATCCGGAAAAACAACGGTATTAAAAACTTGTATCGGCAGTGTGAAACCACAAAGAGGAAAAGTATTTCTTCAAGGGGAAAATATTCATAAGCCGCGTGCAAAAGTGAATTTTGATCGTATTGCTTATCTTCCGCAAAATCCAAAAACCTATTTTGTTTACGATACAATCGAACAAGAGATGCAAGAAGCGGTCATTCGGCATGAAGTTCCAAATGGCGCAGCTAAAATCGAGGAACTTCTTCAAACTTTCGATATCGAACATTTACGTGGACGGCATCCCCATGATTGCTCCGGCGGGGAAATTCAAAAAGCCGCGCTTGCTTGCATGTTGATTGAATCTCCAACTCTTTTACTTATCGATGAGCCGACAAAAGGACTCGATTCAGCTTCGAAAAATCAACTGTCAACAATCTTGAAGGAATTACATAACGCTGGAATGACGATTATTATGGTTACGCATGATATAGAATTTGCCGCTCGAAATGTGGAAAAGTGCGCAATGATTTTCAATGGTGAAATTACGGTGAGTGGAACACCGAAGGAATTATTTAAAGACAATTACTTTTACACAACAACCATCAATCGAGCAACCCGCGTCAGTGAAACTAGAGAAGCCCTTACACTTGAGAAGGCTTTGGCAAAATGGCCATTAACAATAAGCGTTACCTAGCCATTGTCTCGATTGTTATTTTCGTTTTACTTGTCTTGTCCATTGCAGTATTTCACTACAACGCTTATTTGCTGCTCAGTTTTCTAATCATTAGCATGATCATGATTCCATTTTTTGTTCGATTTGAAATGCGAAATGTGGCTGTTCGGGAAATCGTTATTTTAGCCATGCTAGCCGCAATCGCTGCGGTAGGCCGTGTTCCTTTTGCAGGATTGCCAAGTGTTCAGCCTACTTCATTCGTCATTATTATGGCTGGTTTAGTTTTCGGTGCGGAATCAGGTTTTATCGTCGGTGCAGTTGCTGCAATCGTATCGAATATATTTCTCGGACAAGGTCCATGGACGCCTTGGCAAATGTATGCATGGGGTATGATGGGAATGAGTGCTGGTCTGTTGCGAAATGCTTGGTGGATGACTAAGCTTTGGGGCAAGTGCGTTTTTGGATTTATTTGGGGATATGTATTCGGGTGGTTTATGAATTTATGGATTATCGTCGGCAACTTGGAAAATATGACACGAGAAACCTTTATTGGAATTTATATGGCAAGTATTTATTTTGATCTAGCACATAGTGTCAGTAATGTATTTTTCATCATTGTTTTTGGTGCAAGTTGGTTAAAAATTTTACAACGTTTTCAGAGAAAATATGGTCTCTTGGAAACTAAGTTAGAGACGAAAATGGAAACAAATTAAACAAGATATAGATACAAGCGGCAGTCCAGCATTTATTAGGTGGTTATTTTCAATCTGTGTTACAAATTTATTTTGTTATTTACGTGTACGGCACTTTATTTATAAGTAATCTCTGTTGATTGGAGTGGAGAGCGGCGACTCCAGTGGGATTAGCGTGACAGGTTAGACCCCGCAGGAGCACGGTTTTCGCGACGAGGAGGCTAACCGCACGCCCCACGGAACGCGTCCGCTCGTAACGGAAATCAACATAGCTTATATGGTATTGATTAAAATGGAATACATAACGATCTAAGATGAGAAAAAATTTGCTTAACATAGTACCTACAAAAACTTGACGCAAGCAGTTCGTCACATTATCTCGACACGCTAGAAATTTATAAGTATACTAAAGGGTGAACTTAACTAACAGACCAAACATAAAGGTGCCTCGCTGTAACGAACGAGGTTAAAAGGGAAGTCGGTTTAATGCCGACGCGGTCCCGCCACTGTAAGTGTGAGCAATTCGCAGGAACGTCACTGGTAAATTCCGGGAAGACGCGAAACGCTGTGAACACGAGCCAGGAGACCTGCCTTTATGAAATCTGCCGAAACCTACGAGGAATAGGATTGGTGAAAATCTGCCCATTTGGCCATTAGATTTTTACTGATGACTTTCCTCCGTAGCAATACGGGGGATTTTTATTTGGAAATAATGGAGGAAAATAGAATGAAGAACTTATGGAAGTTAATGCTTACATCGATTTTGGCAGTATTTTTGCTCGCTGCATGTGGAGGAAATGCGGTCGATGATAAACCGAAAGAAAACGAATCCAACACAGAAAATGTAGCTGGAGAAGAAGTAGAAGCAGAATTCCCAGTTACATTGAAGGACGCTGTGGGCAATGAAGTAAAGATTGAAGTAGCGCCAACAAAAATTGTTTCTATGATTCCAAGTAACACAGAGATTTTATTTGGTCTTGATTTAGCGGATGAAATTGTCGGTGTGAGTGATTACGATGATTATCCGGCAGAAGCTGCTGAAAAAGATAAAATCGGTGCAATGGAATTTAATGTTGAAGCAATCATCGCTATGAATCCAGATATCGTTTTCGGACATGAATCAGCATACGGAATGTCTGAAGAAGGGTATCAGCAAATTCGAGATGCGGGAATTTCTGTATTTGTTGTGAAAGATGCGTTGAACTTTGAAGAAACGTACGAAACGATTGAAACAATCGGTAAAGCAACAGGGAAAACAAAAGAAGCAACTGAAATTATCGATAATATGAAAACAAAAGTAGATGAAGTCGTCGCAAAAGTAAAAGACGTCGATACGAAAAAAACGGTATTTGTTGAAACGTCACCGGCTCCTGAAATTTACACGCCAGGTGCGAAAACATTTGCACAAGAATTACTCGACTTAGTCGGCGCAGAAAATATTGCAGCAGACCAAGAAGGTTGGGTTCAAATGGATCCAGAAGAAATTATTAAACGTAACCCAGACGTCATTGTCGTTATGTACGATTACATAGACACTGCCGTTGAAGATGTTTACGCACGTGATGGCTTCGGCACAATTACAGCGATCAAAGAAAAAGCAGTCGTTCAAGTAGATGAAAACATCACAAGCCGCCAAGGTCCGCGTCTTGCTGAAGGACTTGAAGCTTATGCAAAGGCAATTTATCCAGAGGTTTTCGGTGAATAAATCAAGCGTTGCCTACATCGTATCCATCGCCACACTTGTTGTGGCGATGTGGCTCGGTGTATCAATCGGTACGGTGGATATCCCTTTAAGTACTTTATGGAATAGGGAAGCGGACGAAATCGCGACAAACATCCTATGGAAAATCCGTATGCCGAGGGTTTTATTGGCAGGACTTGTTGGTGCATCATTGGCGATTGCCGGTGCAGCATTCCAAGGACTTTTGAAGAACCCACTTGCAGATCCTTACACACTCGGAGTGTCATCCGGCGCCTCGGTTGGTGCTGTGATGACACTTTTTTTCAGTTTATCCATCCCGGTTCTAGGCAACTATACGCTACCGGTTTTCAGTATGATTGGCGCCGCGCTAACGATGTTTCTTGTGTTAGGGTTTGCGCGACTCGTTGACAGAGCGATGAAAATGGAAACCATAATATTAACAGGAATTATTTTTGGCTCATTTCTGGGGTCTGTATTATCCCTCATGATTGCCCTTACAGGCGAAGAATTACGGCAGATTATTGGTTGGCTTCTCGGCAGCGTTTCAATGCGTGGCTGGAACTACATCACAATGATTCTGCCTTTTGTCATCATCGGATCGACCATACTTTGGTTCAACCGTCGGGAATTAAATGCAATGTTATTCGGCGAAGAACGTGCGCATCACCTCGGCGTTAACGTCAAACGACGGAAATTCATGATCTTAATCGGCGGGTCAATTCTAACCGGATCAGCCGTTGCCGTATCAGGAACGATTGGGTTTATCGGTTTAGTAGTTCCACATATGACGAGACTCATGTGGGGAACGGATCACCGTCATTTATTAACATTATCCTTTATGAACGGCGCTTCTTTACTCATCATTTGCGATTTAGTCGCGCGCACCATCATTTCGCCAACAGAACTACCAGTCGGCGTCATTACCGCATTTATCGGTGCACCGGTCTTTGCATTCATCTTTTACCGTCAAAGAAGAAGAGGAGCGATGTAATATGTTACAAGTTGAAAACCTATCAGGCGGCTACGGCGATGAGTTAGTCGTAAACTCTGTCTCCTTCGACGTGAAAAGAGGCGAAGTGCTCGGCATTTTAGGACCGAACGGCAGCGGTAAGTCTACATTATTAAAAATAATATCGGGCATTTTATCTGCCGCGGGCGGTTCGGTAACGATTGACGGAAAAAAGGCATCCGATTACACGCAAAAGGAATTCGCTCGAAAAGTAGCGGTCTTGCCCCAACTTCATGCCCATGCATTTTCTCATTCAGTACGAGAAACAGTTGAACTTGGAAGATATCCGCACCAAACAGGAATCTTTTCATCTTGGTCAAATGAAGACGAAAGGGCCGTTACGGAAGCGATGAAAAGCACAGCTGTCACGCGCTATGAAAACCAGTCCATTGAATTATTGTCGGGAGGGGAACAGCAACGCGTTTTCGTCGCCCAGGCACTCGCCCAAGTCGCTCCGATTTTATTATTGGACGAACCGACAAACCACTTGGATATTGCCCATCAACAACAACTGATGGACACAATACGAAAAGAAGCGGTCGGAAAAGGACTTACCGTTATCTCAGTATTCCACGACATTAACTTAGCTGCATTATATTGTGATCGACTATTACTTATGGACAACGGCAAGATTTCAACAATTGGCCCGCCGCAAGAAGTCGTAAAAGAACAATCGATAGAAACCGTTTATCATGCGCGCGTAAAAACACAGCCGCATCCGGAATTGCCAAAGCCGCAAATCACATTACTTCCGGATGTTAATAGTGAAAAAATAGTTGCAAAAGTGACCAGAGAGAATTTTTTCAGCTCAGAAGAATTTGTCGTTTTCCGAGCCAGTCAACCGCTAAAAACTGTATCATCAGCAGTTCATAATGCGGGCATGGGGTGGTATCGGACTTTTGTAAACCGTCATGTGGACAGTACTTATAACCACGATGATGTGAAAAGCGAAATGGCAACGTATCTAGAAACAAAGGGGTTTCCATTAACTGAAACCGTGGCAATGATGACAGCCGTTACGACAGAACACGTTGAAATAGGCGAATATGCGGGCGACTTCGGAAAAGTATATATTGCAGTGACTGCTGGAATCGGCAATGCAGTCGATGTATCGCAAGCCATCACACGCGATGAAACACCAAAAGTAGGCACAATCAATACATGGGTCATCATCAATGGACAATTACCGGATGAAGCATTTATTCAAGCGATGATCACCGCAACTGAATCAAAGTCAAAAGCGCTTCAAGTAGAAAACATAAAAGATCCTTTAACCGAAACGATAGCAACTGGAACGTCTACAGACAGTATCCTTATCGCAGCTACTCAACAAGGAAAAATGCTTCCATACGCGGGTCCAATTACGGAACTAGGCAAACTCATCGCACAAGGAGTCTTCGATTGCACCGTGAAAGCGATTCAAGCGTATAAGAAAGCGAAAGGATGGTCAACTTGATACCGGCGCACTTCATAGCCATTGCAATTGGTTTTTTTCTGGATCGCCTCATTGGTGATCCACCGAAATGGCCACATCCCGTCCGTTGGATTGGCACGCTAATTACTCAACTGACGACTCGGTTCAATAAAGGGAAAAACCGTACGTTAAAAGGCGCAATCACGCTTATAATTACTGTGATTGTTGTTTTTTCGATTGTATTCGTCCTTGTCGAATTTGCATATTCTCTCCATTTATTGGTGGGCATTGCGATAGAGAGTCTTCTAATCGCCGTCGGTCTCGCACAAAAAAGCTTGAGAGATGCTGCAATGGACGTTTACAATCCACTTATCGCAGGTGAAATCTCCGATGCGCGGACAAAACTATCTTGGATTGTCGGCCGAGATACCGATAAGCTTGATGAAAGTGAAATTTCACGAGCAACGATTGAAACGGTATCGGAAAACATTGCAGATGGGGTCACATCGCCGCTTTTTTGGGCATTCTTATTCGGTGCACCGGGATTATGGTTGTATAAAGCAGTCAATACATTGGATTCAATGATTGGCTATAAAGATGAGCGTTATGAGAAATTCGGCAAGTTTTCAGCACGCGCTGATGATTTACTTAACTTCATTCCAGCACGAATCACCGGACTATTATTGATTCTTTATGCACCAAATAAAAGCCAGCTCCCATTTCTGAAACGATTTTCAGGTTGGCTAAAAGATGCCCGTCGACACCCAAGTCCGAATAGCGGATACTTGGAAGCAGCCACTGCCTGGCAACTAGGCGTTTCACTAGGCGGAAAAGCAACGTATCGGGGGAGGAATTCAGAGCGGCCAAAGCTCGGACCCGCTCTGGTTCCATTGGATGCGACGCATATAAAAGCATCTATATTTGAACTACATGTCATTTCGTTCTTTTTTTGGTTTATAGGTACAGTCTTAGGAGTGATGATCTATGCAATTACCTGAACATGGCGCAAATCCATTTAAACTATACAAAAAACTCGGTGTCATTCCGCCGGATAATGTGTTGGACTTTAGTGAAAATGTCAATCCAGCAGGTCCGCCGAGTAGCGTCAAAAAAATATGGGCCGATTTGTTGGGTCGAATAAATCAATATCCTGATCCTGAAGGGGAGCCGTTTTTAACGGCCGCTGAAAACTTCCATCAAATTGACAGGAAATCTTTGATCTTAGGAAACGGAGCAGCGGAACTATTATCACTGATTGCTGAAAGGTACAGAGGAAAAAGCGCAGTGATTGTCCATCCGACTTTTTCAGAATATGAGGCAACATTGAAAGCGAAAAACGTTGAAATCGTTCGTGTTCTATCCACTGAAGAAAGTGGATTCAAATTACCGATGAATGACATTCAACAAGCAATGGAAAATGCATCCGTACTCTATTTATGTACACCAAATAATCCGACAGGAATCTTACCTGGGCGGGAAGAACTGATCAAACTAGTTCGTCACGGCGCGAAAGTGAACTGCGAAATCGTCCTAGACGAAGCATTTATCGATTTTATAGATGAATCGCTATCATTCATATCAGGGATAAAAGAATTTCCACACGTAATCATCGTCCGTTCGATGACGAAAATGTATTCCATTCCTGGAATACGTCTCGGTTATGCCGTCGCAAATCCAACCATTATTTCAGAAATCAAAGCACATACTCCGCATTGGAATGTGAACGGCATTGCGGCGCAAATCGGCGCATTATGTTTGGGCGAAGCTGAGTACCGAGAAAAGTCGATTCGACAGAGCGATGCCCAACGAAGCAGTTTGAAAGTGTTTCTTGAAATGAACGGTTGTACAGTGACTGATTCCGTCGTGAACTTTCTTTCATTCAAACCAGGCGGGAACCGAACAACACGTCAACTCCATGAAGATTTATTACATAGAGGAATCGTCCTTCGACATTCAGAGAACTTCTACGGCATGGACGGTGAGTGGTTGAGAATCGGCATGAAGAACCCTGAAGAAATGGCTGTCTTAAAAGAGGAGTTGGCAAAATGGTTCGCGGAAAACTGACGTTCATAAGCGGTGGTGTTCGAAGCGGGAAAAGTGCTTTTGCCGAAAAGATACTCGTCGAACAAGCTGAAAGTTGCGATGGCCGGCTCATCTATATTGCATCCGGAACTGTGACGGACGCTGAAATGGGGCTACGCATAAAAACCCATCGACAAGACCGCGCTGAAAATAACTGGTTGACGATTGAACAACCGGTGAAGTTGGAAGAAGTCATTCCATTCATTCGGGAAAATGATTTCGTCCTCTGGGATTGTTTAACAACTTGGCTGGCGAATGAATTGTATGCTGGGTGGGAAACAGGGACGTCTTGTATCGAAGAAACAGGTTGCATGGAGCGGAAAGGAACGCAACTCTACAAAACAATCGATTCGATTTTATTAAAAGCCAGAGAGTTCGTCATCGTATCAAACGAAATACTCGATGATTTACGGCCAATCGATAAGGAAACAGAAACCTATCGTAAATGGTTAGGCCAACTTCATCAAAACATCGTGAAAAAAGCAAGCAATGCCATCGAAATGGAATTTGGTGTGGCCACATATTGGAAGTCGTCTCAACAACTCAAATCTTAAGCGCGGAGGATGAATATGAACGGGATTTTACTGGCACTTCAATTTTTCACTGTGCTTCCGATACGAAAAGAGTTGCCGCTTGGTCGAAAAGAAGTGACGGCGATGTACATAGCGCTTCCCTTTGTCGGTGCGACAATCGGACTCCTGATGTACGGTGTTTCTGAACTACTATTAAGCGGACTTTCGACAGGCACATTCCTCGCCGCTGTATGCATCGTGTTGACGGGAATCCTACTAACAGGCGGTTTGCATTTCGACGGATGGACCGACACCGGGGACGCATTCTTTTCCTATCAAGACAGGGAAAAACGTCTTGAAATTATGGAAGATCCAAGAATTGGCGCGTTCGGTACAATGGCGCTACTATTCCTTATCCTAATAAAAATTGCGCTGTTTAACGAAATCTTGGAAAAAGGTATCGCGTATTTTATATTGTTTCTCGCCATCCCTTTTCTTGCACGTGTTGGGATGACTATTTACTTTTCTAAGACACCTACCGCCAAAAGTTCAGGGCTCGCGTACTTTTTTCAAGAAAAACTTCATTCGAAAATCGTGGTCATCGTGTCATCACTAAGTGGAATCGCTATCTTAATCGCAGTCTGGCTTATGGTTGAAAGTGTTATCGTTCCACTTCTCTTATTCATCCTGTTGGCAATCGGAATTTTACGCTTTCGTCACTGGTCCTTAAAACATTTCGGGGGCGTAACAGGCGATTTATCAGGCGCATTTATTGAAGGGATGGAGGTCATTTTATGGATTGCGGTGTTACTGTTCATTTAATCCGTCATCTTCCCACACTTGGCAATCAAAAACGGCAGTACATTGGTTGGACAGACGAATCGATTTTACCAACCGACGAACCGGGTTCAGCGAGGCTGCCTCGGAAACCTACAATCGTTTATGGTAGCGACTTACTGCGCTGTCGTGAAAGCGCAGCACTGTATTTTCCTGAAGCGGTTTATGAAACTGACAAGCGGTTCCGTGAAAGTCATTTCGGTGCTTGGGAAGGAAAAACGTATGAAATGTTGAAAGATAACATGACGTATCGTTCTTGGATAGATGATCCTTATGAAAACAAACCTCCGAATGGGGAAAGTTTACAGGAAGTGAACAGACGAGTACTTGCTGCACTTACAGAATTACTTGAAGAACAATCGGAGTACTTTATCGTCACTCATGGCGGTCCAATCCGGTTGATGTTAACGCAGTTTTCACCTAAAAAACAAGACTTTTGGTTCTGGAGGATTCCACATGGATCGATTTGGTCATTGAAATGGAATCATCGTAACGACTTTGTGGAGGGGAAAAAATGCACGTCATTATCGGCGGTGCCCATAACGGGAAACGAGCGTTTGTTCAAAAATTACTAAGTAAGCAGCATGCAGAAGGCGTAAGTTGGCATGAGGGAGAAGTACCAGCGCCCGGAAAGCATGCCGTTGTCATAGCGGGACTAGAAAATTGGTTGGCGCAATGTGAATTAAGTGAAGAAAAAGCTATTGATCAGATAGTAGAAGCGGTAGAAAATCGTCCAGCTATTGTTATTTTAACCGATATTAGTCGCGGCATTGTGCCGATGGAGGCTGAACTTCGAAAACTACGTGATACATGCGGCAGAGTGTATCAACGACTATTCGCAGAAGCGAGTGAAGTAACAAAGGTTTGGTACGGCATTCCGCAAAACATAAAGAAAAGGGGAGAATAGAAGATGAAGATTTACACAAAAACTGGGGACAAAGGCAAAACAAGTTTAATAGGTGGACGTGTCGACAAAGACGATCTTCGCGTTGAAGCCTATGGCACAATGGATGAACTAAACTCATTCGTAGGAAAGGCAATGACGGAACTCGATCCAACTAAATTTGCAGATTTACTTGAAGACCTTGAAGCGATTCAAAATGAGTTATTCGACGGGGGCGGAGATCTTTCAAACGTCATGAAAGAACGCCATTATAAATTAACGGAAGAACCAATTGAAGTGCTGGAGAAGCGAATTGATGATTTAATGAATGAGGCACCGCCACTTGAAAAGTTCATTTTACCAGGCGGATCTCCTGCGGCTGCATCGCTACACATTGCGCGCACAGTTACTAGACGCGCTGAACGTCAAACGGTGACTTTGATGAAAGCGGAGGTAGATGTATCACCAGTTGTCAGTCGCTATTTAAATCGACTTTCCGATTACTTTTTCGTCGCAGCTCGCATCGCAAACTCACGCATCAACATTCCGGATAATGAATATGTACGTAGTGCGAAGGTATTTCGAACAGAGAATACCGATAAGAAAAAGGATTAAAAATGAAACTTAAACATCTAACACTAACCGCCATGTTTACTGCCTTATGTGCAGTTGGCGGGTTAGTGAAAATCCCGCTAGGCATCGGTTCAACTGCACTCGATTCTGCCCCGGCCCTTCTAGCGGCAGCATTTTTACCACCCATTTTTTCAGGAACCGCGGCACTTTTGGGTCATACGGCATCGGCTATGTATGCAGGATTTCCGCTCGGTCCTTTTCATCTGCTCATTGCACTTGAAATGTTCATCATCGTCTGGATTTTCGCGCGCCTTCATAAAGCAAAAAAGAACGTATTGAAATGGATTGTTTTTATCGGCGCAAACGGCTTACTCGCACCATTACCATTTTACTTTCTTATATCACCGGCATTCTTCATAGGCGCAGTACCAGCCATTTTCATCGCGACAGTGATAAATGCCGTGATCGCAGCAATTATATTCCCGGCACTAAAACATGTGAAAGGCAAAGGATTAGGTGGATTTCAATGAGAAACGCAATGGATATCGGCAA
Organism: Sporosarcina sp. 6E9; assembly: GCF_017921835.1. Taxonomy (NCBI): domain Bacteria; kingdom Bacillati; phylum Bacillota; class Bacilli; order Caryophanales; family Caryophanaceae; genus Sporosarcina; species Sporosarcina sp. 6E9. The sequence goes on along the minus strand of NZ_JAGEMN010000001.1, from coordinate 2,318,680 downwards.
TGGTTTTATGCTTACAACTGACAATTCAGGCGGCATCGGTGAAAAAGCAGGGGATTATGTATCAGTTCCAGACAATGTAACCGCATATTTTGCCGCCCGAGTCGCCTTACTAGAACAATGGGCAGCAAATGCCGAGCCTGTCACCGTATTGATTCATAATTTTAGCGGAAGCAAAAGCTGGGAAAAATACGTCCAAGGTGTAGAGGATTTATTCCGAGAGGCAGGCCTAAAAAAAACAACAATTACAGGTAGTTCAGAAACAAACATGGACCTGATCCAATCAGCTGTTGCGGTGACCATGATTGGGAAGAAAAATCCCGCGCCAAATCATGACGATATCCAATGGTTCACCTACGGAATCCCTCTCGTAGGCAGTGAAGTAACCGAACAAGCCCATAAAATAGCCAGCCTTCGAAAAATTCGTGAAGCAATGGACATCGGAATGATAGATAAACTATGGCCAGTAGGTTCCCGTGGGATTCTAGCAGAGGCACGAGAATTGACACAAAATGATAACCTGTCCGTTGAATCAATTGTTGATGTAGAAAAATCCGCCGGTCCCGCGACGGTCGTCATCGTCGGAATCCCCACATCCCAAATCCAAAATGCCTATGCACATTTTGGAGAGTTTTTTTATGAGCTACATATGAAATAACTCATTCTTCTTCAACTACACATGCGGTAGTTGAAGAAGAATGTAAGATATTCACTTACTCTTCTTTTTTAAATTTAAGAAATTGGTCACTGCCTTTACATATTCACTTTTTGGATATTTTTTATATAAATCGCTTGCTAAGCGAATGGGGTCGCCAAAAAAGTATCGCTCATATTGAGTTTGTCTCGTTCCAAATGAACTCATTGTTAGATCCCAAGCTAAACGAAATATTTTTACTCGTTCCTCTGCGGTCTTCGTGGCGCCTTTAAGATATAAATTTAAGTCAGTTCCAATAATAGATTGAAATGCTTTTTCAGTTGGCAACGTAACCATTCCACTTGCCCCGATTAGTTGGACAATTTCAATGAAACGAGGATAGATTTTAGGGAATATATTACTCGCAACTTGAAGCGGAAATATTTCTGGTCGCATATAACCCCATTCATCTAATTTTGCGTTGTTTTCCGATTTCTCCAACAAGGCTTTCATCGTTTCTAGTCCAATGATAATTTCTGACATCTTCTCTTGGATATGTTGATACTCGCCAATTTTAATCGTTTCGATCAGAAGTTCAGCGATACCCAGGACGAACTCCGTTTTCACAATTTGTCTGATTAACACCTGGTGCTTCGTAAAGGGATGGAAAGAGCTTTGAATTGGAAATTCTTCAGCTACCTTCGCATTGTTGTAATAAAACACTCGATTCCAAGGGACTAATACATTGTCAAAGACAATGATAGAATCCGTTTCTTCGAACCGCGAGCTTAAGGGATGATTAAAAGAAGATTGACCCCCGATGAATGTATCCCTACAAATAAACTTTATTCCTTTCGTGTTGGCAGGGATAGAAAAAGCGAAAGCTTGATCTTCATTAAATAGAAATTTCCCAACGCTAAATACTAAAACTTCATCTGTTAAACCACCCTGTGTAGCCAGAAGACGGGCACCTTTTATAATAATTCCTTCCTCATTTTTATCAACAACTTTTGCGGCAATGGGCTCTTCGCTATTTTCAAAGTAGATAGGAGAGCGATTCACTTGTGGAGAAATAAAGGTATGCGTAAAAGACAGATCATTTTCCCTGGCCAATTCATAAAACGTCTGTAAATTACTTGGAAAACAGTTTTCTTTATTTTTTAAAAAGGTTACTGAAGAAGCAAAACTCATTAAAACCGTGTTCAAATAATCCGGGCTTCGTCCCATGATCCCCCCTGAATACCTAGCCCAACGTTCAATCATCTTCCTTCTTCTGATTAAGTCCTCTTTCGTTTTTGGTTGCAAATAGGAAAGACCAATAGCCTCTCCCGATACTGGTGAAATAAATGTCATCTCGTCTTTTATTTTTGGGTCATGTTGCAAATCATATAAAGCCGCTTTTGACTGAATAAGTCCTTTAAAGGCAGGGTGTTTAGAGAGCAGTCCCTCAATTTTTTCACCATCGAACCAAATTTCATTCTTTAGCCGATTTAAACGGTTAATATAATCTTTACCAGTGATAGCCCCCATACTTCACCCCCTTAATTTAATCGATCTATCTATAAATATGCGAAGATAACAAGTATCAACACTGTAAATCCTGTATGCTTTTATTACGATATCTAAAATTAACTTATGAGAATAGCGCATGCTGATATTCCATCTTTACCCAAAGCGTTGATCCTAGTTTGCTCTACAAGAAAACATCCAGTATAAAATCAGAATCACATAATTTTTTCAATATTACCATTGACTGAATGCTCATTCATTATTATACTGAAAATAGATTATCGACATTAGCCTATTTTTCTACTACACTATTCACAACGTTAAAAGTTTCACTATTTTGAAAGGGGAGAAAACAATTGGACCCATTGCTCATTGCGAACTGGATTTTATTCCTCGCTGTCGTAGCCTATGCGTTAGCACTATTCACGCATTTAATTAAAACAAGAATACAATTTATCAAACTCGGAAGAAAAACAGAGTTCGATGAGAATGTTAGAGAACGTCTACGCAACATCTGGATCTATGTTTTCGGACAAAAGAAATTACTGAAAGACAAAAAGAGCGGAATCATCCACGTCCTGTTCTTCTACGGATTCTTGATGGTACAATTCGGGGCGATTGACCTTATTTGGAAAGGACTGAAACCAGGTTCGCATTTACCATTCGGACCGGTCTACGGATTCTTCACGTTCTTCCAAGAAATCGTCGTCTTTATGATTTTAATCGCCGTAGTATGGGCCTTCCACCGCCGTTACGTTGAAAAACTCGTTCGTCTAAAACGCGGTTGGAAATCAGGACTCGTGCTCATTTTCATTGGCGGATTAATGCTTTCGACACTATTAGCGAACGGCATGAATATGATTTGGCAAGGAAATGCATTAACGTGGACGGAGCCAATGGCATCTTCCATCGCATTCATTTTCGGCGGAATTCCAACTGTCGCCGCTGCAAGCGTTTTCTTTGTTGCTTGGTGGATTCACTTACTCATTCTATTAACATTCTTGATCTATGTACCACAATCAAAACACGCGCACTTAATTGCAGGTCCTGCAAACGTTTACTTTCACCGTCTTGATAACGTTGGAAGACTGATTCCAATCGATTTCTCAGCGCTGGAAGAAGAAACAGAAAACGAAGAAGACATGCCAGCACTCGGCGTAGGGAAAATTACAGACTTCACGCAGCTACAAATGATCGACTTTTACGCTTGTGTTGAATGTGGACGCTGTACGAATATGTGTCCTGCAACCGGAACTGGAAAAATGTTATCGCCGATGGACTTGATCACAAAGCTTCGCGATAACTTAACAAATCACGGTGCGCTTGTGACGAAACAAAAGCCTTGGGTGCCCGCACCGATGTTTGCCGAAACAAAAGGAAACCAAATCGCCATGGCTGCTGGACTTGAAGGCGCTACCATGGACGAAATTTATAACCCGTCACTCATCGGCGATGTCATTACCGAAGAAGAAATTTGGGCGTGCACAACTTGCCGTAACTGTGAAGACCAATGTCCAGTGATGAACGAACATGTCGACAAAATTATCGACCTACGTCGTCACCTCGTCATGGTCGAAGGGAAAATGGATCCAGATGCACAACGCGCGATGACAAACATCGAGCGCCAAGGAAATCCATGGGGCTTGAACCGTAAAGAAAAGGAAAACTGGAGAGATTCAAGACCGGACCTTCATATTCCGACTGTTAAAGAGATGAAAAAAGCGGACGAGGAATTCGAGTACCTATTCTGGGTTGGATCAATGGGCGCATTCGACAATCGTTCACAAAAAATCGCTCTGTCATTCGCACATTTGTTAAACAAAGCCGGTATCAAGTTCGCAATTCTTGGCAATAAAGAAAAGAACTCTGGAGATACACCGAGACGCCTTGGAAACGAGTTTTTATTCCAAGAACTTGCCGAATCAAATATTAAAGAATTCGAAAAAGCTGGCGTGACAAAAATTATTACAACAGACCCGCATGCATACAATATTTTCAAGAATGAATACCCGGATTTCGGATTCAAAGCAGAAGTGATTCACCATACCGAATTGCTTTTCGACTTAGTCCAAAACGGAACACTGAAACCTGTTCACCCGATCAATGAAACAATCACGTTCCATGATTCCTGTTACTTAGGCCGTTACAACGACGTCTATGACCCGCCTCGTGAAATTCTGAGAGCAATTCCAGGCGTCGAATTAGTCGAAATGAAACGCAACCGTCAAGACGGCATGTGCTGTGGCGCGGGCGGCGGACTCATGTGGATGGAAGAAGATACAGGACATCGCGTGAACGTAGCACGAACAGAACAAGCCATCGAAGTGAACCCGGGCATTATTTCTTCAGGTTGTCCATATTGCTTAACGATGTTGTCAGACGGCACGAAAGCGAAAGAAGTCGAAGATACAATCGGCACATACGATATCGCGGAACTGCTCGAGCGTTCAATTTTTGGCGAGGACTTCGTAGCAGCAACTGAAGAAGTCGATTCAGTTTTACAATAATAATAGACTATTGCGGCTAGTAAAAAGATACGATATACTAAGAGTAATTGGATGGGAGTGGAACTCACTCCCACTTTTCTTGAAATGTTGTCGAGCGAGCGTTCAGTCGCTGTAATTTCACAGTAAATGAAAGCGTTAACAAATAATGCAAGGGAGGCGTTCAACTTGAATAAAACAGTCATACTTGATGGAGCAAGAACGGCATTCGGAAGATTCGGAGGGGCCCTATCCACTCTTTCGGCAAGTGATCTCGGGGGAGTCGCCATAAAAGAAGCGTTAACTCGTTCCGGCGTGAAGGAAGATGAAGTCGATGAAGTCATTATAGGAACGGTATTGCAAGCTGGCCAAGGACAAATTCCTTCCAGGCAAGCAGCCACAAAAGCGGGACTTCCGTGGCGCACAAAAACAGAAACCATTAACAAAGTATGCGCCTCAGGAATGCGTAGCGTCACACTTGGCGACCAACTCATCCGTCTTGGCGATGAAGAGGTAATCGTTGCAGGCGGCATGGAATCCATGTCGAACGCACCGTATTATTTACCAAAAGCGCGATTCGGTTTAAAAATGGGCGATGCACCGCTCATCGACGGTATGGTTTTTGACGGACTTTCCTGTTCGTTTTCACCAGATAACGTCCATATGGGCACCTATGGCAATAAAACCGCGGATGAGTTTTCGCTTGGTCGCGAAACACAAGACGAATGGGCGCTACGCAGTCATGAACGCGCACTAACCGCAATTGACGATGGTTTATTCGCGGAAGAAATTGTTCCCGTTGAAATCACGCAGCGCCGCGGCGACCCGTTAAAAGTCGACACAGACGAAGCACCGCGTCGTGATACGTCCCTAGAAACACTCGCAAAACTGCGACCGGCATTCGGAAAAGATGGAACAATTACCGCAGGAAATGCACCTGGCATAAATGACGGCGCATGTGCACTCGTATTAATGAATGAAGAACGCGCAGAAAGAGAAGGCAAAAATGTGCTCGCAACAATTATCGGTCATGCAGAAGTCGCAATCGAGCCAGCAGACTTTCCGCAAACACCAGGGCTTGTCATTAATAAGATTTTGGAAAAAACAGGAAAAACCCTGGAAGAAATCGACCTTTTTGAAATCAATGAAGCCTTTGCAGCCGTTGCGCTCGCAAGTTCCAAAATCGCAAAACTCGATCCGGAAAAAGTAAATGTCAACGGAGGCGCAGTCGCGTTAGGTCACCCGATTGGGGCTAGTGGCGCGCGCATTATTTTAACACTTGCTTATGAACTTAAACGACGCGGCGGAGGAATCGGCATTGCCTCGATTTGTTCGGGCGGCGGTCAAGGTGACGCGATTATGATTGAAGTTCCGAAGTCGAAATAATACGGGGGAATTAAAATGAAAATCCAAAAGGTAATGGTAATCGGCGCTGGGCAAATGGGCGGGGGAATCGCTCAAGTATGCGCCCAGGCGGGATACGATGTGTTATTAAATGATATTAAAGAAGAATCCTATATAAAAGGACTTGCGGTCATCTCAAAAAACCTTTCACGAAATGTGGAAAAAGGACGCATGTCGGAAGAAGAAAAAACAGCAGTTCTCGGACGCATCACGAAATCGTTAAATCTACAAGATGCCAAGCATGCAGATATCGTGATCGAAGCAGCAGTTGAAAACATGGAAGTCAAACGGTCGATTTTCGAAAAACTTGATGAAATCGCGCTAGAACGTGCGATTCTTGCATCGAATACATCATCACTTCCGATTACAGAAATTGCAGCCGCAACCAATCGACCTGAAAAAGTAATCGGCATGCACTTCATGAACCCGGTACCTGTGATGAAACTTGTTGAAATTATTCGCGGACTGGCAACAGATGATGAGGTTTACGAAGCAGTCGAAACGATGACAAAAAAATTATCGAAAGTGCCAGTCGAAGTGAATGATTTCCCGGGATTCGTCGCAAACCGCATACTCATGCCAATGATCAATGAAGCAATTTATACACTCTACGAAGGCGTCGCGACAAAAGAAGCCATCGATGACGTGATGAAACTCGGCATGAACCACCCAATGGGGCCGCTGCAATTAGCGGATTTCATCGGACTCGATACATGCTTATACATTATGGAAACATTGCACGAAGGATTCGGCGATTCAAAATACCGCCCATGCCCATTGCTGAGAAAATACGTAAAAGCTGGTTGGCTCGGGAAGAAAACAGGCAGAGGATTTTACCAGTACTAAATTAGATTCTAAATTTAAAGGGGCAAGAATGCGATGGATTTAACACTTACTGATGAGCAGAAAATGATGCGTGACATGGTACGAAATTTCGCGAAAACTGAAATTGAGCCTTTCATTCCCAAAATGGAAGCTGGCGAATTTCCGCGTGAAATTTTAACGAAAATGGGCGCACTGGGCCTCATGGGAATTACGGTTCCCGAACAATACGGTGGTTCCGAGATGGATTTTGTTTCTTATATTCTAGCCATCGAAGAACTATCCAAAGTAAGCGCGGTTGTAGGAGTTATCCTATCGGTCCATACATCAGTTGGAACAAATCCAATCATGTACTTTGGGAATGAAGAGCAGAAGAACAGATACTTGCCGAAAATGGCGAGCGGGGAATATCTCGGCGCCTTTTGCTTAACGGAGTCATCTTCAGGGTCAGATGCAGGTGCACTTAAAACGCGTGCAGTCAAAGACGGCGACAATTATGTATTAAATGGGTCGAAAATGTTCATTACAAACGGCGGGGAAGCCGACGTTTACATCGTCTTCGCCTCGACAAGTCCCGCTGATAAAACATATGGCATCACCGCGTTCATCGTCGATAAAGATACACCGGGACTCATTATCGGTAAAGAAGAAAAGAAAATGGGATTACATGGTTCTCGCACCGTTGAATTAGTCTTCGACAATATGAAAGTTCCGGTAGAAAACAAGCTTGGTAAAGAGGGCGAAGGATTCAAAATCGCCATGGCAAATCTCGACGTCGGCCGAATCGGAATCGCTGCACAGGCACTGGGAATCGCAACTGCCTCACTTGATGCCGCCACCGATTACGCAAGAGAACGCGTCCAATTCGGAAAACCAATCGCGAGCCAACAAGGAATCGGTTTTAAACTAGCCGATATGGCAACCGCAGTCGAAGGTGCACGCTTACTCGTTTATCGAGCAGCTCAACTACGCGCTGAAGGCTTGCCTTGCGGAAAAGAAGCCTCAATGGCCAAACTATTCGCATCGAAAGCGGCTGTTGACGGATCGATTGAAGCGGTCCAAATATTCGGCGGCTACGGCTATACAAAAGATTATCCAGTCGAACGTTACTTCCGCGACGCCAAAGTAACCGAAATATACGAAGGTACCAGCGAAATCCAACGAATTGTCATTTCCAAGCATTTAACGAGGTAGGGATAAGGTCACAACTTGCAAGCAAAGTATTGGTTAGTGCAAGCAAACAGTGCTGGACTGCAAGCAAACACTCCAAAGCTGCAAGCAAACTCGACCGAACTGCAAGCAAATCCCAATCGACCAAACCGCTAGCCTATTTTCATAGAATCACCAATTAAATTAACTCAAAAAAAACAAGGTGGGAAATATAATGAATTTTAAATTATCCGAAGAACATGAAATGATTCGAAAAATGGTCCGCGATTTCGCAGAAAAAGAAGTGGCACCAACTGCTGCAGAACGCGATGAAGAAGAACGGTTCGATATGGTTTTATTCGAAAAAATGGCGGAACTCGGCCTAACAGGAATTCCTTGGCCAGAAGAATACGGCGGAATCGGTAGCGATTATCTGGCGTATGTCATAGCTGTTGAAGAACTATCACGCGTCTGTGCATCCGTCGGTGTTACGCTTTCCGCGCATACCTCACTTGCAGGCTGGCCGGTATTTAAATACGGGACTGAAGAACAGAAACAAAAATACCTTCGTCCCATGGCGGAAGGAACAAAAATTGGCGCATACGGATTAACTGAACCAAGATCCGGTTCCGACGCAGGTGCAATGGGAACGACTGCGAAACTTGACGGTGATGACTATGTGATTAACGGTTCGAAGATCTTCATCACGAACGGCGGCATCGCAGACATTTATATCGTTTTTGCCATTACCAATCAAGAAGAAGGAAAGCGTCCGGAAACAAGTGCTTTCATCGTAGAAAAAGACTTCCCTGGATTCTCAGTCGGCAAAAAAGAGAAAAAGCTAGGCATTCGTTCATCACCAACAACTGAAATCATGTTCGACAACTGCCGCGTACCGAAAGAAAACCTACTAGGCAAACTCGGTGAAGGATTTGTCATCGCCATGAAAACACTAGACGGCGGAAGAAACGGCATCGCAGCGCAAGCGGTTGGTATTGCACAAGGGGCCCTCGACGCTTCAGTCGATTACGCCAAAGAACGTAAGCAATTCGGAAAACCAATCGCAGATAACCAAGGCATCGGTTTCAAACTAGCCGATATGGCCACATCAATCGAAGCGTCCAGATTACTAACGCATCAAGCGGCTTGGCTAGAATCGAACAACTTGCCATATGGAAAAGAATCAGCAATGGCTAAACTAATGGCTGGAGACACGGCGATGAAAGTGACAACAGAAGCAGTCCAAGTTTTCGGTGGATACGGCTACACAAAAGACTATCCAGTCGAACGCTTCATGCGCGACGCAAAAATCACACAAATCTACGAAGGCACCCAAGAAATCCAACGCCTCGTCATCTCCCGCATGCTAACTAAATGATAAAAGTTACTGAAAAAACGTTCTTAATAAAATGAAATATCCAGTTGATCGTAGTGGAGGGGGCGACTCCAGCGGGAAAAGCTAGAAAGCGTCCCCCCGGAACGGAAATCAACGTTTTAAACGACACTTTTTCAACTGCCTTCAAACCAATCGGGGGTTTATTATGGAAACAAAACGTCAAATAAAATCATCCGTCAAAGACGAAAGTCTCATCGAAATGAGACGCGAACAAATGATACGCGGTGCAGTCAAACTCTTTAAAGAAAAAGGGTTTCACCGCACAACAACGCGTGAAATTGCAAAAGAAGCGGGTTTCAGCATCGGCACGCTCTACGAATACATTCGAACAAAAGAAGACGTATTATTTCTCGTCTGCGACAGCATCTACAACGAAGTAAACGATCGACTATACGTTCTAGCAAAAGAAGAAGGAACCGTCAAAGGACTTCGCTCAGCCATCCAACAATATTTCGAACTCATCGACGACATGTCAGACGAGTTCGTCGTCATGTACCAAGAATCTAAATCTTTGCCGAAAGACGCACTTCAATATGTATTGAAAAAAGAAATGGAAATGGTCGCTTTATTTGAAAATATTTTGCAGTCTTGCGTGGAGTTAGGGGAACTTCGCATTAACCAAGACGACATTCAAATCGCGGCGCACCACATCGTCGTTCAAGGCCAGATGTGGGCATTCCGGAGATGGGCTTTACAGAAAAACTATACAATCGAAAAGTTCATCGAAATTCAAACAGAACAAATTTTCAAGGGGATTGTGGGAACAGGGAATATTCACGAAGAAGGAAAGGGTGTTTAACTATATGGCTACAATCGAAGTATATAAACCGAAACACCATGTCAGAATGGTAACGGCATCGAGCTTATTTGACGGTCACGATGCATCCATCAATATCATGCGCAGAATCTTGCAAGCAAGCGGCGCAGAAGTCATTCACCTCGGGCATAATCGCTCAGTTGAAGAAGTCGTCAATGCAGCTATTCAAGAAAATGTTCAAGCAATCGCGATGTCGTCTTACCAAGGCGGCCACGTCGAATACTTCAAATATATGTATGATTTGCTAGCAGAAAAAGGGGCACCGCATATCCGCATTTACGCGGGCGGGGGCGGCGTGATCATTCCGAAAGAAATTAAGGAACTGCATGAATACGGAATCGCATGGATTTTCTCGCCCGAAGACGGTCGGAAAATGGGTCTTCAAGGCATGATTAACCGGATGATGGAAGAATGTGATTTTGAAACCGCGAATGATTGCAAAATCGAGGATTTGGAAAGCGTCACAACAGAAAATCCAGAAGTGCTCTCAAAACTCATTACGTATGCAGAAGAAACGTACGACAAAGACGATGAAACTGCAAAAGCTTTCTTGAAAAAAGCGAAAGAACTATCGAAGAACACACCTGTTTTCGGAATCACGGGTACGGGCGGAGCTGGAAAAAGTTCATTGACAGACGAATTGATTCGTAGATTTTTGCATGAGCTACCAGACAAAAAAGTGGCGATTCTATCGATTGACCCGACGAAACAAAAAACGGGCGGCGCACTGCTCGGAGACCGGATTCGGATGAATTCTATTTTTAATAAACGCGTATTCATGCGCAGTTTGGCAACAAGAGGATCACGTTCGGAACTATCCGGTGCGATGCAACATGTACTTGATATCGTCAAAGTCGCGGGGTACGACTTGATTATTATCGAAACAAGCGGTATTGGCCAAGGGGACGCCGATATTGCCGACATATCTGATGCATCGATGTATGTCATGACAAGCGAATTCGGCGCACCGACACAGCTTGAAAAAATCGACATGATTGACTACGCCGATTTAATCGCGATCAATAAATTCGAACGTAAAGGCTCTGAAGACGCAATGCGACAAGTCCAAAAACAATATCAACGCAGCCGGATGCTATTCGATCAAGAGCTGGACAAAATGCCGGTTTACGGAACAATTGCGAGTCAGTTCAATGATAAAGGAACCAACTCTTTATTCGCAGCGATTGTCCGCGTTTTGAATGAAACCTACAACCTTGATTGGACAACGTCTTATGACGATCTTGCGAAAGCGCAAAAAGAAAATGTCATTATTCCAGTAGACCGTATGCATTATCTGCGGGAAATTTCTGATGCGGTTCGCGGCTACCACCGAAAATCTGGCGTTCAAGAAGATTTGGCGCGAAAACTATTTCAATTAGAAGGTACGATTAATCTTGTAAAAGAAAAATCACCTGAGGATGGATTAGTCGAATCGCTTCAATTCCTGGCTGACAGTGTCCGTGAGGAATTAACGCCTGAATCGAAAAAAATTCTAGCAAACTGGGAGACATTGAAAGAGGCTTATGCAGGCGAAGAGTTCGTGACGAAAGTGCGCGATCGAGAAATTCGTACATTACTACGCACAACTAGTCTTGCTGGACTTAAAATACCGAAAATCGCGCTTCCAAAATATAAAGATTACGGCGAAATTCTCCGCTGGGTTTACCGTGAAAACGTACCGGGTTCTTTCCCATATACGGCTGGTGTATTCCCGTTTAAACGCGAAGGTGAAGATCCAAAACGGCAATTCGCTGGCGAAGGTACGCCGGAACGCACAAACCGCCGTTTTCACTATTTGTCGAAAGACGATGACGCGAAACGACTTTCGACAGCATTCGATTCCGTGACGCTTTACGGAGAAGACCCGGATGAGCGCCCGGATATTTACGGGAAAGTTGGCGAATCGGGCGTCAGCATTTGTACGCTTGAAGACATGAAAAAGTTATACGATGGCTTCGATTTATGCGCGCCTTCGACATCTGTCTCAATGACGATTAACGGGCCAGCACCGATTATATTAGCGATGTTCATGAATACAGCTATCGATCAGCAAGTTCGTATTAAAGAAGAAGAATTGGGTCGACCGTTGTCGATTGAAGAGTTTACGGAAGTGAAAGACGGCACGATGCAAGTCGTTCGCGGAACTGTTCAAGCGGATATTTTGAAAGAAGATCAAGGTCAAAACACTTGTATCTTCTCGACAGAATTTGCGCTTCGACTCATGGGCGATATTCAACAGTATTTCATCGATAAGAAAGTACAGAACTATTATTCAGTGTCGATTTCGGGTTACCACATCGCGGAAGCGGGCGCGAATCCAATTTCACAACTCGCATTCACATTGGCAAATGGTTTCACATACGTGGAGTATTACTTGAGCCGCGGCATGAACATCAATGATTTTGCACCGAATCTATCATTCTTCTTCTCGAATGGACTAGATCCGGAGTATACGGTCATCGGCCGTGTCGCCAGAAGGATTTGGGCAGTTGCCATGCGTGAAAAATACGGTGCCAATGACCGTAGCCAAAAATTGAAATACCATGTGCAAACATCGGGCCGCAGTTTGCACGCACAAGAAATCGATTTCAACGATATTCGTACTACGCTACAAGCGTTAATGGCGTTGCAAGATAATTGCAACTCGCTTCATACGAACGCATACGACGAAGCAATCACGACGCCGACCGAAGAATCCGTTCGACGGGCAATGGCCATTCAAATGATTATCACGAAAGAACATGGCCTGTCGAAAAATGAAAACCCGCTCCAAGGCGCATATATTATTGACGAATTAACCGACCTTGTCGAAGAAGCGGTTCTTACAGAATTCGACCGACTAAATGACCGTGGCGGCGTACTTGGATCGATGGAAACACAGTACCAACGTGGTAAAATTCAAGAAGAGTCTATGTATTATGAAATGAAGAAACATACTGGAGAGCTTCCAATCATCGGCGTAAACACCTATTTAAATCCGAATCCGCCGTCTGAAGAGGATATCGACAATATGGAAATCGCCAGAGCGACGAAAGAAGAAAAGGAAACGCAAATTATTAATCTACGCGCATTCCAACAAAAACACGCAAGTAAAACAGAAAAAGCACTGGAACAGTTACAACAAGTGGCGGTATCAGGCGGAAATATTTTTGCTGAATTAATGGAAACGGTCAAAGTTGCCAGTCTCGGTCAAATTACCAATGCACTTTATGAAGTTGGCGGGCAATACCGTCGAAATATGTAATAATACTTGGAAAAATAAATCCATGGAGCGAGTATATCTCTGTGGATTTTTTCCAATTACTGTGGGACAATAGAGAGTAACCAAAATGAGAATATGTCGTGAGTAAACGGGAAGGAAGAGGTGGCAAAATGAAAGTGTATCAACACATAATAATCATTATTGCACTCACCCTGTTTACAGTATTCTTTTATAAAGAAGGTCTTGGCGCGATTGCATTTTTACTAGCAGCTTTTTATTTGACTTCGCTTTTTATTCGAGAATTTAAACGCTCCAAGAAAGATAAGAAAGCGTAGGCCATTTGACGTTTTCTTTACGAAGAAAAATGCATGTGGTATAATCATCTAGATAAAGTTTACTTCAGGAGGACTGATAATTTGGTCCTTTTTTTAGAGCTTAAGCTGGATTACAAGCTAAATAATTGTATATAATAGTATGTAAAGTGGAAAAAGAGGAGAGAGTAAGATTACTCTAGCCTTCAGAGAGGGTGTGCATTGCATGAATATCCGTGAAATGACGAAAGAACAGTTAGCAGAAGAATCGATTATCGATATTGCATATGCGGTATTGGCTGAAAAAAATGAGAACTTGACATTAAGACAGTTAATGGATGAGGTTCGCAAACTAAATGGTATTACAGTTAGATCTATGGCTGAAAAACTACCAAGAGTAAATACAGATATTAATATTGACGGACGATTTCTATCAATTGACGACATTCGTTGGGGACTGCGCGAATGGTATCCGGTCGATCAATTAGAAGTAGAAACAGCGCCAGTTGTACGTACGCGTAGAAAACGAAAAGCTGTTGATGATGAGGATGACCTCGATTTAGATGACGATGAAGAAGTGGTGGACGAAGACGGATTCGATCTAATCGATCTTGAAGAAGACGAAGACGATGATGAGGAAGAGGGCGAACTACTCGTAGCCGATGAGGCAGAAGCTGAAATCGATGTCGACGTAGATTTACTTGAAGAAGACGAAGAAGATATTCTTCCAGAAGATCTCTTAATCGATGATGAAGATGACGAAGAAGATGAAGAAGAAGAAGAGGAATAATCCTGCTTGACTTCAGCGCAAAATCACGATAAGATTCTACTGGGCTCCTGAAAAAGGACAAATGACTCAGAGTATATGCGCTCCTACTGCGAAACGTTGCAGCGGGGCGCTTTTTTATTTTTACTAGACTAAATTCGGAGGAATTGAATATGACAAAATATATTTTTGTAACAGGTGGAGTTGTTTCTTCACTCGGAAAAGGAATCACGGCAGCATCACTCGGTCGCTTGCTGAAAAATCACGGACTGCAAGTGACTATTCAAAAATTCGATCCATATATCAACGTCGACCCGGGAACAATGAGCCCGTATCAACATGGAGAAGTCTTCGTGACAGAAGACGGTGCAGAAACGGATCTCGATGTCGGCCATTACGAACGCTTTATTGATATTAATCTAAACAAATACTCCAACGTAACAATGGGGAAAGTCTATTCTTCCGTACTGAAAAAAGAACGCCGCGGCGATTACAACGGTGCGACTGTTCAAGTAATTCCTCATATTACAAATGAAATAAAAGAACGCATTCTCGCATCTGGAAAAAACACCAATGCAGACGTCGTCATCACGGAAGTCGGCGGAAGTGTCGGGGATATTGAGTCTCTTCCAATTCTAGAAGCAATCCGTCAAATGAAAACGGACTTCAATAAGAATGACATCATGTACATTCACTGTACACTGATTCCATATATGAAAGCGGCAGGTGAAATGAAAACGAAGCCGACACAACATAGCGTTAAAGAACTGCGCAGTCTCGGAATTCAACCAGACGTCATCGTCGTTCGTTCTGAACAAACTGTTCCTCAAGAAATGAAAGATAAAATTGCGCTATTCTGTAGTGTGCGTCCGGAAGAAGTCATTGAAGCAGTAGACGCGGATATCCTTTATAGAATGCCACTCATGCTGAAAGAACAAAAAATGGACGATATTGTCATCGATCACCTCCAACTGAAAGCTGGGAAAGCGGACATGTCCGACCTGCACGCACTCATCGACTTAGTGAGTTCGGTTTCGAAAAAGGTACAAGTTGCCCTTGTCGGAAAATATGTCGAGCTCCCAGACGCTTATATTTCAGCGGTCGAAGCTCTTTCACATGCAGGTTATCCATTCGCTACGGAAGTAGAAGTGAAGTGGGTTGATTCGGAAAAAGTGACATCTGAAAATGTTGCTGAGCTTTTAGGCGACGTAGATGGAATCGTAGTTCCAGGTGGATTTGGTGATCGCGGAATCGACGGGAAAATCGAAGCCATCACATATGCGAGAGAAAACAAAGTGCCATTTTTCGGAATTGCACTCGGCATGCAACTGGCAACCGTTGAATATGCACGTAATGTGGTCGGCTTGAAGGATGCACATTCAACTGAATTTAATCCAGAAACGAGCCACGCAATTGTACAAAAAGACGCAGACCAAAATGGTACGATGCGTCTCGGCGTATCCCCATGTAAATTGGAGAAAGGAACAAAAGTGGGCGTGGCATACGGCGCAGAGTTAATCTACGAACGTCACCGTAACCGCCACGAGTTCAACAATGAATATCGTGAACAACTCGAAGAAGCAGGCATGATTTTCTCTGGAAACAGCCCAGACGGTCAATTTGTCGAAACCATTGAGCTTGGAGATCATCCATTCTTCGTCGCATGCCAATTCCACCCAGAATTCGCATCACGCCCAACACGTCCGCAACCACTAATCAGCGCGTTCGTCGAAGCAACGTTATCACATCAATCGGGTAAATAAGTTCCAACAGTTCAATTCTTCTCCACTGATTACTAGTTTAAAAAAAGCTACACGAGAATGGAAAACAACCCATTCCGTGTAGCTTTTTCTAATTGCGAATTAAAATCATGGTGAAACGACTAAAGTAGACCTCCGAACGACCAATAATGGTGGTGAAACGACCAAAGCCGCGGTGAAACGACCAATGTGCGCATCCAAACGACCAAACCCTACCTCCGTACGACCAATAATGATTCTGAAACGACCAAAGCCGATATTCTAGAACCAACCTAATCCTCCAACACCATCTCATCATAAGAAATCTTCACAGCTTCATAAATAAACAACGCGGCCAACGCCTGTGGCTCGACGATTCGCTCGCCGTCTTCACCCGGTAATAAACCGCGCGTAAGCCTAGTAGAAATATATGTAGTCGCCAATTCCGCAAGGTCATTATCTTCCGCATTCACAGATGAAACAGCCGCAAAAGGAATAAACGCATCAGCAAGTGTCCGTGCAAGCAATAAAGCCTCTTCATTCTGGTGTGATCGAGTTACAATCCATACACGATCCTGAGACTCAATTTTCATTCCAGGTTCATAAGCAATCGCACCGACCAATTTGTCGACGCCTTCCGTAGCGACAAGCTGAACAGCCTTCATTTCACCAAAGCAAGCTAAAATAACGCGACCTTCTCCAATCGTCGCTTGCGCGAGAAGGCGGGCAGTCTCTTCAATGGAATCTTCATTATTTCCTATAATTCGTTGCAATAAACCACTAATTTGTGTCGTTAACATCTTCATGCGAAGCACCTCCATCCCCATTATAGAGACAAATTCGGGTAATTGTAAAATGAAGCCTAGCAGGAATGTAAATTTTTCCAACTGCGAACATATCAACAAATTTTTAATTTTCTGTGTATAATTCAAGATAAATAGAGGGTATTTGATACTAGATGTCAAATACTACTTATGAATCTAAACATATAAAATATATACATGTATAGAAAGGAGACCGATTATGTGAGAAGTATCTTAATTGTAGTTGATCAACCTGGAATTCGATTATTACTTGGAGAGTTGTTTCGAAAAGAAAACTACTCAGTTAGACTAGCGAAAAACGGTGTAGAAGCATTTATAAAAATTGAAGCCGAACAACCCGATTGTGTACTCCTGGATATGAAAATGGCAGGCATTGACGGAATGGAAGTATTAAAAAAGATAAAAAAGAAGTGGCCGGCAGTCCCTGTTATTATGATGACTGCATATGGCGAATTGGAAAAAATCGAAGAAGTACTCGCTTTAGGCGCAGAAAAATATTTTACAAAACCGTTTGATATCTATGAAGTTCGCGATACCGTCAATGAGATAATTACTGGTTAATAAACTGGGCAGTGGCAAACACTGCCTGATTTTGATATGATAATAAGCGTATGTAGGATTACATTTACATAATAAATAAACAAACAAATTAAAATGTTTATTATTCTGAAGGAGGAATTATCATGGCACTTGTTTCGATGAAAGAAATGATGATTAAAGGTAAAAAAGAAGGCTATGCAATTGGTCAGTTCAACCTGAACAACTTAGAATATACGCAAGCAATATTACAGGCGGCTGAAGCAGAAAAATCCCCTGTTATTCTTGGGGTTTCAGAAGGCGCGGCTCGTTACATGGGCGGTTTCACAACAGTAGTAAACATGGTGAAAGGACTTATGCACGATTATGAAATCACAGTTCCAGTTGCGATCCATTTAGATCACGGAACTAGCTTTGAAAGTTGTAAAGCAGCTATCGACGCTGGATTTACTTCTGTCATGATTGACGCATCATCCAAGCCACTTGATGAAAATATTGCAATTACAAATACGGTTGTTGAATATGCACATGAACGCGGCGTATCTGTCGAAGCTGAACTTGGAGTTGTTGGCGGAGAAGAAGATGACATCATCGCAGACGGCGTAATCTATGCAGATCCAGCTGAATGTAAAGAACTTGTTGAAAAAACAAATATTGACTGTCTCGCTCCAGCACTTGGATCCGTTCATGGTCCTTACAAAGGAGAGCCGAACTTAGGTTTCGAAGAAATGGAAACTATTTCAAGTCAGTCTGACTTACCACTAGTTTTACACGGCGGAACAGGCATCCCGCTTAAAGATATTCAACGTGCGATTTCACTTGGTACTGCGAAAATTAACGTGAATACAGAAAACCAAATTCAAGGAACAAAAGCGGTTCGTGATTTCCTAGCATCGGATGCAGAAGCTTATGATCCAAGAAAATACCTAGCACCAATGCGTGAAGCAATCAAAGAAACAGTTATCGGGAAAATGCGCGAATTCGGAAGTTCACAAAAAGCATAATGTAACGTAAAGAGGAGAAGCATTCCGCACAACACGGTGAATGCATTCTCCTTCTTTAACATTGACTTGGAGGAATAACTTATGAAGTTTTTTATCGATACAGCAAATTTTGAAGAGATTCAAGAAGCACATAGCTGGGGAATCATTTCTGGAGTTACGACAAACCCATCATTAGTAGCAAAAGAAGACGTTCCTTTTCATGAAAGACTGCGCCAAATCACGGAACTCGTTGATAGTTCTGTAAGTGCAGAAGTTATTTCACTAGATGCTGAAGGCATGTTGAAAGAAGGACGCGAACTTGCCAAAATCGCTCCGAATATTACAGTAAAACTTCCAATGACGCCTGAGGGCTTAAAAGCGTGTTCAGTATTTGCCGCAGAGGGTATTAAAACAAACGTAACACTGATTTTCAGTGCAAATCAAGCACTACTTGCAGCCCGTGCAGGTGCTACGTACGTGTCTCCGTTCCTAGGCAGACTCGATGATATCGGATCAGACGGTATGGACTTAGTCGAAACAATCGCAAATATCTTTGTGATTCACGACATAAAATCAGAAATCATTGCAGCCTCCATCCGCAGTCCTCAACATATTACAGATGCGGCACTAGCAGGTGCGCATATTGCAACAACACCTTTTAATGTACTAAAACAACTATTCAACCATCCATTAACTGACAAAGGAATCGAAGCATTTCTTGCGGATTGGGAAAGTAGAAAGAATAAGTAATGCCAAAGGGGAGCAACATGGACGTTTATAAAATCAAAGGCGGTAAACCGCTTCAAGGTACAATTTCGGTAAGTGGAGCGAAGAATAGCGCGGTCGCGCTCATTCCAGCATCTATCTTGGCAGATTCACCCGTCACACTCGAAGGGTTACCGGAAATCTCTGACGTGCTGACTTTGCAAGCGCTTCTCGAAGATATTGGCGGGAAAGTGATTCTCGACGGCAAAACAATGGTCATTGATCCAACCGAAATTATTTCAATGCCATTACCAAACGGGAATGTGAAAAAGCTTCGTGCTTCGTACTATTTAATGGGTGCGATGCTCGGGCGTTTTAAGCATGCCGCGATTGGATTGCCAGGCGGATGTCACCTCGGCCCTCGTCCGATTGATCAACATATTAAAGGATTCGAAGCGCTTGGGGCAACAGTCACCAATGAACACGGTGCGATTTATCTGCGAGCGAAAGAATTGCGCGGCGCCAAAATTTATTTGGACGTCGTCAGTGTCGGTGCTACCATTAATATTATGTTGGCAGCCGTTCTGGCAAAAGGACGGACGACGATTGAGAACGCAGCGAAAGAACCGGAAATCGTTGATGTGGCGACATTATTATCCAATATGGGTGCGAAAATTAAAGGAGCCGGAACGAATATTATTCGCATCGACGGTGTTGAAAAATTGCATGGTACGCGCCACACGATTATTCCGGACCGCATTGAAGCCGGGACATTTATGATTATGGCAGCTGCGGCTGGAGACGGTGTGACCATCGACAACGTCATTCCTTTTCACCTAGAAGCGTTAACATCGAAGCTTCGTGAAATGGGTGTGGATATCGTTGAAAAAGATGAACAGATTTTCATTCCAAAAACAGAAAAACTGCAAGCGGTCGATGTGAAGACGCTCGTATATCCTGGTTTCCCAACGGATTTACAGCAACCTTTTTCAGTGCTCCTAACGCAAGCAGTTGGTTCGTCCATGATTACCGATACTGTATATTCCGCAAGGTTCAAACATATTGATGAAATTGGACGGATGAATGCAATCGCACGTGTCGAAGGTAGCTCGGCGATTTTGTCCGGCCCGACCCCATTAGAAGCAGCAACCGTTCGTGCATCAGATCTTCGAGCAGGGGCGGCCCTCGTACTCGCGGGTTTATTGGCAGACGGTGAGACTGAAATTCGGGAGATTCAACACATTGAACGCGGATATAGTTCTCTTATTAAAAAATTACAAGGACTTGGCGCTGAAATCAGTAAGGTGAAAATCTCTGAAAGTGTCTCACTTCGCGAATAAATTACAAGAGTAGTTATGTTATAATTAAACCGTTCAGTAATGTAAAACGTTGTTTATTTTACAGGTGGAATCGAAAATCGGGGGGAACCATACATGGAACGCAGTTTATCGATGGAATTAGTCAGGGTTACTGAAGCAGCCGGCGTAGCAGCAGCACGCTGGATGGGGCGCGGATTGAAAAATGAGGCAGACGATGCAGCAACAACTGCAATGCGAATGGTCTTTGACACAATTCCAATGCAAGGCGTCGTCGTGATCGGCGAAGGTGAAATGGATGAAGCACCTATGCTTTATATCGGTGAAGAACTTGGCATGGGAAATGGCCCGCTTGTTGACGTCGCGGTTGACCCACTCGAAGGAACGAACATCGTTGCATCGGGCGGTTGGAATGCGCTTGCAGTTTTAGCAATTGCGGACCAAGGCAATCTTCTAAATGCTCCGGACATGTATATGGACAAAATTGCAGTCGGTCCGGAAGCGGTTGGCAAAATTGATATTGATGCTTCAGTCACAGATAACTTGTTTGCAGTCGCAAAAGCTAAAAACAAAGATATCGAAGACGTTGTCGCCACGGTATTAAGTAGAGATCGTCATTTAGCGATTATTGAAGAAATTCGCGCTGCAGGTGCGCGCATTAAACTCATCACAGATGGCGATGTAGCCGGTGCCATTAATACTGCGTTTGACGGAACGGGTGTCGATATTTTATTCGGCCATGGCGGTGCTCCAGAAGGTGTAATTTCGGCTGTAGCGCTCAAATGTTTAGGCGGAGAAATTCAAGGTCGCCTCGTACCTTCCAATCAAGCTGAAATTGATCGATGCAACAGAATGGGTATCGATTTGAAAAAAGTGCTGTACATGAATGACCTGGTGAAAGGCGACGATGCAATTTTCGCCGCAACAGGTGTAACAGATGGGGAGTTACTTCGCGGTGTTCGGTTCAAAGGTTCTTACAGTGAAACACACTCAGTCGTAATGCGTTCCAAATCAGGAACTGTGCGCTTCGTAGAAGGTCGTCATAGTATGAAAAAGAAACCTCACCTCGTTATGCAAAACTAATGAATCTTGCTTTTCATGGACTAGCTTCTGCCAGGTCCTCGCCTTGGCAGAAGCTCCCAACATGATTTAGCATTGCTTTCCTAAATAAAACCTCGAAAAATTAAACTCAAAAACTAAAAGAGTGGTGCCAATAAAATGAAAATATTAACGATGTCGGCGCTTGAAAATATGACTTTAAAAGAGTTATATGAACATGCCCGTGAATTTAAAATTGCTTACTATGCAAAAATGTCCAAAAAGGAATTGATTTTTGCGATTTTGAAATTAAGAGCAGAAAAAGAAGGCTTTTTCTTTATGGAAGGCGTTCTTGAAATTATTCAATCGGAAGGATACGGGTTTTTAAGACCAATCAATTACTCATCCAGTTCCGAAGATATTTATATTTCTGCTTCACAAATACGTCGCTTCGACCTTCGTAATGGCGACAAAGTTGCTGGCAAAGTCAGACCGCCAAAAGAATCGGAACGTTACTATGGTTTACTACAAGTTGAGGCAGTTAACGGAGAAGATCCGGAAGATTCACGAAATCGAGTTCACTTCCCGGCACTTACCCCACTTTACCCTGATCGCCATATTAAACTAGAAACAGATCCAACAAAACTATCAACGAGAATTATGGATTTAGTCGCCCCCGTAGGTTTTGGTCAACGCGGATTGATTGTCGCACCGCCGAAAGCCGGGAAAACACTACTCTTAAAAGAGATTGCAAACTCCATTGCAACCAATTATCCTGATACAGAACTTATTGTTCTATTGATAGATGAACGACCGGAAGAAGTAACAGATATCGAACGTTCTGTGAAAGCGGACGTTGTTAGCTCAACATTCGATGAGCTTCCGGAAAACCATATTAAAGTTGCAGAACTTGTTCTGGAACGTGCAATGCGACTGGTCGAACATAAAAAAGATGTTGTGATTCTAATGGACTCGATTACAAGACTAGCACGTGCTTACAACCTAGTCATTCCACCAAGCGGCCGAACATTATCCGGAGGAATTGACCCAGCGGCATTCCACCGACCAAAACGATTTTTCGGTGCCGCAAGAAACTTGGAAGAAGGCGGCAGTTTAACAATCTTGGCAACTGCGCTTATTGACACGGGATCAAGAATGGACGATGTCATTTACGAAGAGTTCAAAGGAACAGGTAACCTAGAACTTCACCTTGACCGCAATCTCGCAGAACGCCGTATTTTCCCGGCGCTCGACATTCGCCGTTCAGGAACACGAAAAGAAGAACTACTCTTACCGAAAGACCAACTCGAAAAGTTCTGGGCTATCCGGAAAACATTCTCCGACGCACCAGACTTTGTCGACCGCTTCCTAAGAAAGCTTCGCCAAACAAAAACAAACGAAGAGTTTTTCGAAAAACTAAACTCAGAAATGAAAGCCCACCGCAATGGGAAAGGGTTATTATAAAAATAATTGGTCCCAGCTCAGGTAATGAGCTGGGGCTTTTTTGAATTAATTGATACTACTGAAAAAATCTCTATTACATTTCAGTGATATAAACCGTCGTTTTGCATTCTGGGCGGACGAGTTCCACGAAAATCGACTAATTTCATTAAAATAAGTGTTGTTTTATCTGTTGTGTAGGATGAGAATCGTTTTTCATACAGGTATAAGGTCCCAACTTGCAAGCAAATCTGTTTAAGTGCAAGCAAAACACTCCCAACTGCAAGCAAAACCCGGCGAAGTGCAAGCAAACTAGCAACAACACTATTCTATCAGGCTTATTGCGGGAGGCATCCACAAGTGCGGAAAGATACAGTTCAATCTTTCCCTAGCGCAGAAACGTTATTCAAGGAAAAATCTTATTTTTGATTTGATTTAAACCGTCAAAACAATAGTGTTGCACGACCAAGTAAAATTTGATATACTAACTTAAGTTTCAATAAAACGATCTGCTGCATATACGGCTGACTATCGGGTCGTGTAAGGCATCAGTCTAATATATTCTGTTCCAGATGGTTCAGAGCGAGAGGAGATAGACCGATGAAAGCAGGAATTCACCCAGAATACAAATTAGCGACCGTTACTTGTTCATGTGGAAACACATTTGAAACAGGCTCTGTAAAAGAGGATATTCGCGTTGAAGTATGTTCAGAATGTCACCCATTCTACACTGGTCGTCAGAAGTTTGCACAAGCAGACGGACGTGTCGACCGCTTTAACAAGAAATATGGCCTCAAAGAAGAAGGACGCGAAGAAGAAGAGGAAGCTTAAGCTTTCAGTAAATACCCGTCATGGTGCAACAGCGCCGGGCGGGTATTTTTCATTTTCGCTTTATTGGTCGTTTCGGGATGTGCATTAGTCGTTTGCACGCCGTTATGGTCGTATCGACATCGACTATAGTCGTTTCGAGGTGTGCTTTGGTCGTTTCGCCCAAAAACCCTCTAACATATTTCACGAATAAAATAAAGACGTCAAATTTAGTCGTTTTTCGGGTATGATAAAGATTCACTTACAAATAATTGCACGATACATAAAACGTTTCATGAGAAAGGTGATTAACTATGTACCAAGCAGTACAAGGCGGATGGATTGAAGTCATCTGCGGAAGCATGTTTTCAGGAAAATCTGAGGAACTAATTCGCCGCGTCAAACGGGCGCAATTCGCGAAACAAAAAATAGCTGTCTTCAAGCCGGAAATTGATGACCGATACAGCGACGAAGCCGTTGTCAGCCATAACGGCACGACGGTCATCGCGAATCCTGTCGCGAGCTCATCTCATATCGATGAATTCGACAAATCCCCGTACGACATCATTGCCATCGATGAAGCGCAGTTTTTCGATGAAGAAATTGTCGACACGGTTATGAAACTGGCTGATGAAGGTTTTCGAGTGATTATCGCAGGCCTCGATCAAGACTTCCGCGGAGAACCATTTGGCCCGATGCCACGTTTAATGGCTGTCGCGGAACATGTGACAAAACTTCAAGCGGTTTGCACGCAATGCGGTTCTCCAGCAAGTCGCACGCAACGGCTCATTAACGGCGTGCCAGCAGGTTATGATGATCCTGTTATTCTGGTCGGCGCAAAAGAAGCGTATGAAGCAAGATGCCGTAAACATCATGAAGTTCCACACGGCATTTCCGAAGCAGTTGCCCAAATTTAATATAAATCCTGTGAAATGAAATGTGAGACGCCGTGATGCGTTTCACATTTTTTAATCGCCATCTAGTAGGGAAAAAACTGTATTAAACGAAGGAATTCCCGTACAATGAACATACAAAATAGACATAAAATGAGGTGTGCCCAATGTTTGAACGACTTCAAGCAGTAGAAGATCGCTATGACCAATTAAACGAATTACTCAGTGACCCTGAAATCGTCAGTGACATATCAAAACTTCGCGATTATTCAAAAGAACAATCAGGTATCCAAGAAACGGTTGACGCGTACCGCCAATACAAGCGCGTAAAGGGAGAATTTAAAGACGCCAAAGAAATGTTGAACGAATCCCTTGATGAAGAAATGAGAGAACTCGTGAAACTGGAACTTTCGGAACTTGAAGACCAAGTCGAAGAGCTCGAAGCGCAGTTAAAAGTGCTGTTAATTCCCAAAGATCCAAACGATGAGAAAAACGTTATTATGGAAATCCGCGGCGCAGCGGGTGGTGATGAAGCGGCTTTATTCGCAGGTAATTTGTTCCGTATGTACAGTCGTTATGCGGAAATGAACCATTGGAAAACGGAAGTTATCGAGTCTTCGCCGACAGAACTTGGTGGTTTTAAAGAAATTATTTTCATGATAAACGGAAATGGTGCTTACTCAAAATTGAAATTTGAAAATGGAGCGCACCGTGTTCAACGCGTGCCAGAAACAGAATCCGGCGGAAGAACACATACATCGACTGCGACTGTGGCAGTCTTACCAGAAGCCGAAGATGTCGATATTGAAATACTCCGAGAAGATTTGAAAATCGATACGTACCGTTCAAGTGGTGCGGGTGGTCAGCATGTTAACACGACAGACTCTGCTGTTCGTATTACGCACTTACCGACGGGAATCACCGTATCCATGCAAGATGAAAAATCACAAATTAAAAACCGTGAAAAAGCGATGAAAGTATTAAAAGCGCGTGTCTATGATGCAGCACAACAAGAAGCGCAAGCTGAATATGCTGCAAGCCGTAAATCGGCGGTTGGAACAGGCGACCGTTCAGAAAGAATCCGGACATATAATTACCCACAAAACCGGGTAACGGATCACCGAATTGGCTTGACCATTCAAAAGCTCGACCAAATTATCGAAGGAAATCTAGATGAAATTATCGAAGCACTAACAATAGAAGAACAAGCGCATCATCTAGAAAGTTTAAATTCAAATGACTGAACGAATTTTCGAAGCCCGAAATAGGGCCATATCTTTATTAGAAGAAAAAGGCCTGGATTCGGGAGCGGTGCGTTTCGTCCTCGAATACGTAACAAACAAAAACCACGCCGCCTTACTTTCAGACCTTCGGGAACAACTGACCGAAGAACAACAAAAATTGTTTTGGCGTAAAATTGACGAACTCTTAGATGGAAAACCTGTTCAATACGTTTTAGGAACCGAAAGTTTTTACGGAAGACAATTCGAAGTGAATGAAAATGTGCTCATTCCGCGTCCTGAAACCGAAGAGCTAATTTACGGTGCACTTGAACGCGTCAGGAATTTATTCACCAATAAAAACGTAACAATGGCCGACATCGGTACAGGTAGCGGGGCAATCGCGATCACATTCAAAAAAGAATGGCCAGAAGCAATTGTTACCGCGACCGATATCAGTAAAGAAGCGCTCGCTGTCGCCAAAAGAAATGCCGAACAGCTCGGTGCAGACATCACATTCGAAGAAGGAGATATGACTGCCCCGATTAAACACTCGAACTGGGACGTCATTTTATCCAACCCGCCCTATATCGCTCGCGTTGAAGCTGAGTCGATGTCGGAATCCGTATTGGCTTTCGAACCGCATCGCGCTTTATTCGCGGAAGAGGAGGGGCTTTTCTTTTATAAAAAACTTGCAGAAAATCTACCAAAACTTATGAACAAACCGGCATTAATCGGATTAGAAATCGGGTACCAGCAAGGCCCGGCTGTGCATAAGTTATTTACAGACGCTTTTCCCAACGCCAAAGTCGAAACGGTAAAAGATATCAACGGAAAAAATCGTTTACTATTTTGTGAGATTTATGAATAAAAAAGAACTTCCCCGGCAACAATGCGTTTAAGGGGGAATCGATATGTTACAAGATTACGAGATTAAACAAAAAACAACGAAAATTGAACGTGTGATACCGTTCGCGGAATTTATACTAATCCTAATTATGATTCAGTGCATCCTCGCATTATTCACAGGTGCGGAGGCAGCGGAAGATACGATTCGTTTCAGAATGCTCGCTCACTCAAATAGTACGGCCGATCAAGCGATAAAAGAAGAAATTCAACTGCAAATTCAACCGCTTGTTGAATTTGCAGTCAATACATCAACTTCGAAAAAAGAGCTTGGCGAGAACTTGGCCGCTTTAGAATCAACCATTCTCCAAATTGCTTCGTCAATCGCGGGCGACAAAGCGGTCACATTAGAACGTAAAGAAGCTTTATTCCCAGCAAAAAGATCCGGCTTCGTTATTCATCCACAATCCGAATATGACGCCTATCTATTAACAATTGGGAGTGGACGTGGGGATAACTGGTGGTGCGCTTTATTCCCGAAAATTTGTTTTGTGGATGAAGCAGAAAAGAAAGAAAAGAAAGAAGAGGAAAAAGTCACTTTTTTCGTCTGGGAGTGGATAACTGGACTGTTTGCTTAAGGTTACTCACAATAAATGTGGATAAATCAAATAAACTGTGAATAAATGAGGTTTAAAAGATGAAGAC
The DNA here is from genome assembly GCF_017921835.1 of Sporosarcina sp. 6E9. Lineage (NCBI taxonomy): Bacteria > Bacillati > Bacillota > Bacilli > Caryophanales > Caryophanaceae > Sporosarcina > Sporosarcina sp. 6E9. Next base: position 2,291,137 of record NZ_JAGEMN010000001.1, on the reverse strand, counting down.
GACAATAATAACTGTGGATAGAAATCTGGATAACATAAAAAACTATGAACAAGCTGTGGACATTTTGAAAAGTGGGGGAGTCGTCGCCTTTCCGACCGAAACGGTTTACGGACTCGGCGCAATCGCTACAGATGAAAAAGCGGTTGATAAAATATTCAAAGCGAAGGGACGACCTTCCGATAATCCACTTATCGTACATATTGGAAACAAAGATGAAGTTGCGCAGTATGCAACTGAAATTCCGGAAAAAGCACACAAGCTCATGGATGCATTTTGGCCCGGCCCACTGACACTCATTTTCAACGCGATACCGAACATCATCGCGGAAAATGTAACACCAGGCGTAAAAACAGTCGGAATTCGAATGCCCGATCATCCTGTCGCGCTTGACCTTCTTCGCGCATTAAAAGCACCGCTCGCTGCACCTAGCGCAAATCGAAGCGGAAAACCAAGTCCCACTGAAGCGTTCCATGTAAAAGAAGATCTCGACGGACTCATACCGCTCATTTTAGACGGTGGTCCTACTGGCGTCGGGCTTGAATCCACAGTAATTGATATGACTGTTCAGCCTCCGGTTATTTTAAGGCCTGGGGGAGCGACACGAGAAATGATTGAAGAAGTGATTGGCTTCGTCGCAGTAGCCGATGAAAAAGCACCGGAAAACACCCCGCGCGCCCCTGGCATGAAATACCGCCATTATGCACCTGAAGCGCCTCTGTACATCATCGAATCCGATAAAGAAAAAATAGAGCATGCCGTTAAAATGCTTCAAAAAGAACATAAAAAAACGGCCGTCATTGGACCGGATAGCTTGCGCGTTTCAAACGCAGATTGGTATTTCGCAATCGGTTCAAGTGACAGCACGGAAGAAATGGCCGTAAATTTATATAAAGCGCTTCGCCAATGCGACTTGATCGATGCGGATATCATTCTCGCAGTCGAAACGGACTTGGTCGGAGTCGGCGCCGCATTTATGAATCGACTCGAAAAAGCTTCAGAAGGAAAACGATTTATCTAATAACTAGAATACGTAAATTTCTCCCGCATACGATTACTATATGCGGTATGCGGGAGGTTTTACATTGAACGAATTGATTGCTGCCAGTATCACAACACTCGATATCATCGTCGTATATGTTTTATTGGAAGTAAAAGAAGGAAAGTTCGCTTTAGTGATTTGGACGGCTCTCCTAAATATGTTATTGCCTTTCCTCGGATTTCTGACCGGGGAATTTTCGGCAGGCTTTTTCTCCGGCTTCAGCCACTTACTGTCCGGGGTCCTCCTCGGGTTGATCGGTCTTCATATGTTATTGGAAGATAATGATACGAAAACTTCACGAAAATTACCCCCGGGAATCCTTGCACTTGCTGTCAGCATCGATGCGTTTTCAGTAAGTGTTTCGTTTGGCATGCTCCATTTGAATAAAATCCTATTTATTTTAGCGTCTGGAATATTTGCATGCGTATTCGCTTATATCGCACTTACATTTAAAAATCGCCTTGGGATTAAAAGTGGGAAACGAATCCGTCAATTTGCGGGGATTGCGTTAATCATTATGGGAATTGTTTCGGCTATGCAATAAATTCGCCCGTTCCTTAAAAATCGGCTATTCTTATAGTAAGAAGGAGGGCATTCAACGATGAATATTTATTTATTATGCACAGGTAATACATGTAGAAGTCCAATGGCAGAGGCAATTCTGCGTTCAAAAAACATAGCGAATGTATCCGTTCGATCTGCCGGCATCCATGCACAAGATGGATATCCAATCGCAAATAATGCAAAAACGCTTATTGAAGAAGCGGACATGCCCTATACGAACCAATCCAGAACGCTATCCCGCGAAGACGTGGAATGGGCAGATTACATATTGACAATGACCGAATCACATAAAAGCGTTTTACATCATTTGTTCCCGGAAAATCGAGAAAAGATATACACATTAAAAGGTTTCATATCCCCCGGCACAAACGAAGATGTCCACGATCCATTCGGTGGCAACCTAGAAACTTATCGCGAAACGTTTAATGAGTTGACACAACTCATGGACCAACTTGAGAAGAAATTGCTTGAGGAAGATAGTGAACGTGGATAAATTTAAGGCGTACTTGGATAATCTATTATTCGAGTACTTTTTTTATTTGGTACTTTGATTTCTGCTGGCGGGCAGCTAAAGCATCGATTTTCTCACAGGTATTAGGTCCCGACTTGCAAGCAAAATAGAAATAACGACTTTTATACAAAACCCACCTTCATTAAATGGATTCCACTTCATACTGATAAATAAAGCAATTAATCATCCCAATTTCACAAGGAGTTCAAAAGATAGTATTATCTTAATAACATTTCTCGTCGAAAAATGTTAGAATAAATAATGAATATATGAAGAAAAGAGGGGCGCCATGAAAATCGCAATATCTTCTGACCACGGAGGCAATCGCCTGCGACAAGAAATAATGGATTTATTGACCGAACGCGGGGTAGAATTTGAAGACTTCGGACCAAAAAACGATGATTCAGTCGACTATCCGGACTACGCTACGCCTGTTTGTGAAGGTGTCGTAGAAGGACGATTCAACCGCGGCATTCTCATTTGTGGAACAGGCATTGGCATGTCAATCGCTGCCAACAAAATAAAAGGCATTCGTTGCGCACTCGTCCACGACGTTTTTAGCGCAAAAGCAACACGCGGACACAACGACACAAACGTGTTAGCGATGGGTGAACGCGTCGTAGGAGCAGGGCATGCGAAAGAAATTGTTTCAGCATGGCTTGATACATCCTTCGAAGGTGGCCGCCACGCAGTACGAATCGAAAAATTAATGAAGCTAGAAGACTAAAACGAGGAGGGGAAGTACGTGGACGCGCTAAATTTATGGAAACTTCAGTTGGAAGAACTGCTATCCGAAATCTCCGATCAGGTATATCTCGAACCAGGTGGATTTTTTGTGGTCGGTTGCTCAACATCCGAAGTCGCTGGAAAACGCATTGGAACGGCTGGTGCTATGGAAGTCGCCGAAAACTTATACGAACCCTTAATAAAGTTCGCCGATAGACACCACCTACACCTTGCGTTTCAAGGATGCGAACATATTAATCGCGCACTGACCATTGAACGAAAATCGGCAAAGGTATTTAATCTGGAACCTGTAACCGTCATTCCAGCACCGCATGCTGGAGGTTCAATGTCAGCATACGCCTACGAGCAAATGTCCGATCCCGTCGTCGTTGAAGGAATTGAAGCACAAGCCGGTATTGATATCGGGCAAACATTGATTGGTATGCATTTAAAACGCGTCGCCATACCGATTCGAACATCTATCGAAAAAATTGGCAATGCAGTCATCACAATTGCAACGACTCGTCCAAAACTAATCGGTGGAGAACGGGCAATTTATTCCAAAATAGAGCCTGAAGAAGACGAGAATATTACAACCTAAAAAGGGGACTAACTAATGGGACACGTTAAAACGCAAACACTTACAGCTGAACTAAATCACGTAAAAGAAGACGAAGTAATCTACAACGCAATCATGGCGGAAAGAGGTCGTCAACAAGCCAATATCGAACTGATTGCATCCGAAAACTTCGTCACTGAAGCAGTGATGGAAGCACAAGGATCAGTACTAACGAATAAATACGCAGAAGGTTATCCGGGCCGACGTTATTATGGTGGTTGTGAACATGTTGACGTTGTGGAAGAAGTTGCAATCAATCGCCTGAAAGAAATTTTCGGCGCTGAATATGCAAACGTCCAACCGCACTCCGGTGCACAAGCGAATATGGCTGTTTATTTCGCGGCATTAGAGCCAGGAGACACAATTCTCGGTATGAACCTTTCACACGGTGGTCACTTAACGCATGGTAGCCCGGTTAACTTCTCCGGAAAACTATACAACTTCGTAGAATACGGCGTTAGTAAAGAAGACGAGCAAATCGACTATGAAGATGTACGTCAAAAAGCGCTTGAACATAAACCGAAAATGATCGTTGCGGGCGCAAGTGCTTATTCAAGAACAATCGACTTTGCGAAATTCCGTGAAATTGCTGATGAAGTTGGCGCATACCTATTCGTTGACATGGCGCATATTGCAGGTCTTGTTGCGGCTGGCGAACATCCGAACCCAGTTCCACACGCACACTTTGTAACATCAACGACGCATAAAACATTACGCGGACCACGTGGAGGTATCATCCTAAGTACTGAAGAGTTTGGCAGAAAATTGAACTCATCTGTATTCCCAGGCGTTCAAGGCGGCCCATTAATGCACGTAATCGCTGCAAAAGCAGTCGCATTCGGCGAAGTACAGAAGCCTGAGTTTAAAGCCTATGCAAAACAAGTGAAGAAAAACGCTGCAGCACTTGGTGAAGCACTGATCGCAGAAGGCATCGACATTGTTTCAGGTGGAACAGATAACCACTTGCTTCTATTGAACCTTCGTTCACTAGGAATTACTGGAAAACTTGCAGAAGCTGTACTTGATGAAGTAGGAATTACAGTAAACAAAAACACAATTCCATTCGACACTGAAGGTCCTTTCATCACATCAGGTATCCGTATCGGTACACCTGCAGTCACAACGCGCGGTTTTGGAGAAGATGAGATGAAAGAAATCGCATCCATCATCGCGAACCTTTTAAAAAATCACGAAGACGAAAACGTGAAAAAAGAAGCCCGTGAGCGTGTTACGGCATTGACGAACAAATTCCCTTTATATGCATAATTAACAATAAGCCACTTTCCTAGAAAGTGGCCTATTTTCTGACCTCTTGAAAATTTGTTATATTTAAAATAAAACCGATGAGTCTACGCCAGTAAATAAAAGTGGATTGATTCGCAAGGGGAAATAGATCAAAGTTTAGATACTTATGTGTTAGGATATAACCAATTCTGTTATACTAAATTGGATATTTTAAAAGGAGCGATTCAGATGCCAAAAGTACATGTTTTAGATCATCCATTAATTCAACACAAATTAACCTACATACGAGATATAAATACGGGAACAAAAGAGTTCCGTGAGCTAGTTGACGAAGTTGCAACGCTCATGGCTTATGAAATCACACGTGATCTGCCATTGATGGAAAAAGAGATTGAAACACCTGTCCAAAAAGGCATGTCTAACGTATTAGCAGGAAAAAAACTCGGAATTGTTCCTATTTTACGTGCAGGTCTTGGCATGGTCGAAGGAATTCTGAACTTAATTCCGGCGGCGAAAGTAGGGCATATCGGACTTTACCGAGATCCAGAAACACTTCTTCCGGTAGAATATTACGTAAAACTTCCTTCAGACATTTCAGAACGTGACCTAATTCTAGTCGACCCGATGTTGGCAACAGGCGGCTCTGCAATTGAAGCAGTCAACTCCTTGAAAAAGCGCGGCGCAAAGAAAATTCGTTTCATGTGTTTAATCGCAGCTCCTGAAGGCGTAAAAGCAATGACCGATGCACATCCTGACGTTGACATTTACATCGCGGCACTTGATGAAAAATTGGATGAAAAAGGCTATATCGTTCCAGGACTCGGCGATGCAGGCGACAGATTATTTGGAACGAAATAATTTGAAAAAGAAATGGAAAGTCATGACTATTTTTGGCACGCGACCAGAAGCGATTAAAATGGCGCCGCTCGTATTGGAACTTGAAAAACATCCAGAAGACATCGAGTCCATTGTGACAGTGACAGCCCAACATCGTGAAATGCTCGACCAAGTCCTTGAAACATTCAAGATTTCGCCGGACTACGATTTAAATATCATGAAAAACCGCCAGACGCTCATAGACGTTGCAACGAGAGGGCTCGAAGGACTCGATGCGATCATGAAAGAAGCGGGGCCGGATATCGTTTTAGTTCACGGCGATACGTCAACAACATTTATCGGCAGTCTTGCGGCTTTCTACAATCAAATCGCAGTCGGGCATGTCGAAGCTGGACTGCGCACATGGAATAAGCACTCGCCTTATCCAGAAGAGATGAACCGTCAACTGACTGGCGTGCTGGCTGATTTGCATTTCTCGCCCACTGAAAAATCGGCAGAAAATCTAATCGCTGAAGGCAAACCGGAAGAGCGGATCTACATCACTGGAAATACAGCAATCGATGCACTCCAAACGACAGTGCGCGAAAACTACTCGCATCCGATACTCGAAAGTCTCGGCGACGATAAGTTAATTTTATTAACAGCCCATCGACGAGAAAATCTTGGGGAACCGATGCGCAATATGTTCCGTGCGATCAATCGTTTGCTCGACAAACACGACGACATTCAAGTGGTCTACCCAGTTCATTTAAATCCAGTCGTCCGTGAAATTGCTGATGAAATACTAGGGAACAACCGGCGTATCCATCTCATACAGCCACTCGAAGTGATCGATTTCCATAATTTCGCAGCAGCTTCGCATATCATATTGACCGACTCGGGCGGCATACAAGAAGAAGCGCCATCACTCGGCAAACCAGTCATCGTGCTTCGCGACACAACCGAACGCCCAGAAGGCATCGATGCGGGCACTTTGAAACTCGCAGGAACTGACGAAGAAACCATCTTCTCACTAACAGATGAACTTCTAACAAACCCTGACGAATACAACGAAATGGCCCAGGCCTCAAACCCATACGGCGACGGACACGCTTCCGAAAGAATCGTCGAAGCATTGAAGAAATACTTAACTTCATTAGAATGAAATCAAAGAAGGCAACTTTCCTCTAGAGGAATTGCCTTCTTTTTCTAATTAAATCAAGATATCCGCACATTTTGCGTATATATCCGACACATCGCTTTGGATATCCCTCATATAAAACTTTATATCCGACAATGCTATATAGATATCCGTACTTTCCACACAGATATCCGCTAAACAGGACTATCCGACTAACTTATTCCATCTAAATAACTTTCCCATACAGTGGAAGTAGTTGATTGAAGTAAACGCGTCAAAATCCTCCCACTCTACCATTACCGGCAATAGAAAAAACATAGAAAAAGCAACTTTTCTCCTAGTATAAAGTCGAAACCCCGCTCCAAATGTATGAAAATGTAAGTTGGTGGATACGCTATACACATTAGTTTTTCAAATTTGTCTTTTGTTTGACAAAGTGTTTTGTGAACTGAAAAAGTCGCGGGAATCAATTGACATCAATTTTTAGCTACTGTATGATTACTAAGGGTAAGAATGATAGTTGTTTCATACATATGAAACTTGATTTACCGGATTTATCGAATGCAAATTCTATCATCTTTTCACCAAATTTCGATTCTGCAACCCATCATTAGTAAATGTGGGGACATGGCAGTTCACTCGCAACTCTAATAGGTTCCAATATTTTCGGAGTCTACGCCGGTTAAAGGCAGGACAGCGAAACGGGAACCACCCCGCAATTCTAAGAGCTAATTCCAAAAACAGTAAAACAAAACAGGAGATTAAACAGTTATGCAAACATTGCAGGAAATCCATAAAAGGCAGAGAAGAGCTCTCTATTTCTTACTGGCTTTTTTCGTACTTGGATGGGCATTTACTGAATGGAAAACTGTTTTCGCAGGACTAATACTTGGTTCACTCTTTGGATTGTATAACTTTTGGATACTCGTCCGACGGTATGAGAAGTTTGAACAAGCCGTTATGGAAGGGAAAAAGCGCATATCACTTGGGACTGCGATGCGTTTCGCATCTGGTATTGCGGTAGCGGCAATTGCAACTGCAATGCCCGAACAGTTCGACCTGATCAGTGCGGTTATTGGATTCGGAATACCGTACCTCCTGTTATTAGGAGAAAGGATCATTTACCACGTACGACATCAATGAAGCTTATCAGTAGAAGCTTAAATCCGAATGGACAAGGGAGGTGAACGAAACATGGACCATGGAAATCCGTTATGGACAGCAGACCTTTTCGGGATTACATTAAGATTTAATCTATCGAACGTTTTGATGGTCTTCATAACATGTGCAATTGTATTCTTAATCGCAATTCTCGCAACTCGCAAATTAGAAGTTAAACCGACGGGAATGCAAAATTTCTTTGAATGGATCATGGATTTCGTCAAAGGGATTATAAGGAACAATATGGACTGGAAAACAGGTGGACGTTTTCACGTACTAGGAATTACGCTCATTTTATTCTTATTCGTGTCGAACGTACTCGGACTACCTTTCGCTATCGTTTGGAAAGGTGACCTATGGTGGAAATCACCAACCGCCGATCCGATGGTCACGATGACGCTTGCAGTAATGATTATTGTGTTAACACAATATTACGGTTTGAAGGCAAAAGGTGCGAAAGGTTACGGGAAAGATTATTTACAACCGCTTCCGTTTTTATTGCCACTTAACATTGTCGGTGAAGTTGCCAGTACGATGACACTCGGTCTTCGTCTTTACGGTAACATTTACGCAGGTGAAATTCTAATCGGATTACTTGCAGGACTTGCAACATCTAGTATCTTTGGCTTTGTAGGAGCAATTATTCCTTCAATCGCTTGGATGGGCTTCTCCATATTTGTTGGTGGAATCCAGTCGTTTATCTTCGTTATGTTAACAATGGTCTATATGTCTAACAAAGTTAGAACGGACTAGTAAACATATATAGCTTATATGGTTAGAGTTATTGACTTTGACCGGAACAAATAAAACAAGAAACTTTAGGAGGAAATATACTATGGTAGGTTCAGTTGGTCTATTAGCAGCAGCAATCGCAATTGGTTTAGGAGCACTTGGAGCAGGTTTAGGTGCAGGTCTAGTTGTTTCAAAAACACAAGAAGGAATCGCACGTCAACCAGAAGCACGTGGCGTTCTTCAAACAAACATGTTTATCGGGGTAGCACTTGTTGAAGTTGTTCCGATTTTCGCAGCAGTAATCGCGTTTATCGTTATGAACCGCTAATTATAGGTACAATTACAATGGCGAAGAGCGGACATCATTTCCTTCGCCATTGCTTTATGTCAATAAATAATCAAATGATAAAACTTGGATAGAAAGTCCATATTCAAAGAGACAAGTGCTCTTGAAGGGAGTGAAACAATCGTGTTTTTTGATACCTTCGTCCTCTTAGCTAACACTACAGCTGAAGCAGGATTTTTGCAGAAATTAAACGACCCAAACGGTTTAAACCTTGGTGATATTATTGCAACGGTAACAATGTTCCTTCTACTCATGCTTCTATTAAAGAAATTTGCATGGGGTCCACTTATGGGCATCATGGATCAACGTGCCGAAATGATCGCAACTGAAATTGAAGCGGCTGAAAAAAGTCGTCTTGAATCACAAAGCCTTCTTGAAGAGCAGCGCAATCTGTTGAAAGAGGCACGCAATGACGCTCAGGCGATTGTTGAAAATGCCCGTGAACAAGGTGAAACGCAACGTGAAGACATCATCATGGCAGCGCGAAACGAAGTCGCGCGTTTGAAGGATGCAGCAGCACAAGAAATTGCATCTGAGAAAGAAAAAGCTGTTGCGGCAGTCCGTGAAGAATTCGTATCCCTCTCAGTTCTTGCAGCGTCTAAAGTACTTGGAAAAGAACTTTCCGAAGAAGATAACCGCGCATTAATTGAAGAGACGATTGCGAAGGCAGGCGATGCACGGTGAGTAAGTCCATAGTAGCTAATCGCTATGCCCAAGCACTTTACGAACTAGCAGTAAAAAAGGGACAGACTTCAATTGTTCAAGAAGAACTTCTTGAAATACAGAAAGCGTTCCTTGCGAATCCAGGTCTTGGAGAATTGCTTGAAAATCCAAGGTTCCCTTTCGCTAAAAAGAAAGCGCTACTTACAACACTGTTCAAGGATGCAAATTCACTTATCCAAGACACATTGTTCGTACTGCTCGAAAAGAAACGTTTAAATGAAATTAATAACTTCGTCGACGAATTCGTTGACTTTGTGAACGACGCAGCAGGAATCGCGGAGGCAACAGTGTATTCAACACGTCCGCTAACCGAAAGCGAAAGCGCGGCGATTTCATCCACTTTTGCAAGAAAAGTCGGAAGAATATCACTGCGGATTAACAACATCATTGATCCAACTCTAATCGGGGGCATTCGTGTCCAAATTGGAAACCGTATCTTTGACAATAGCCTAGTGAACAAACTAGAGCGCTTGAAACGAGATATGATTGGATCGTAAATTTGAAATTTGAGGGGTGACATACATGAGCATCAAAGCTGAAGAAATCAGCGTTCTCATAAAACAGCAGATTGAAAATTATCAATCTGAGATGGAAGTAAGTGACGTTGGTACAGTTATCGCAATCGGTGACGGTATCGCACGTGCTCATGGCCTCGATGACGTCATGGCTGGAGAACTTTTGGAGTTCTCTAACGGTGTTATGGGTATGGCACAAAACTTGGAAGCGAACAACGTAGGTATCGTTATCCTTGGACCATACACAGACATTAAAGAAGGCGATGATGTACGTCGTACGGGCCGTATTATGGAAGTACCTGTTGGTGAAGCATTAATTGGCCGTGTTGTAAATCCGTTGGGGCAACCTGTGGATGGACTTGGTCCAATCGCAACAACTAAAACTCGTCCAATCGAAAGTCCAGCACAAGGAGTCATGGCGCGTAAATCCGTTCATGAACCACTTCAAACTGGTATTAAAGCAATTGACGCACTCGTACCAATCGGTCGCGGACAGCGTGAGTTAATTATCGGAGACCGTCAAACAGGTAAAACGACTGTTGCGATTGATACGATTCTTAACCAAGCTGACCAAGATATGATTTGTATTTATGTGGCAATTGGACAAAAAGAATCGACTGTTCGTGGCGTAGTTGAAACGCTACGTAAAAACGGTGCACTTGATTACACAATCGTAGTAACAGCCTCGGCATCAGAACCGGCTCCATTACTATACCTTGCACCATATACAGGAATCACTATGGCAGAGGAATTCATGTTTGACGGCAAGCATGTGCTAATTGTTTATGATGACCTATCTAAACAAGCAGCGGCATACCGTGAACTTTCCTTACTACTTCGTCGTCCTCCGGGTCGTGAAGCATACCCAGGTGACGTATTCTACTTGCACTCACGTCTTCTTGAACGTGCAGCTAAGCTGAACGATTCACTCGGCGGAGGTTCAATTACGGCACTTCCATTCGTTGAAACACAAGCCGGAGATATTTCCGCTTATATTCCAACAAACGTAATCTCGATTACGGATGGACAAATTTTCTTACAATCTGACCTATTCTTCTCGGGCGTACGCCCTGCTATTAACGCAGGACTTTCAGTATCTCGTGTTGGTGGATCAGCACAAATTAAAGCAATGAAAAAAGTTGCGGGTACACTACGTCTTGACCTAGCTGCTTTCCGTGAACTTGAAGCGTTCTCTCAATTCGGTTCATCCCTTGATGCGTCAACGCAAGCAAGACTTGACCGTGGAGTTCGTACAGTTGAAATTTTGAAACAAGATTTAAACAAACCAGTTCCAGTTGAAATCCAAGTTGTTGCATTGTATGCACTAACTCGCGGATTCCTAGACGATGTTCCTGTTAAAGATATTTTACGTTTTGAGTCTGAAATCGCAGCATGGCTCGAGTCAAACCACACAAACGTTTTAGAGCATATCCGTCAAACGAAGGATCTTCCAACAGATGAAGAGATGGCAGCAGCTATCAACGAATTCAAAACGAAATTCGCAATTTCTGAGTAAGACGATTTACTATAAAACAAAAAGGTGGTGAATGACCAATGGGATCATTACGCGATATTGAAAACCGCATAAAATCTACGAAGAAAACGAGTCAGATAACACGCGCAATGCAAATGGTATCTGCTTCGAAACTAAACCGTGCTGAACTTAAAGCAAGAGCATTCGTTCCATACATGGAGAAAATCAAAGAAGTTGCTGGTGCAATCGCTGCAGGAACGGATGCAGAACATCCAATGCTCGTAAATCGTCCAGTAAAGAAAACCGCATATGTTGTCATCACAGCAGACCGTGGACTTTGCGGGGCGTATAACAGTAATATTATACGAGCAGTTTCCAAAGCAATCGAAACACGCCATGCGTCAAAAGACGAAGCAATTATTTTTGCTATCGGACGAATCGGCTCTGAGTTTTTCTTGAATCGTGGATATAATGTAATCGACAGTGTAATCGGATTATCCGACCACCCGTCATTCGCCGAAATTAAAGAAATCGCTAATAAAGCTGTTGGTATGTTCGCGGATGGTACATATGATGAAATTTATATGTACTACACCCATTACATTAACGTCATTTCCAACAAAGTAAAAGAAGGGAAAGTGCTCCCACTTACCGATATTGCCCAAGAAGGATCATCAACTTCTTACGAATTCGAGCCATCCGGCGAAGCAATTCTAAAAGTACTGCTACCGCAATACGCGGAAAGCTTAATCTTTGGCGCATTACTCGAAAGTAAAGCAAGTGAACATGCTTCAAGTATGACAGCGATGCAAAGCGCAACCGATAACGCAGGCGAATTAATTGATTCATTAACGCTTCAATTTAACCGCGCACGTCAAGCAGCAATTACACAAGAAATCACAGAGATAATTGGAGGAGTGGCCGCGCTAGAGTAGGAAGGAAAATCGAACTTTGATTTTCCCGCTCTGAAAAAGTCGGCAAGGAAAGTTTGAACTATAACTTTCCCGCTCGAAAAAGTCGGCTTTTGGACTTTTTTGACCTTAGAGCGCGGACTTTTTTGCTCTGAGCAATGGAACATTAAGGAAATCATTGTTCAACTTCCTTCCAGCGCTCCACCCTTCATCAGCACGGCATATAGTAAGACAGGAGGAAACAAAATGAACAAAGGACATGTTCTTCAAGTAATGGGTCCAGTTGTCGACGTCAAATTTGATAACGCACAATTGCCTCAAATCTATAACGCATTGACTGTTACAATTGAGCGTCCGAACTCAGAGCCTGAAGTATTAACACTTGAAGTTGCACTTCACCTTGGCGATGATGCAGTTCGTACAATTGCGATGTCATCTACAGATGGACTTAAACGTGGAGCCGAAGTACTTGACCAAGGAGCTGCTATTTCAGTTCCTGTGGGGGATGTAACACTTGGCCGCGTATTTAACGTACTCGGTGAAACGATTGACCTTGCGGAAGAAATTCCAGCGAGTGAACGTCGCGACCCGATTCACCGTAGTGCACCAACTTTTGAAGAACTATCTACAGAAGTTGAAATCCTTGAAACGGGCATTAAAGTCGTTGACTTATTAGCTCCGTATATTAAAGGTGGTAAAATCGGTCTCTTCGGTGGAGCTGGTGTAGGTAAAACAGTTCTAATCCAAGAATTGATTAACAACATCGCACTCGAACACGGTGGAATTTCCGTATTCGCAGGTGTTGGAGAACGTACACGTGAAGGAAATGACCTTTTCTTCGAAATGACGGACTCTGGTGTTATTAAAAATACAGCAATGGTATTCGGTCAAATGAACGAACCACCTGGCGCACGTATGCGTGTTGCACTAACAGGATTGACGATGGCAGAATACTTCCGTGACGAACAAGGTGCGGACGTACTTCTATTCATCGACAATATTTACCGTTATACGCAAGCAGGATCTGAAGTATCGGCGCTTCTTGGCCGTATGCCATCAGCAGTTGGATATCAGCCAACACTTGCAACGGAAATGGGTCTTTTACAAGAACGAATCACTTCAACAAATAAAGGTTCAGTAACGTCAATCCAAGCAATCTATGTACCAGCGGATGACTATACGGATCCAGCTCCAGCAACGACGTTCGCTCACCTTGACGCGACGACGAACCTTGAGCGTAAACTTTCTGAAATGGGAATCTACCCAGCGGTTGACCCGCTCGCATCAACATCACGTGCACTAAGCGCGGAAATTGTTGGCGCAGAACACTATAGCGTAGCACGTGAGGTTCAATCAACACTGCAACGTTATGCTGAATTACAAGATATAATCGCAATCCTAGGTATGGATGAATTAGGCGAAGAGGACAAACTTGTTGTTGGTCGCGCACGTCGTATTCAATTCTTCCTATCACAAAACTTCCACGTAGCTGAACAGTTCACTGGACAACCAGGATCATACGTACCAGTAGCGGAAACGATTAAAGGATTTAAAGAAATCCTTGACGGTAAATTCGATCATATTCCAGAAGATGCATTCCGTCTTGTTGGACGTATTGAAGAAGTTATCGAAAAAGCGAAAGCTATGGGTATCGAAGTCTAAGAAGGGACCAGGAGGGAAAAAATGAAAACTGTAAAAATTCATATCGTGACTCCCGACGGCCCTGTTGTTGAAACTGAAGCGGACATGGTTATCGCAATGACAGAAACAGGCGAATTGGGAATTCTTCCAGGCCATATTGCAACTGTCGCACCGCTTCAAATCGGCGGGCTTCGTATTAAAAAAGGTAATGACACCAAAATCATTGCTGTTCACGGCGGATTTATTGAGATTCGTCCTGAAATTATTACAGTTCTTGCTCAAAGTGCTGAAACTGCTGAAACCATCGACCTTGCAAGAGCTAAGCATGCTGCAAAGCGGGCTGAAATTGCGCTACAAGCGAAGAAAGATGAAGCAAGCTTTTTGAGTGCTGAACTACAACTGAAACGAGCAATTAATAGAATTAATGCTGCAGAAAACAGATTTTAATGTAATATGATGAATACTCGGACAGAGGAAGTAGTTTCTTCTGTCCTTTTCTTTGAGTAACGAAAGGAGTCAAGATTATGGATGGCATGTTCGGTTACCAACCATTACTTGCAATCGTTTCCCACATATTTTTTATTGGGGTTTCTTTTTATGCACTTCAAGCAATATTGCCGGAAAAGATTATTCGAAAAAACAAAGTGTTCCAAGCGCAAATTTTATTTATATTTTTAAGTATAATGATCGGATCTTCCGTATCAAATTTCTTTCTTGAGATATCCTATTGGTCAGGAAGAATTCCTACGATGTTTCGATAACATTCGACTAATTTATAAATAATTTTGGTATACTATTCTAGTCGGTACTTGTTATCGCCGCATGTACATTGGCTTAAGACACTGTACATGTACATGGGGCGATGGCATGTAAAACCGTCAATGTTTAAAAAGCATATTGCAGGGAATTAAACAAACAGCTAACCTGTGCAGAAAGTATAAATTAACGGTGACACAAAAATTCAAATAAATACATACGATAGACTACATCAAGATAGTTATTTCGTAACTTGTAAATAAAGGTCGAACGCTGTAAACTTATGTGAGTTTTTGTTATTACTATACAACACTTTAATTAAAATATAAGCGCGGTTTTATGATTAAAAAGCACAATTTAAAGTCGGAGGGACTAATTATGGATAAGATTATTATAAACGGGGGACGGGTTCTAAAAGGAACTGTCCGCGTTGAAGGCGCGAAAAATGCTGTTTTGCCAGTATTGGCAGCTGCACTTCTCGCATCGGAAGGCGTTAACGTCATTCGGGATGTACCAAATCTGTCGGATGTCGGTACAATCAGTTCGGTTTTAAAAAGCTTAAACGCAAATGTTGAAGCTAAACCAGAAAGAAACGAAGTCATCATTGATTCATCGGGGACGTTGTCAAGCGAGGCCCAATTTGAATATGTACGTAAAATGAGAGCTTCAATTCTTGTCATGGGTCCAATTCTTGCACGAAACGGTTTTGCACGTGTCGCATTACCTGGTGGATGTGCGATTGGTTCACGTCCAATTGATCAGCACTTAAAAGGTTTCGAAGCAATGGGCGCAGAAATTTCATTCGGTCACGGTTATGTTGAAGCAAAAGCTGAAAATGGTCTAAACGGTGCGAAAATTTATCTTGACTTCCCAAGCGTCGGTGCAACAGAAAACATCATGACTGCCGCAGCCCTAGCAAAAGGCACGACAGTAATTGAAAACGCAGCGAAAGAACCGGAAATTGTAAACTTAGCGAACTTTATTAATGAAATGGGCGGTAAAGTTATCGGTGCTGGAACCGATATGATTCGTATTGAAGGCGTAACGAAATTATACGGTACTACACATCATATTATCCCGGATCGTATCGAAACAGGCACATTCATGGTAGCTGCCGCAATTACTGGCGGAGACGTTATTATTGAAAATGCTGTCCCAGAACATAACGCGGCACTTATTTCGAAAATGGGTGAAATGGGCGTCAACATCATAGAATTGGATGAAGGCGTTCGCGTTCACGCGGAGTACCCGCTTAAATCAGTCAACTTAAAAACTATGCCGCACCCAGGTTTCCCGACAGATATGCAATCGCAAATGATGGCGCTTATGCTAACTGCTACTGGAACTGGCGTCATTACGGAAACAGTTTTTGAAAACCGCTTTATGCACGTAGAAGAATTTCGTCGCATGAATGCAACTGTGAAGATTGAAGGTAAATCGGTTATTTTAGAAGGCCCTTCAAAGCTACAGGGCGCAGAAGTAGCTGCAACAGACCTAAGAGCTGCAGCAGCACTTATCCTTGCTGGATTAGCCGCAGATGGCGTTACACGCGTCACAGATCTGATTCACCTAGACCGCGGATATGTTGACTTCCATAAAAAGCTCGAAGCATTAGGGGCCGATATTGAGCGCGTCTCATCTGAAGAAGAAGTTGAAAGCAAAACTGAGCAAGAACTCGTATAACGAACTGTGAAATTTGAAATACGAAGGGTCATCGATGATATTATCGATGGCCCTTTTGTAATTTAATCGTATAAAACCACCGATGGGACATGCATAAAAAGGAGGGTATTTCATATAATCGACTATGACAAAATTATGGGCGAGTTCAATATTATTACTCATTGTAATGTTCATTATTCCAGTAATTTTACTAAGAGGACCGGGTGCTGAGCCACAGAAGGAGGAGAAAAAAATAGAACAATCTTGTCCGATCGACATCAAAGTTGTCGGGGAGGACGAGCCATTAGCGCTTGAGGAATATGTAAAAGGCGTCGTTGCAGGGGAAATGCCAATCGGTTTTCATCCGGAAGCATTAAAAGCGCAATCGATTGCAGCAAGGACATACGCACTCAAAACGACAAACTTTGGTGAAATCCCAATTGCCCGTGATGTCTCCGCTCAAGTATATAAATCACAAGAAGAGCGGAAAAAACAGTGGGGGAAAAAGTTTAAAGAAAATGAAAAGAAACTTGCAGCTGCAGTTGAAGCGACAGCTGGCGATGTTTTGCTTTATAACGATGAATTGATATCAGCGATGTTTTTTTCGACTTCGAATGGCCAGACAGAAGCCGCAGAAAACTTTAGTGGCAGTGACGTGCCTTATTTGCAGAGTGTCGACAGTCCTGGCGATAAGGAAGTTGCGCCTACATTCGAAGTGAAAACAGAATTACCGCTAAACAAATGGAACGAAGCACTCGGGATTGAGTGGAATGCGGATATGTTCAAATCTCTTCAACTCGTGAGAAATCCAACAGGACGCGTTCAACGCGTAGCAACAGCTGGATTCGAATCGAATGGACGTGAAATAAGAGAAATACTTGGACTTAGGTCTACGGATTTCGATATTGCATTCGATGTTACGAACGAAATCGTCATCATTAAAACGCTCGGGTATGGCCATGGCGTCGGCATGAGCCAGTACGGCGCGGAGGCATTTGCACAGGATAAGTGGACGGCAGATAAAATTGTTCAACACTATTATACTGGTACAGTAATAAAAAATTTGATTAACCTTGAGAATGTATGTTTAAAAGCACCTTAACTTGCAAACAATAGCAGTGAGGTGATGATTATGCGAGAAGAAAAAACGAAATCTCCTTCTCAAGCGAATAAACGTAAACAAACAAAGAGTTGGTTTTGGCCTGCTATCTATTCGGGTATCGCAATCGTATTTGTAGGGATGATCTGGGGGTACACTGCACTAATAAAAGATTCCCCGGGTAAAACAGACACTGCGAAAGCTCCGGATAATAGCGAAGTAGTCGTGGATGTTAACGCATCAAAGGAATCTTTCAAATATCCTTTTTCTGAAGAACTCCTTAATGATGTGGCCATTCTACAAGATTACTATGACATGGAAGCCGACGAAACCATGCGCGAAAATGCACTACTTGTCTTTAATCAGTCATACGTAACGAATTCCGGCGTCTCTATTTCGATAGACGGAAAACCGTTCGAAGTGCTCGCAGCAATGAGTGGTGTCGTCGAAGAAGTGGTTACAGATGTCTTCAGCGGGGATAGTGTCGTCCTCAAACACGCGGATGGCATGCAAACTGTCTATAGTTCAATGACCGGTGTTCTAGTAAAAGAGGGCGATGAAGTAGCTCAAGGCGAACCACTCGCAATGACGACACAAAACGAATGGAATCCAGCAGCCGGTGTGCATCTTCTATTTGAAATCCACGTCGACGGCGAACCGGTCAATCCAGGTAAGCATTTAGCATTCAAGTAAACATTTAAACGGAAAAAAGCCACTCTTCGGAGTGGTTTTTTTAATTTTCTAAATTTATTTTTAAAAAAAGTCCTTGAAACAGCCATAAACCAAGCCTTCTCGCACGAAACGCGAGCATAACGCCCTAATCTATCGCA
This sequence comes from Sporosarcina sp. 6E9, assembly GCF_017921835.1. Lineage (NCBI taxonomy): Bacteria > Bacillati > Bacillota > Bacilli > Caryophanales > Caryophanaceae > Sporosarcina > Sporosarcina sp. 6E9. Next base: position 2,272,626 of record NZ_JAGEMN010000001.1, on the reverse strand, counting down.
TACAGTAAGACAGGATTCGGAGTCGATAGGAAAGGAAGAGGGCGTGCACGAGCAAATACGGAGGCGATGCGTGCGCCTCGGGGAGCTATTGCTGGAAACTGAGGTTACCGTGCGAGGACTAGCGAAAGTAACGGGGTATTCGAAAAGCACTGTGCACAAGGACTTGACAGAACGATTGCCAAACATCGATGTAGGATTGGCGGAAGAAGTTGCAAAAATACTTGCATATCATAAATCTGTCAGACATTTAAGAGGCGGTGAGGCAACCAGGCTTAAGTGGATGAATGAGGCAAAAAAAATTGAAGAGGAATAAGTGAAGGAGCGGAGCCAGATCCGAATTGAGGCGCCGCTTTTTTTAATTAAGAACGAGATTTCAATATAAGAAGAAATTAGTTCTTAAGTATGTTCATTTTCCACTTACTATGGTAAAATCATGAATTAAGAGCGTAAAAATGGAAGAGAAAATGCCACGCAGTTGGAAGGGGAAGCGGGAATAATGTTTGCAAAAGATATTGGGATTGACCTTGGTACGGCTAACGTCCTAATTCACTTGAAAGGAAAAGGGATTGTTTTAAACGAACCGTCAGTTGTCGCGTTAGATAAAAGAAATAATAAAGTGCTTGCTGTCGGCGAAGAAGCCTTTCAAATGGTCGGAAGAACACCAGGCAATATCACGGTTATTCGTCCTTTAAAAGACGGCGTAATCGCAGACTTCGATGTGACAGAAGCAATGCTCAGTCATTTCATCGATAAGCTTAACGTTAAAGGCTTTTTTACTAAACCTAGAATACTTGTCTGTTGCCCGACGAATATTACAAGTGTTGAACAAAAAGCGATTCGCGAGGCAGTCGAAAAGTCCGGCGGCAAGAAAGTATTTTTAGAAGAAGAACCAAAAGTTGCCGCAATCGGTGCTGGAATGGATATTTTTCAGCCAAGTGGTAATATGGTAATTGATATCGGCGGCGGAACAACCGATGTAGCTGTTTTATCGATGGGTGATATCGTCACATCCGAATCTATTAACATCGCCGGAGACACATTAGACAACGACATAATCCAATACGTCAAAAACCAATATAAATTGCTTATAGGACTGCGCACTGCGGAAGACATTAAATTTAACGTGGGCACGGTTTTCCAAGGATCACGTAATGAAAAGATAGACATTCGCGGCCGCGATATGGTTTCTGGACTTCCACGCACAGCGACAATCGATTCTGAAGAAATTAGAATTGCCTTGAAAGAATCTATGTATCTTATCGTCCAAGCGGCACGCAATGTCCTTGAGAGAACGCCACCCGAACTTTCTGCCGACATTATAGACCGCGGCATATTCTTAACCGGCGGCGGCGCACTGATTCACGGGATTGACCAACTATTAGCTGAAGAATTAAAAGTACCCGTATTTGTTTCAGATAATCCACTCGATTGTGTTGCAAGAGGGACAGGCATTTTATTAGAAAACATTCAAAAAAGTTCAAAGAAGTAATCATTCTACATAAAAAAATGAGTTGGCAATTATGCAATTCGTTTGTATAGGGAGTACTGACAATGGGTAATTTTAATTTTCGACGTTTACTAAAATTAGATTCAAATAAAACTGACGAGCCAAGCGTTGAAACCAGTTCAAGAAGAGAACTAAGAAAGGCTAAACGTGGTGAAGCCACCGAACCTAAAAAAACTTTATGGGTTCAAATACGGATGATTCCGATTTGGCTACGTCTAATATTGATCATTTTACTAATGGCTATTGTTGCCGTAATCGGATTGCGAATCGGCTATAGCTATATTGGCGACGGGAATCCTGAGGATGTACTCAAAAAAGAAACATGGACACATATTGTTGATATCATTAAAGGAAAAGAATAAATTTGCAGGAGGATCACATGCTTACAGTACAACAAATTCAAGCGATTTTACCACATCGGTATCCATTTTTGATGATCGATAAAATTCTAGAAGTTGAAGAAGGCAAACGTGCCGTCGGTATAAAAAACGTCACAATTAATGAAGACTTTTTCAACGGGCATTTTCCAGGCTACCCGGTAATGCCAGGCGTTCTCATTGTTGAAGCGCTTGCGCAAGTAGGTGCTGTTGCTCTATTGAAGAAAGAAGAAAATAAAGGCCGTCTTGCATTTTTTGCGGGCATCGACAATTGCCGTTTTAAACGTCAAGTAGGTCCTGGCGACACATTGACACTCGAAGTTGAAATTACGCGACTGCGCGGTCAAATGGGCAAGGGGAAAGCAATCGCAAAAGTCGGCGATGAAATTGCTTGTGAAACCGAAATCCTATTTGCACTCGGCCCAGTTGTTGAAAAGTAGTATGTCTTAATCGTCAAATAAAAATCAATATAAAAAATAATGGATAGTTCCCTTTTTTTCGTACAACCTACAAAGACCATACAGATTCGTGTGGTAAACGGCTTGTGGAAAGGAGGGAATCTTTTCATGTTGAAAAAAACGATACCATTTTTTCTGATATCGGCGCTCGTACTAGGTGGCTGTAATATGAACGACAGGAACGATACAGTGCCTAATAATAACGAAACACCGATGCAGGACAATATGCAAGATCGTGATAGAAACTGGACTCCTAATGCCAACGATAATAATGAAGGCGGAATGGATCTAGATGGGATTGACGAACAAAACGGTAATGGTGGAAACAACGGGTTCATCAATGGCGACAACGGCGATAATGGCGTCAATAATGGAAACGGAGCACCGAACGACACAATTATCGATGAAGAAATGGATAGAAACGGAAACAACCGCTAACCGCAAGCCGCAAACATCGCCTCGAAAATCCGAGGCGGTGTTTTTCTATGAAAAAATGGGAAACGACCAAAGTACGCCTCCAAACGACTAAAGCGGACCCTTATGCGACTAATGCCGCCATCGAAACGACCAAAGCGCACCCCAAAACGACCAAAGCCGTATTTTTTATACATCAACAAGTCCAAGAAATTCAAAAGAGCGCTTTAATTGTCGAAGCCGGAACAACCTACAATCACAACACTCAGCGACTTGTACAATCTTGACAGCTCCCCAAACAACCATTGCTGCCGGCAAAAGACTAAAACTCAAACGACCAAAGTACGCCTCTAAACGACCAAAGCGGACCCTTATGCGACTAATGCCGCCATCGATGAGACCAAAGCGCACCCGCAAACGACCAAAGCCGTATTATTTATACATCAACAAGTCCAAGAAAACATTATAGTGCTTTAATTGTCGAAGCCGGAACAACCTACAATCGCAAAACATACCGACTTGTACAATCTTGACAGCTCACCAAACAACGAAAGCAGCCGGCAAAAGACTAAAACCTTTCCACAAAAAACATAAAAAAATGCCACCCTTTCACAGGGCAGCACCACAACATTAAATTCATTCATCTTCCGAAAGGTCTCGCTTCAACCGCGGCCGCGATCGCATATCCGATTCAAAACGCTCAAGCAATGTTTGGCCTTCTAAGCCTTCCCCGATCAACTCCTCCAACAAGTGCTCGGCATATTGCGTACGCGCTCGTTTTAATCTACCTTTCAACAAAACTGAAATATTATTTCCGATTTGTTTCACCGCACTCACAGCTACGCGAAAACCGGCGGGTTCATTTTCTGGGTAAGAAATGACGACTTTTGCTTCGAGCAACTCGTCTGTACCTTGAAAGGATTCAAAAAACGCCTTATGCTTTTCCTCGATAAACATCTCAAGAATCCACATCCGGTGGCTATTCTCTTGATTTATAATAATTCCATCAATAAGCGGGAAATCTATAACTTGTTCATCGTGCAAGATTCCAACTGACAACATCTTAAATGTTTTCATCATGCGCACCACCTTCAAATTTCCTTTGATTATACCATATTTCTTGACTTGGAATAAATAATCAACAAACCTGCCAAAGTTAATTTATCCAAAAATCGACACCATGGGGAAAAATGCATACCACTGTCGTTTCGTGGAAAAAACAATCACATTTCATATCTTAAAAAAATGAAAATCACCGTGAAAACCTTATCAAAAGTGAAAAACCAGCTTTTGCTAAAAATCGACGCGGTGTCGTATTATCAAATTAATTCAAAAAGAAAGGAGGGCATTGGGTGAATCAAGTCGCACTTGTAGGGCGCATAACAAAAGATCCCATCTTGCGAAAATTATCTCAAGATCGGGTCCAGACAAGTATTATCATCGCAATAAATCGCAACTATAAAAACACGAAAGGAGAAATCGAAGCGGATTTCATATTATGTTCTTTATTCGGCCGACTTGCGGAAAATACAGCAAAGCATTGTGGAAAAGGTTCGTTAATCGGTCTAAGTGGTCGGATCCAGTCGAGAACGTATGAAAGAGAAGATCAAAGTCGTGTTTTTGTCACAGAAGTGATTGGAGATGAAGTTAGGTTTCTATCAACAAAATCCAGATTGAATAATGATTTATACGCAAACTCAACTGTGTCGAAACAACAGGAAGTTGCTGAATCAGAAACAAATCACTTTGAACTACCTGTACAAGAAAGCAAAGAACTACCAATCATGTAATACAAGGGGGGATTGACCGGATTACAAACCGGAGCTGAAAACTACAATTATATGAATAGCTGTGAAGGAATCTACTTAAACGTTTGAAAAGGCCTTTTGGGGGATCGGCCTTTCGGTTATACGGAAAAATATCATAGGGAAAAACTTAATTGCTAATTAAAAAACCGCGTGTCGGTGCCTGAGAGATGACTGCCTTTCAGGTGCCGTATCCGCGGAACTAAAAAGGAGATGTTGTGATGAACAAAATTGAAAAGGAAGTTGTGAGAATGGAGCTACAAATTAGCGAATTAATTCGAGTCGTGGCGTATTTAAACGAACGAATAAAAAGGATTGAGGACAACAATACAGGAAAAGAAATTATCAGGAAAGTGCCGATTGTACAAAAGATAACGTAAAAATCCCAGAGTAGAAACATTTCAACTCTGGGACAAAAATATATGGTTATCCAAATGATAGTAAATCATCAAGTTCTCGGTCAGATAGCTCAGTCAACCACTGGCTAGATTGAATTAAATCAGCAGATAAAGCCGCTTTTTCGGCAAGCATCTTATCAATCTTTTCCTCAATCGTTCCAATCGTCACGAACTTATGAACATGCACGAACTTGGTTTGCCCAATTCGATACGCGCGGTCTGTTGCTTGATTTTCCACCGCGGGATTCCACCAACGATCCGCATGCAAAACGTGATTGGCAGCGGTCAAATTCAACCCAGTTCCACCTGCACGAAGTGATAATATGAAAACGGGAAATTCACCGTTTTGAAAAGCATCGACTAAATTATCACGTTGTCCTTTCGGCATGCTTCCAGTCAAGAAAGGAACGTCAATCCCATGGAGTTCAGACAAACAATGCTGGATGAGTTTTCCCATCCCGATATACTGTGTGAAAATAATGCATTGTTCTCCGTTTTCCGCGATATTACCAGCCATTGACACGATACCGCTCAATTTGTCAGAACGTGCAACTAATTGCGCAGCAGGACCATGTGGCTCTTTCAAAAACAGCGCGGGGTGATTACATAATTGTTTCAACCGGCTAAGCATCGTCAAAATAAGTCCTTTTTTCTCAAAACCAGTCAATGTCTGCAATTTAAACTTGGTCTCATCAAGGAAACTTTCATATAAAGCGGCTTGTTCAGTCGTTAAAGGAACATATTCGTTTTGCTCCAACTTCTTCGGTAGATTCAATAATAAATCCGGATCATTTTTTGTTCGACGCAATAAGAAAGGTCGGATTTTCGCACGAAGCTTTTGTTTATCGCGCTCAGAATCATCTCGCTCAATCGGAACGATAAAGTTATCCGTAAACGTCCGGAAATTTCCGAAATACCCTTTATGAACAAAATCAAAAATCGCCCACAGCTCAGACAAGCGGTTTTCAATCGGCGTACCCGTTAACGCAATATGATGTTGCCCGTGCAACTTGCGAATCATACGCGATTGTCTCGTTTGCATATTCTTGATATTTTGAGCTTCGTCAAGTGTGATACTCGTAAACTCAGTCTCGGCAAGCATCTCGCCATCTTGGGAAGCTGTGCCATAGGTCGTTAAAATAACATCAGGACGCAACTCAGCAATCAGCTCGGTAAACGCTTCGTCTTTCTCGCGGGACGGTCCGTAATGCGTATGGACAGAAAGCGACGGCGCAAAACGTTCAATTTCTTTTTGCCAGTTACCAAGCACACTTGTGGGACAAATGATGAGCGAAGGCTTTTCAGAGTCGGGACGCGCATGGACATTCAACAAATATGCGATAAGCTGCACCGTTTTCCCAAGCCCCATATCATCGGCAAGAACAGCTCCGAACTGATTATCGCGCATGAAAATGAGCCAATCATATCCTTCGACTTGATAAGGACGAAGCTCTGCATGTAGCTGCTCAGAAACACCAGCAGACGGCAACCCTTTTTTATCCGCAAGTATTTCCATATAGACTTTCAATGATTTTTGCATTGAAAATTCAAATAGCGGATCTTCTTCGTCTTCATCGCTTTCAATCGGAACTATTTCCTCGGGGATGTCATGGAATAAAAGATCTTTTACAGTCCACTCACCAGAATCGGCACGGTCCATAATATCTTTAATCTTTTTCAGCCAAAGCGGGTCAATATGAAACCACTCATCACCCGATCGAATATACTCGCGATTTTCTTCAACAAGCTTTTGGAAGGCATCGCGACCAATCTCTTGGCCACCAAGCGCGAAATTCCAGTCGAAATTAAGAACTTCGTCGAGATTTGTAGCCGAGTTATAAGACTGGACACTTGCACTTGTACGAACCCTCATTTTAGATTCCGTAATCGATTTTAACCAAGCTGGTAAAATGATTGTGTAATTAAAGGACTGTAATAACGGCAAATCTTCTTGAATAAACAATCGGACCTCAGAATCATGGATAGGTACCGACAAGAAGCTACCATCGGACTCAATGTCAACAGAACGCAGAAAAGAAATCATTTCAGACTGTTTTTCAGCAATTTCTTCTGCGTATTCTGCCCATCGGTCAGGAAGTGCTTCCGCAACAGGAAGATTTCTTTTTCGAACGGCCGGCGTCCAGTGTCGTTCACGTTCGCCGACTACGACCGTTTCAAGCATCCATTCAGCAGAGTCCGAATCTTCTTCGGGCTCCGTTAGGCGGAAAGCTACGCGCACAGGAATCGTCGATACTGACTCTCCCGGCCAACCATATTTCCGCAAATGGGGAAGAAGTGTCGGCAATTGTTCAGGACTTAGCGAAGAATCGATGAGTCTTCCATATACAGCCGATTGAATAATTTGCACGGCCGCATCCGTTAGGGAAATCTCATCCGTATTAAAATGGATGCCCGTTTCATTCGTCTCGACATAGTTCCAGATTTTAGGATTGCGCCAAGCATCAGCAGCTTCTCGAATCGATTGAAGTGTCTGGTCATCTTCTTTCGTTTGTCCTTCAAATTTCACATACGGATGGGATTCTGGAAATGACAACAGCAATTGGTCGGCTCTCAGATGTAGTTGATCATCATTGATTTCGGTCAGTAAACCAAAAAATGTCCGTTCATCGTTAAAAAACAAATAGGAAACAAGCTCATCTGGATCGATGTGATAACCGTTACTATCTACTGCAGAAACGGCGTATGTGTTTCCGTCAATCGGTTTTATTCCTATACGGAGAAGGTGTTCCAATGTAAAAGTTTCACTCATAAGTACAAATTCCCTTTCTCCATTTCTTCCATAAGTGCACGAAGGCGGCGGTTTTTCTCGCGCACTGTATCAATATAGCGGTTCCAAAATTCATGTTTACCGCTCTTTTTACTGCCGTTCTTCATTTTTCTAAATAAATTCACGGCACGGCGATAACTTTGTCGGTTGCGTTCCTTCACAAAATTCGTTGCATACACGTGAAGAAGCGGAAGGACGGCCGCGGGATCTTCGGCCAACGCAATTTTCAAGCCGCCCGCTTCAGCAACTTCATAAACAACACGATAGCGGTGCATCAAAGCAGCCCATTCTCGGAAGCGACTACGTTCGACAAGGAAATCGGCATAAACATCAACGCCGATTTCGCCGTAATACGTGAACATTTTTTCACGCTCATCCTCTGGGAAATCCGCTGCTTCTAACAACCCGTCAATCTTTCGAACAAAGGCGGCTCGTTGTGAAAGTGATACCTTATGCACTAAATAATCGCCAATAAACGGAAGCAACGCCGACATGATAACAGCAAGAGAATCCATATTATCATCCCGTTCTGCCAGATACGCTAACGGCAACCATTTCGATAAGTCCTCCATCGTAATATCTTTCGAAAGCTCTTCTAATTTATCCTTCCGCCCTTGGATGACATAGAAAAAGGCGACTAAAGTTGGCGCATCGGGAGAATCACTATTCTCAAGTAGCTCCAATTCATGTTCTCTAGTAAATTTATCGGCAAATAACTGTTGCCAAAACAGTTGATAAACACGGAAACGTTCGTCAAAAAGTCCCTCGTAGTTTAAAGCAAATTCTCTAACGAACACTTTCAACTGATCGTGAAATGGGTCTGTTTCGAAAAGCCTTGGTTTTGATGAAATGGATTTAACGCCATCAGCTAGTTTTCCAAGTTGATCGGTCAACCAGTTCTTGACGTACCACTTCCCGTAAGTGAAATTGGAGCCGCTACCTCCTAGATGGAAATAAATATAAGGCCAAGCAGCTTCAAGCGCATGCAACCTATAATAAACATCAAATAACGGTTTCCATTCATACTCAAAAGGTGATAAAGAACGTGATTTCTGGTCTATCAACTCGAATTTATGGATAAAGACCGCTGGATTTTCATTTAAACTTATGATTCGAATCGGGTTCATTAAACGTGATAAGACGTCACTCCATGCTTCGGGAGTGCGATCTGTGATTTTAAAAGCCATTTGTTCCGTTTCCATCCTCCTCCAATCGTGCATCCATTCAGTTAAGGAATTAAATTGCAGATATAAATGGAAGATAACTGCAACCCGATGCGCACACCACTCAGGTTCGTCGCAAGTACATGTAGTGACCAAGTTGCTAAACGATAAAGTCACTTCATCAAAATCATCGGTTCCAGTAACTTCTGCGTGAACGGTTAATATTGAAGAATCATACGAATAGGATTCAACAGAACCACTTCGAACCAGTGTTACCGCTTTTTGAATTTCTAATGCTTCTTCTGGTTTATCAGCTCGGAATGAATGTTTAATTTCATTCATAAAATTATTTAATTCGGCTTCGTGCAAGTAGGATACACGTTCAACTGTCATGTGCATCAATCCACGCTCCTCAAAAATGCATTCCCTCTAGTATAACGCTTTTTGCTCCAATACGTAAATGATTAAATTCGAATTCTTTTTACTAATTTATTTTTCGTCTTGAAATTCACCTAGACACTCTAACTGGTTTCTCGTAAAAGGAGGAATAGAAATATTCGTATAAACAATTCACATTTACCGTCGCAATGTGATAGAATGATAGTAATAATCAGAATACTTAACGAGGAGGGAGAATAAATGCTATCAGTTCAACGTATGACGCCGTTTTTTACAAGGAAAGAAGAATTCCGATTACGTCTCGTATTTGCATATCAATACTTTTCAATTGTAAAAGGAGACGAATTATTTCACTTTATACCGACAGAAGGAAAAGAAATCGTTATTAATATGAAAAGCCTTCAAGTAGAAAATCTTGGCGAAGTGTTTGTCTTCCAACGGGGAAACCGATTTATTCGCTTGCCACTCTATCAATTACTTCTGATATCAGATATTCATGAGCACCTAAAAAATATTATGGAAGGGAGCCTCGATGTAGGCATGGAGATAGAAGTAGAAATACCCGAAGAAGTGCTTGTGGAATCCAAGGAATTAATTGAGAGTCTAGAAACGGAAAACCGGCGCCGAATGATCGACTACGCATTAGAAACGAATGATTTGATACTTTTTAATGAACTAACGGAAGGAATGCAGCAAACTTGAATATGAAAGCATAAAGAACACCCATCGTAGTCTAAACGATAGGTGTTCTTATTTTAATTGCTATATAATAGAAGTTCATTAGATTATAAAAGCTTGGAGAATAAAAACGGCAATGGCAATCCCTGTTAAGCCAAACAGAAAGTCTGTCCAAGTAAATGTCTCGTTATCGAACTCATTTATTTTTTCCATTTTCAACACTCCTTTGTCGATTTCCCGGGAAATCTGCAAGATTTTGTCTAGTAATAACATCCTTATAGATATAATAGACAGAAATCACCAAAACTAAACCTGAAACCGGGGATAAAGTAACTTTTTGGCATTAAAAGTTACAATTGACGGAGTGTTTGGTAGTATAAAGAATAATGATAGATTCTTAGGAAGGGATTGTAGTTATGTTCTTTAATTTTACTTTTCGGCAGTACTTAACTAGTCCACATCGCTTAGCCGATGATCTTCAAACTTCAACAATTCGTGGATTTAGAAAACGAATCATTTTCGTTTTTCTAGCGGGGCTACTATTGTTCGGAGCCCGAAACTGGTGGGGAATGGGGACGGAATCACTAACGCCTTTAGTCGCAACAATGACGACCGCAGATTTCACATTAGCAAGATTCGCATCATTCATCGGTTCGCTCATTTGGTCAATCATCTACATATCGTTTCACTTTTTAGGATTCGCATACATAATTCATTTTTTGATGAAAATCCCTTATAAAAAGATTCTACCGTTACAGCTCCTTGTAACAGGGTTGCTATTGGCAGAAAAAGCACTTATTTTTCTAGTATTCTTGGCGAAGGGCGCTACAGCCAACTACTCGTTTCTATCATTTGGCCCATTAGCTGCCACTTATCTAGAATCACGTTACCTGATATTATTTTTAAATCAATTAACCCTAACAACCGCGGTTATAATCGCGCTCCAATATAGCTTTATTCGCGCTTTTACGGACGAACCAAAAGGTAAATCACTATTATGGACGTTAATAGGAATCCATCTAGTACTCGCTTTATTGACAGCATCAGTTGGATTTATTCCGTTGGAAAACTTATTTGACTTGATCTTTGATGGAGGTGGCGTCTAATGAGTAAATTAGGGAACATCACCGTTGCCGTCGTGATTAGTTCATTTTTAGCATTCAATTTCTATTTGTTATTCAATAAAGAAAGTAAAATTAGTAAATCTCTATATGTTAGCGAGTTTGAAAGAGTAACCGCTGGAGATTACACTGAAGAAATGCCGAAAGAAGGACTTATATCGCCCCAAGAAATAGCGACGGTGTATGTCGGAAACGAAGACGAAGTCGAAAGTTGGCTTATTTCAGAAGGCGATAAGATCAATATTGGAGACGAACTTGCATTATTGAATACAGAGCGTTCCGATGAGGAAAGCGAACTTTTAAACACGAAACAGCAAGCGCTTCTTCAACAAAGAAGTGAAATCGAGGCATTGATCAGGGATTTGAATACTTCAAAATCCCAGGTGGGAACAGGCAGTACATCAAATGTAGACCGCGGCGAAAATGTAACTGAAGTTGAAGGCGGCGCAAAGATCGAACTTGATTTTAAGGTAGATTTCACTGTCGATGTGACGCAAGAAGGTTCATACGCACAAGCGCACGCAGCTGCAGAACAACAATTAGCGGAGATTGCGAAAGAACTTACCGTTGTGGAGGCACAACTGGCACAAGATTCTTCAAATACCGCAATCATAAGCCCGGTATCAGGAGTTGTCTCCAATGTCATTCGACACGGTTCGAAATTGGCCGTTGATATTTATAGCACTGAAAAAATTGTCACAACGTACGCTAAAGATCATGAGTGGCAATTGATTGAAGAAGGCGACCGTGTAACGATTCAAGGTAAAGGTCTTGATGGAATCATAGAAGGCATTGTCCTCTCCGTGTCAGAATTACCTGCCACTGACAATGAACTAATCGATACGTATAAGAAAATTGACGACGAAAAGACCGTTAATCCACTCGCATATTATGAAGTACAGATCACAACGCCCGAGGAACTCGGGGCAACACCATACGGACATAATGTTAATACCACGATTATCATTGACGAAGTGTCAGGCGCAGTTGCTGTTAATGAAGATTGGGTCAGTCGTTCCGACAAAAAATCAGCAAAAGCAAGGATCATCGACAAATCCGGCAAAGCAGTCACCTCTAAACTTACGACACCGTTCATTGAAGATACGCGTATTATTGTTACAGAAGGCCTCGCATCTGGACAAGTTGTTTTTCCGATGCCAAAGCCAACCCACGATATCCATAAAGGCAATCCAACAGTTATTCTAAAAATGCCGACGGATATCCCAACGAAAAAAGAATGGAAATCATTGACTTGGAAGGAATATTTAAAATACATGATTCTGAATTAATGAAGGGAAGACCACTGCAGTTTAGTGGTCTTTTTTATTTAAATTTATATAATTCGTCGTTATGGACCTTTAGTCTTTTGCATTACGACCTTTGAAACTTATTGGTTAAAAAGGACCATCTTGGCAAAATTATCTAAATAGTGACCATTTTATACTTAATTGTGGTAAATTAATAGTGTCGCACTATTCAGTTGAGTGTGCGAACTATATCAAAAGGGGATATGTAAATTGCAAAAAAGTAACAGGATCGTAAAGTTTTTAAGCGCATTTTTGTCATTTGCCTTAGTGCTTTCGTTGCTCGTGCCTTATGCATCTGCAACGACAAATACTACAGCGAATCCGTTTAAATCGGATAGGCAAAACGAAAGCATTATTCAACAAAAAATGGCAATTACCGAACAATTACAATTGCTTAAACAAGCTCCTAGACTACATAAAGACTTGGAGAATTTGAAAGGCGAAGAGAACGTAGATGTTATTATTATGCTCTCTGAAAAGCCGGTTGCGCTAGAGCAAGGAATTAAAGAGCTTGCTGGAAAGAAATTTACAAGCTCAAATGCAAAAGCAGCAAAATCAAAAGTACAAGCGCAACATAAACTCCTTAAAAAAGAAATGTCTGCAAAAAAGATTACCTTCAAAGAAGGATTTTCTTACAGTACGGTTTTGAATGGTTTTTCAGCTAGCGTAAAAGCGAATGACCTTAACAAACTTCTAGAAATTGAGGGTGTCACTTTAGTAGAGCCTGATTCAGAAGTTCATGCTTACGAAGACACATCTGCAACTTCGACAAGCGAAAATGGTTTAGCAATGGATACAAGTATTTCATTCCTAGGAGTTGAAGACATTTGGAATGAAGGATTCGAAGGGGAAGGCATTAAAGTTGCTGTCCTTGACACTGGAATCGACTACGAACATCCTGAGTTCGATGGAATTTACAAAGGCGGTTTTAACTTCGTACCGCATACAGGAAGTGATTACGCAGCGCCGCGCGCAGATGATGATCCATATGAAACGACACCATCTGAGCGTCCAGCTAGCAAACCTGAATTTAACGCAAACGGTAGCTCGTTCTATACATCTCATGGTACGCACGTAGCGGGTACAATTGCTGCAATCGGTGCCAATGGATACGGGATTAAAGGAATTGCTCCCAAAGTAGACTTATACGCTTACCGTGTCCTAGGGGCTTATGGTAGCGGATCAAATGCAGGCGTTATTGCAGGCATTAACAAAGCTGTTGAAGAAGGAATGGACGTTATTAACCTTTCTCTTGGCGGCGGTTCTAACGATTCTACAACAGCAGATACAATTGCAATCAACAACGCAATGCTTGCTGGAACAGTTTCAGTTTTAGCGACTGGAAACTCTGGTCCTAATCGTGGAACAATCGGAACGCCGGCTGCAGCAGCTCTTGGAATTGCAGTTGGAAACACGACAAATCCTGAAACGACACACAATGGTACTGTTTCAGTTGAAGCTGGTAGCTTTGAATTGTCAAAAGACTTGAAATTCATGGGTACAACATATGGTACTGATTTAGCTGAACAGCTAGCAGGTGAATTTGACCTTGTTTCAGTTCCTGGCGTTGGTGCCGTAAAAGATTTTGATGGTATTGATGTTAATGGTAAAGTTGCGCTAATTTCACGCGGGGAGATTGCATTTGTTGATAAAATTGCAAATGCCAAAAAAGAAGGCGCAGTTGCAACGATTATTCACAACTCTTCAAACGGATCAAACGCACCAGGCATTTCAGATGTTTTCCTTGGGGATGACTTTGAATTCCTTCCGACAATTGATATGTCTTACACGGATGGAGCTGCAATTCGTGCTGCACTTGCAGATGCGGATGGAACGGTTACATTTGGTGAATTTGGCAGTGAATCTTCATCAGGCGACGCAGTAAACAGTTCAAGTTCACGCGGACCTACAAAGCCGCATTTCGATATTAAACCGGATGTTTCCGCACCAGGAACGAACATTATGTCATCAGTTCCTCGTTATGGAAAAGAAATTCCAGATGCAGACTATTCAACAGCATTTGAGCGTTTCACAGGTACATCAATGGCAACGCCTCACATTGCAGGAGTTGCAGCATTAATCATGAATGCGAATCCAGAATGGGATGCATTCGATGTTAAAGTAGCATTATCTAATACTGCAAAAGTACTCGACACTGAAAAGTTCGATGTATTTGCACAAGGACCTGGACGTGTTCAGCCATATAAGGCGGCATTCCCAGCAGCACTTGCATATGCAGAAGATACAGTAGTTACTGATGGTAACGAAGTTGCGAACGTTAAAGGGACTGTCACATTTGGTCACCATCCAGAAGTAGTGGACGGCGATGTTTCTTCTACGAAACAAATCCGTGTTGAAAATCTATCTGGAAATTCTAGCGACTACGATGTAACAGTTGAAGTAACAAAAGCATTCGGTGACGCTAAAGTAACTGTTGATACAACTTCCTTCACATTGGAAGATGAGAAACTACTAAACGTTACGCTAGAAGCGCCACAAGCTGTCGCGCCGACAGGAAGCGAGCTTCTTGGCTACATTCATATTACTGATGGTGTAACGGATCTTTCATTACCATTTGCGGTTGATTTCTCCCCCGCAGTTCCTGAAGCGGTAACGGATTATCATCTAACTGAAACAGATCTATCATTTAATGGTGATGGGGTTAAAGATGAAGGAGAACTGAAATTTACATTAAGAAACATCGTATTAACAAACTACATTGAGTTATTTGATATTCAAAATCAAGATGCCGGAGAATATGGAGATGGCTACATTGGCTATCTACATGCTAGTGACTATTTATTCCCTGATAGCTACACGCTTCCGATTGATGGACAATATGTACCTTGGGGTGGAAATCAACTTGAGCAAATCCCGGACGGTATTTACACTGTCGATTTCACAGCGCAAAACGCTGGTGCAGGCCCTTCTGTACTCCAGTACTGGGATGGACCACTCTTCGTTAAGAGCACATCCGCTGAAATTGTTTCAGCAGAAGAGCATGTTGCTGATGACTCAACATATGAGTTTACAGGTAATCTTGTAGACAAATATATTGAGTATCAAACAGTGCTTGAACAATTTGGACTTGGATATAACTTAAACACAAAACTTCAAACAACATTTGAAGCAAAAGATGAAGCTGGTAACGTAGTATCAAATGGTCCAGTAAATCTTGCACAAAATGGTACGTTTGGTTTTGATGTGACGGGACTTCAAGACGGCAACAACAATGTAACTATTTCTGTTATCGATGCTGCAGGTAATAGTGCTGAGGCAACGTTTGTAGTCTCGTACGAAGCACCTGAAGAACCAGGTGAACCGGAAGATCCAGAAAAAATGAGCAGAATCTCAGGTATTGACCGTTATCAAACGGCACTTGAAATCAGTTCCGAAGGTTGGGAATCAGCAGAAACGGTAATCATTGCACGTGGAAATGATTTCGCTGACGCATTAGCTGGTGTTCCATTAGCACATGCATTTGAAGCACCAATTCTTCTAACGCTAACTGATGAACTGTCAGATAATGTACTTGCAGAAATCGAACGCCTAGGTGCAACACAAGCAATCGTACTAGGTGGAAATGCTGCTGTAAGTGAAAATGTGTCAAAAGAGCTTGTGAATGCGAACATTCATGTAACACGTGCTGGTGGAGACGACAGATTCGCTACAGCGGCAGCAATTGCGGAACTGATTGCTCCAGATGGCGCGGATGAAGTTGTTATTGCGAATGGTATGGATTTCCCAGACGCACTATCTGTTGCATCACATGCGGCACAAGCAGGAACGCCGATTCTATTAACATTAAAAGGCTCTGTACCTGCAGAAACACAGGAAGCGCTTGAATCACTTGGCACTACAAAAACAGTTGTTGTCGGCGGAACATCAGTCGTTTCAGACGCTGTTGCAAGCGAACTTCCAAGTGCGAACCGTCTAGGTGGAATCGATCGTTACGAAACAAATACTTTAATTGCAGAGTACTATAACGTTGACAACGATCACTTATACGTAGCAACTGGAAAAGATTACGCTGATGCATTAACTGGTGCAGTATTAGCTGCTAATACAAATAGCGGAGTACTTCTTGTACACGCAATCGTTCCAGAATTTACATCAAGCTATATCACTAAGAATGAAGTTCAACGTCTAACAATCTTCGGTGGGGAAAATGCGGTAAGTGAAAAAGTATACAGCGAGTTAGAAAGACTGATTGATTAATAGTAGATAGGTTGAGATAGAGCCCAAATTTCTTAGGAAATTGGGCTCTATTTTTTAAAAAATTAATAATTGATAGAGGAGAGATATAAAATGCAACCTAAAAGACTAATGAAGTTTCTAAGTGCTTTTTTATCAATGGCTCTAGTGTTTTCATTGTTAACACCAATCGCGTTAGCAACATCTTCTACGTTAGTGCAATCAACTGAACAGGTTTCTGAAATTGTTAAACAGAAAGCGAATCATGCAAAAGCCCTTGATGGAGCCAGTGGTAATTCTGAGTATGCAAACGAGTCTGGAATTATTGACTACGAAATCGATAGTAGAGATATAGCATTTAATCGAGAAGGGTCAACGGAATCCGCTCAAATTACATTTACACTTGAAGATTATTTCGGAATTCACTGGATTGAAGTATTCGATTATTTGAATCCTGAAGGTGGTACATATGGCGATGGTTACCTAGGCTATATTTATGCAGACTATGAAATCGATCCAGGTTCTTACAAACTTGATTTTAATGGATTGTATATGCCATGGGACTTAGATGCTGTTGAGGAACTACTTTTACCTGATGGTGTATACGGTTTTGATTTCTTAGGGGAGAATTTGTCAGGTGAAGAAGAGGAATCTACTGCTTCACTCGGACCTGTATTCATAAAAAGTACATCAGCAGATATTGTTGCAGAAGAAGGGCATGTTGCCGAAGATTCAACGTATAAGTTTACAGGTAGGCTTGTAGACAAATATATCGAATATCAAAAGGAACTTGTAAAACATGATCTGGGTTTCAATATCAACACTAAACTTCAAACAACATTTGAAGCAAAAGACGCGGCCGGTAACCTAGTATCAAGCGGATCTGTAAATCTAGCACAAGATGGTACATTTTCTTTCGACGTAACTGAACTTCAAGACGGTGACAACAAAGTAACCATTTACGTAGAAGACGCAGCGGGCAACAGTGCGAACGCAGCGTTCACGGTTTCGTATGAAACTCCTGAAGAACCAAAAGAAAAAATAAGCAGAATATCAGGTCTCGACCGCTATCAAACGGCACTTGAAATCAGTTCCGAAGGTTGGGAAACAGCAGAAACGGTAATCATTGCTCGCGGCAACGACTTTGCTGACGCATTAGCTGGTGGTCCACTTGCACATGTACTAGAAGCACCAATTCTTCTAACGTTAACGAATGAATTAACAGATGATGTCCTTGCAGAAATCGAACGTCTAGGCGCGATGCAAGCAATTGTGCTCGGCGGAAACGCGGCTGTTAGTAAAGAAGTTGAAAATGAGTTAGTAAACGCGAAGCTCAGTGTCACGCGTGCTGGTGGGAACGATAGATTCGCTACAGCGGCAGCAATTGCGGAACTGATTGCTCCAGAAGGCGCGGATGAAGTTGTTGTTGCGAATGGCTTGGACTTCCCAGACGCACTATCTGTTGCATCACATGCGGCACAAGCAGGAACGCCGATTCTATTAACATTAAAAGATTCTGTACCTGCTGAAACACAAGAAGTGCTTGAAAGTCTTGGCGCAACGAAAACAATCGTAGTCGGCGGGCACGCAGTTATTTCTGAAGCTGTCGAGAGCTTACTTCCAAGCGCGAATCGTCTAGGTGGAATCGATCGTTACGAAACAAATACTATAATTGCGGAACACTATAACGTCGACAATAATCACCTATACGTAGCAACTGGAAAAGATTACGCAGATGCATTAACTGGTTCAGTATTAGCTGCAAAAACAAATAGCGGGGTACTTCTTGTACATGCAATTGTTCCAGATTTCGTATCTAGCTATATCACTGAGAATGAAGTTCAATATCTAACAGTATTCGGTGGGGAAAACGCGGTAAAGGCAGAAGTATACAACGAATTAGAAAGACTGATTGATTAATAGTAGAAAAGTATTCAATGAGTTGTATCTTTAGATCTAATCCTTGAGAAAAAATCCAGCTATAAAGAATCGTTTCGACAAAATTATTCAAATATTTCCCGTTGTATAGTTAATTGTGTTAATATGTAATTGTTGCGCAATTTAGTAAGGTGTGCGAACTATATCAAAAGGGGATATGAAATTGCAAAAAAGTAACCAGATTGTTAGATTTTTAAGTATGTTTTTATCATTTGTTTTGGTACTTTCGATACTCGTGCCTTCTGCATCAGCCAGAACGGACAGTCCAAGCGAAAGCATGCTTCAGCAAAAACAGGCAGTTGCAAATCAATTACAATTGCTTAAACAAACTCCTAGACTACATAAAGATTTGGAGAATGTTAAAGATGAAGAGAGTGTAGAAGTTATTATTCTGCTTTCTGAAAAACCAGTTGCGCTAGAACAAGGAATTAAAGCGCTTGCTAAACAGGACTTATCAAGTTCAGAACAAGCAGCTGTTAAAACAAAGGTAGAATCTCAACAGGTATTTGTTCAGAAAGAAATGAAAACGAAAGGGATCTCATTTAAAAAGGGACATTCATATAGCACAGTGTTAAACGGCTTCTCAACAACGGTTAAAGGGGAAGATCTTCCAAAACTTCTAGAAATTGAAGGCGTACAGCTTGTTGAACCAGTTGTAGAAGTCCATGCACTTGAAGATCTGTCAACAAATATAGATGGACAAGTCAGTCCGGCCATGGATACTAGTCATTCATTCCTTGGCATTGAAAGAATTTGGGACAAAGGATTTAAAGGGAAAGGAGTTAAAGTAGGCGTAATTGATTCCGGAATTGATTATCATCACCCTGCATTTGAAAACATTTATAAAGGTGGTAATAACTTTATTCCTCCTGCAGGTTACACAGTACCACGTGAATTTAACGATCCATATGAAACAATGCCATCTGAAAGACCGGATGGAGTGCCTGAGTATAATGGGAATGGTTCATCGTTTTTCACATCACACGGTACCCATGTAGCCGGTATAATTGCAGCACTCGGGAACAATGATTATGGTATTTCAGGACTAGCTCCGGAAGTTGAATTGTACGCTTATCGCGTTCTTGGTGCTTACGGTTCCGGCTCAAATGCTGGCGTTATTGCAGGCATCAATAAAGCTGTAGTCGATGGAATGGATATCATCAATCTATCTCTGGGAAGCGCATCTGATTCGTCAACTTTAGCGGATGCAATCGCTGTTAATAACGCGATGCTAGCGGGAACTGTAGCAGTGTCAGCGACGGGTAACTCAGGTCCTAATCGCGGAACAATCGGATCACCGGCAACTGCAGCACTTGGGATTGCTGTTGCAAATACAACAATCCCTGAAGCACAATTCGATGCGAAAGTGTCTGTAGAGGCGGCGGATTATGAACTAACATCTAGTATTGCACTAATGGGAACAACGTTTGGAATAGAACTTGAAACTCAACTTTCAGGAGATTTTGAAGTCGTGGCTGTTCCGGGAGTTGGAAAGCCTTCGGATTATGAAGGTTTAGACCTAGACGGAAAAGTAGCATTGATTTCACGTGGCGAAATCGCATTTGTCGATAAGATTGCAGCAGCAAAAGATGCTGGAGCAGTTGCAACGCTCATTCACAACAACAGCGGAACAGGGCCATCGAATGTTTTCCTCGGGGATGATTTCGAATTCATTCCATCATTCGATATGTCTCGAACAGAAGGCGATGCACTACGCGCAGCCCTTGCATCGAACGAAGGGACAGTTTCATTTTCGAAATTTAATGTTGAGTATACAGCGGGAGATGAGGTAAACACTTCAAGTTCACGTGGACCGTCAACTCCACATTTTGATATTAAGCCTGATGTATCAGCACCAGGAACAAACATTATGTCGACAATTCCGATGTACGGAAAAGAAAATCCGGATGCGGACTATTCAAAAGCGTTCACACGTAAAACAGGAACTTCAATGGCAACACCGCAGGTCGCGGGGATTGCGGCACTAATTTTGAATGCAAATCCTGATTGGAATCCATTCGATGTAAAAGTTGCGCTCTCCAATACAGCGAAAGTGTTGGATACTGATAAGTACGACGTCTTCGCGCAAGGTTCTGGACGTGTCCAGCCGTATGAAGCGGCATTTCCAAATACACTTGCTTATGCGTTAGACACAGTCGAGTCTAGTGGTGTTGAAGTTGCGAACAAAAAAGGAACAATCACATTCGGCCATTTCCCTGAATTAGCAGATGGCGATATTTCTTCAACGAAGCAAATTAACGTGAAAAACCTTTCTGGAAACGTAAGTGATTATACAGTTTCCGTTGAAGTAACTAAATCATTTGGCGATGCCAAAGTAACGGTCGATAAGCCGGCGTTCACGTTGAACGACGAGCAGTTACTAAACGTAACGCTCAGCGCATCACAAGTCGAAGCGCCTGAGGGCAGTGAAATTCTTGGTTACATTCACATTTCGGATGGAGAAACAAGTTTATCATTACCATTCGCAGCTGATCTATCAGAGAAATTCCAAGACATAAAGAATTTCCGTTTGTCAGAAACAGATCTATCCTTTAATGGCGATGGAATTAAAGATGAAGGAGAAATTAAATTCACCTTAAATACCGAGCTTTCGACAAACATAATTACATTATGGGATTATCAGAATCCGGAAGGCGGAAGCAACGGAGACGGCACTCTTGGCTATTTACATGAGGGGTACATGATGTACCCTGGCGAAATTAGTATTCCAATTAATGGCCTATATACGCCGGTGAGTACTAATAAACGCGAACAAATCCCTGAAGGTGTTTATTCTGTAGATTTCTCAGCCTTCGTTATTGACGGTGGAACTTTCTGGTTTGCTTCGGCGACGGATGGTCCATTTTTCGTGAAGAGTACACCCGCAGAAATCGTAGCGGCAGAAGAACATGTCGCTGTAGACTCGAAATATGAGTTTACAGGTAAACTTGTAGATAAATATATTGATTACAAAACAGTTCTTGCAGACTATGATTTAGATTACGACTTGAATACAAAACTTCAAACAACATTTGAAGCGAAAGATGAAACTGGTAACGTTATATCAAGTGGTCCAGTAACTCTTGCACAAGACGGAACATTTGCATTCGACGTAACTAGACTAAAAGATGGTGAAAACGAAGTTACCATTTTTGTTGAAGACGCTGCGGGCAATTCTGCAGACTCAACATTTGTGATTTCGTATGATGCACCGGAAGAGCCAAAAGAAAAAATGAGCAGAATTTCAGGTATCGACCGCTTCCAAACAGCACTTGAAATCAGCTCTGAAGGTTGGGACTCAGCCGACACGGTAATCATTGCACGTGGAAATGACTTCGCTGATGCATTAGCCGGGGTTCCACTGGCACATGCGCAAGAAGCACCAATTCTTCTAACGTTAACGAATGAATTATCAGATGGTGTCCTAAAAGAAATCGAACGCCTAGGAGCAACAGAAGCAATTATCCTAGGTGGAAAATCAGCTGTAAGTGAAGCAGCTCAGGAAGAACTTGAAAAGGCAGATATCACTGTAACGCGTGCAAGCGGAGTTGACAGATTTGCGACAGCTGCAGCAATTGCAGATTTGGTTGCACCAAATGGTTCTGACGAAGTCGTCATTGCCAATGGCCTAGATTTCCCGGATGCATTATCTGTTGCATCACATGCTGCAAAAGTTGGAACGCCGATTCTGTTAACGCAAAAAAATTCCGTGCCTGTGGAAACGGCGATTGCGATTGGTAAGCTGGGCGTGAAAGAAACGGTCGTAGTTGGTGGAAAAGCAGTTGTTTCTGACACTGTTACAAAGAAACTTCCAAACGTGAACCGCTTAGGTGGATACGATCGTTACGAAACTAACACGCTGATTGCAGAGTATTATAACGTTGACAACAAACACCTCTATGTAGCAACTGGAACAGCTTACGCAGACGCACTAACTGGTGCAGTTTTAGCTGCTAACACGGATAGCGCAGTACTTCTAGTACACGCAATCGTTCCAGAATACACATCAAGCTACATCACGAAGAATGAAGTTCATCGTCTAACAATCTTCGGTGGAGAAAGTGCAGTAAGTGCGAAAGTATACAAAGAGTTAGAAAAGTTGATTGATTAATTAATAACAGAAAATAATCAGAGTCCAATTCCCAATGGGAATTGGACTTCTTTTTTTCGGACATTTGATGAATTGAGGAAAGAATAGACGAAAATATATGCCGCAAACTAGAAGGAACTACAAAGTTCGCGTTATTTATCGTCGGTTTTTCTTTTTAACTTCTAATGCGAACCTAACTATAGACCTATTTTAAATTAAGAATAAAACTAGTTCAATAAGGGCATAAAGATGCATTTTTTGAAATTATAGGAATACTTTTGCCTATTCTATTAACATTAATTTATCTTATGTTATGATTCTAGTGTTGCATAATTTAAACTAATGCGAATAGAAGGCAAAAGGGGACTGAGAATTGATGAGAAAAATTTTCAAGAAGTATTGTAGTACTTTGCTAGCATTCGTCATGGTTCTTTCTTTATTGACACCGATTTCATCTGTGTCGGCAATGAAAACAGAACCATTTAAAGCGGAAGAGCAAAATGAAAGTGTATTACAACAAAAATTGGCAATCGCAGAACAGCTACGATTGACTGAACAGGCTCCGACATTACATAAGGGTCTAGAAGAATTAAAAGGGAAGCAAGAAGTGGATGTGATAATCCATCTTTCTGAAAAACCTGTATCACTTGAAAAAGGGATTAAGGAAGTAGCAGGAGGAAAATTTACTAAAGCTGATGAAAAGTCAGTAAAAGCTCTCGTTGTTAGACAACAGAACGTACTGAAAAAAGAAATGAAAGCAAATGGAATTAATTTTAAAGAAAGCTTTAGTTATGGCACTGTATTAAATGGATTCGCAGCAACAGTTAAAGCGGATGATCTCGAGAAAATACTCGGAATTGAAGGTGTTACACTTGTTGAACCAGACGCTGAAGTCCATGCATATGAAGACAATTCAGCATCTTCGGACGGAAAAGTCAGTCCAACAATGGATACAAGTACTTCATTCCTCGGTATTGAACCGCTTTGGGCTGAAGGCTATGAAGGCCAGGGAATCAAAGTCGCAGTTCTCGATACGGGAATCGATGCGCATCACCCTGATTTCGCGGGGATTTATAAAGGCGGAAAGAACTTTATTCCAAACTCATCAACCTATTCGAAAACGCGTGCTGATGATGACGCATCTGAAACATTGCCATCGGAACGACCAGCAAGTACGCCAGAATTCAATGCCAACGGAAGTTCGTTCTACACATCCCACGGGACGCACGTGGCAGGAACAATCGCAGCAATCGGCAATAACGAATTTGGTATTAAAGGAATCGCGCCAAAAGTAGACCTCTACGCATACCGCGTACTCGGCGCTTATGGTAGCGGATCGACTTCGGGCATCATCGCTGCAATCGAAGAAGCGGTTATCCAAGAAATGGATGTTATCAACCTTTCTTTAGGTGGCGGATCTAACACTGAAACAGATGCGGGTTCGTTTGCGATTAATAACGCAATGCTCGCTGGAGTTATTTCAGTAATCGCAACGGGCAACTCTGGTCCGAAACGCGAAACGATGGGAACGCCGTCAACTGCACCATTTGGCATTGCAGTTGGAAACACGACAAACCCAGAAAAAATGTATAACGTAAATGTTTCAGTCGAAGCGGGAAATTACAACCTTTCTTCACAATTGAACCTAATGTCAACAACGTATGGTACAGATCTATCACAACAACTTGCAGGTGAGTTCGACCTCGTGGCTGTACCGGGAATTGGTAAACCGGCTGACTTTGACGGACTTGACGTCGACGGAAAAGTTGCGTTAATTGCCCGCGGAGAAATCGCATTCGTTGAAAAAATTGAAAACGCTAGAGCGAATGGTGCTGTGGCAACAATTATTCACAACTCTCATAACGGATCAAACACGCCAGGTATTTCCAATGTCTTTTTGGGTAACGACTTTGCATTCCTTCCGACTGTAGATATGTCATATACAGATGGAGTAGCAATTCGCACAGCACTCGAAGGCGCAGACGGAGCTGTAACATTTACAAATGTTCAATCGACAACTACTAAAGGCGACGAAGTAAATGACTCGAGTTCACGCGGACCTTCCGTGCCGAACTTTGACATCAAACCAGACGTCAGTGCACCAGGAACAAATATCATGTCAACAATCCCGATGTACAAAGCGGATTTCCCGGATGTGACTTATGAGCATGCGTATACAAGAAAAACGGGTACGTCTATGGCGACACCACACATCGCAGGGATTGCAGCACTTGTACAACAAGCAAACCCTGATTGGAACGCGTTCGACGTCAAAGTTGCGCTATCCAACACAGCTAAAATTTTAGACACAGATAAATATGATGTATTCGCACAAGGCGCGGGTCGTGTAAATGCATACGCGGCAGCACATGCGAATGTTCTGGCTTATGCAGTGGACGAAGCATTACCAGATAGTCAAAGTGGTAAAATAGAAAATTTAAAAGGAACCGTCACTTTCGGTCCGCAATCACTTAAAGAAAACCTTACTGTTACCAAAGAAATACTCGTTAAAGACCTTAAAAAGGTCGGTGGAAACTTCGACGTGTCAGTTGACGTAACAAAAGGATTCGCAGACGCAGCAGTGACAGTAGACAAATCTTCATTCACATTAGACGGGGAAGAAGTAATCACTGTGACGCTAACAGCTTCACTAAACGAAAATACGAAACCTGGCGATGAAATTCTAGGATACATCCACATCAACGGTGGCGATTCCGAACTTTCATTACCATTCGCAGCAGATTTCGGTGGAGTCGCAGCGGCAACTATCGAAGGTATGAGCATCTCAGAAACTGATCTCTCATTCGACGGTGATGGCTACAAAGATTCTGCAACACTAGCATTTAAACTAACAGGCGATGTTCAAGCGAATTTCATCGAACTTTGGGATATTATGAATCCAAAGGGTGGTCAATATGGCGATGGGTACATCGGTTATATTCATGCGGGAGCATCACTGGGCGCAGGATCCTACACGCTGAATGTCGCGGGGCAATATAAACCATGGTCCTCGAATCCAGCAACAACAATTCCTGACGGTTTATACACAATTAACTTTAAAGCGGCTACGGCTGCAGGTTCAATTGGTGATTATGCAGGTCCAATCGTAGTTAAATCTTCTCCAGGTACCATTGAAAGTGCAGTCGAAGGCACAAAAGTTACTGGTAAAGTCATAGATAAATACGTAGACTATCAGACTGAACTTGTGAAATACGGGCTTGGATTCAATATTAATACGAAACTAACAGCAACATCTGAAGTGACAAACGATGGGGAAACAGTTTCAACACCTATCACTCTTGAACAAGACGGTTCATTCACATTTGATATTGGCAATCAAACACCGGATAACGTAGTCGTTAAATACGTTGACGCAGCTGGCAATAAAGCCGAAAAAATTGTAATCGGTGATGTCGAAGAACCAGAAGTGCCAGGTGAGGGAATTGAAATTACACCGCTCGATCCGGTTCCAAGTGAGCCAATCGCAGCGGACAATCCCTATGTAGAATCATTCGGTTTTGACAGCATCGCAATCTCGCCAAATGAAGACGGAAAAGGCGATGTCTCAAATTTCTCTTATGAATTTAAACAAGCGCCAAATTCATCAGTCTATATCAACGTCTTCGATCCTACGCAACCAACAGCGGGCAGATACGGCGATGGTATTATAGGCGACATACACTGGGATTATAATAGAGCTCAGAGTGCAACAGGAACGTTTGATGGAGTATTTACCGATGCCGATTCATTTGATAAAAAACAATTAAAAGACGGCGTTTACGGTATGGAGCTTTACTCATTTTCAAAAGACTACCGCACGATGAACGCATGGGTTAAACCGTTTTTCGTTAAATCAACAGCACCAGAAATCACATTCGAAGCTGACGACAAAACGATAACAGGTTCTATCAACGACCAGTTCATCGGATTCAAATCTG
This sequence comes from Sporosarcina sp. 6E9, assembly GCF_017921835.1. Classification (NCBI taxonomy): domain Bacteria; kingdom Bacillati; phylum Bacillota; class Bacilli; order Caryophanales; family Caryophanaceae; genus Sporosarcina; species Sporosarcina sp. 6E9. Next base: position 2,246,051 of record NZ_JAGEMN010000001.1, on the reverse strand, counting down.
TTGTAGAAGAAGGATTTGAACAAGAATACGACGTCAACAACTATTTAGTTGTCACAGCTTACGTTAAAAATGCGGATGGTGAGCTAACAGAAAATGCAATCACACTTGAACAAGACGGAACATTCACTTCAACACTTGAAGGCGTTTCCGGATTAAGTAAAGTAACAGTAGTTGCACAAGATATTGCACAAAACGACGCTCAAGAAACAGTATCAGTTGAAGGCGAAGAACCTGTAGTGCCTGAAAAAATGAGCAGAATTTCCGGTAGCGATCGTTATCAAACGGCATTAGAAATCAGTTCTGAAGGTTGGGAATCAGCAGAAACTGTCATAATCGCTCGAGGCAACGATTTCGCTGATGCACTAGCTGGTGTTCCATTGGCATATGCAATGGAAGCACCAATTCTTCTAACACTAACTAATGAATTGTCAGAAGATGTGCTTGCAGAAATTGAACGCCTAGGTGCAACAGAAGCAATTATTCTAGGTGGAAAAGCAGCTGTAAGTGAAGATGTTCAAGTAGAACTTGTAAATGCAGATATCACTGTAACGCGTGCGAGCGGGAAAGACAGATTCGCAACAGCTGCAGCAATTGCAGATTTGGTTGCCCCAAATGGTTCTGACGAAGTAGCCATTGCTAATGGGATGGATTTCCCAGATGCGCTATCTGTTGCATCACATGCAGCAGAAGCAGGCACACCAATTCTATTAACACTCAAAGATACTTTACCTGCAGCAACAACTGAAGCACTTGAAAAACTAGGTGCAACGAATACAGTTGTAGTCGGTGGTACGGCAGTTGTTTCTGCTACAGTAGCAAACGCACTTCCAAGCATGAATCGTCTAGGCGGCCTTGACCGTTACGAAACAAACACTTTAATCGCAAAACATTATGGTGTTGATAATGACCACCTTTACGTAGCAACTGGAAAAGATTATGCGGACGCACTAACCGGAGCAGTATTAGCTGCTAACACGAATAGCGCAGTACTTCTAGTACATGCGGTTGTTCCGGATTATGTATCAAGCTATATTACTAATCAAGACGTTCAACGTTTAACAATCTTCGGTGGAGAAAATGCAGTGAATGCAGAAGTATACAAAGAGTTAGAAAGATTGGTTGATTAATAACAAAAAATAATGAGAGTCCAATTCCCCTTGGGAAATGGACTCCTTTTTTCTGAAGATTACGCTACTGGTACGTTTATTCTGATTGGGAAAAATTCAGACTACCACACACATAAAACGAACAATTGCTCACTTGTTGGCTACATAGTCTGGTAAGATGTATACTTAAGTCTTTCATCATTCACTGTTTGGATTTGAAATACGGAATTATTATATTGAATTAAGGAGGCGACTCACCCTCAATGTGGAAAATATATGCACTACTCACAACAGCAATGCTCATTTGGGGTTTGAACTTACCTCTCCTCAAGTATCTTCTCCTTTATGTAGATCCTGTAACAATGACAGCTTTTCGACTATTACTTGCGGGTATAGCCGTATTCGTCATTTTATTTGGATTCAAATTAGTTCGTCTACCAACGAAAGTTGAATGGAAATACATCGTACTAGGAGCACTTTTAAACGTAGTCCTTCATCATTACTTCCTAAACATGGGACTATTCCGAACCAGTGGGACGAATGCTGGACTTATACTTGGTACCGGACCAGTTTTGACAGCAGTATCCGTCTCATTACTCCTTCGAAATTATCCATCTAAAATACAGTGGATTGGTTTCGTTCTCGGTCTCGTAGGCGTTGGCTCTGTTGTTCTTGCAGGCGGTGGGAGCACAGGGCTCGCAATAGGTGACGTTTTCGTGTTCATTTCAATTATGGCGCAAGTACTTTCATTTCTAGTCATTTCAAAAGCGGCCAAAACACTTGATCCACGCTTATTGACCGCGTATATGATGGTTGTCGGAAGTATTGTTTTACTAATCATCGCTGTCATTCAAGAACCGGGTGAAGTGAAGGCGTTCGCGGAAGTACCAAGAATCTTTTGGTTAGGATTTGCTGCAAGCGGAATTATCGGAACGGCCGTGGGACATATGCTGTACAATTATTCAGTCGGAAAAGTCGGTCCAGCCAAAGCCGGCATATTTATTAATTTTAATACAATGTTCTCCTTAATGGGATCTGCCTTGTTCCTAGGCGAAATCATCACCAGTCGCCACCTAATCGGCCTTTTCATCATCATCGCCGGCGTAATCTTAGGTTCAGGCGCCGCAGAAGATTTATGGAAACAACGAAAGAAACAAAAAAACCCTTCCTAATTCGAAGATAGAAACCACTGGTTGGTAATCAATAACAACCAGTGGGCTATTATGCAAACTACCTAATACACATAGGTGCTAAAGTACTTTATTTGTTGAAGCCGGAACAAAATACGATGGCAAAACTTATCATTGCGTATAAACTATCCAACATCATCAAACAACCAAAACAGCCGTCGAGACGACTAAAAAGCCACCCTAAACGACCAAAGCAGGAAGCAAACGACCAAAGTCGCTCCCGAAACGACTAAAGCGATCATCCAAACGCCCAAAGCGGTGTCCCATAACATCTAAAAACCCCCACAATCCAATTTCAACCCCATTTACTCCACGAAAATTCACTTATCCCTCCAATAAACCCTCCAAAAATCAACCTTCATCCACACTATAGGCAGCACCAGCCCTATTTGGTATTCTTACAGTAGAGGTGATGTCATGATTTACAAAAACAGGGGAAAACCAAACGATCTCCTAGGATTAACCGCACTAAAAAATCGTCTTCATTCAAACCCCAAAAGCATGAGAGAGGTATCTGATCAGCTAAATCGAGCGAAAGCTGGTTATGAAGGCGAAGTTAATTTCGACAAGCATTTACGAGAATTCATGCCCAAGTATCCGCATGCAATTCTTCATGATGTGTACCTGAACTATGGCGGCGTCTATTTTCAAATGGATTCAATCCTCATCACACCGGCAACCATCATCATTTTTGAAGTGAAAAATTTTGTCGGGAAGTTGATATTTATGGGGAATCCCGACAGGTTTGTACGCAAACTGCATACCGGTGAGGGAAAACCGATGGAAAGTCCGATTGCACAATTAGACAGGAAGGAATATTTCCTCAAAGAATGGCTCGGCAAACGTGGAATTCAAGCGTATATTCAGGGCGTCGTCGTTCTGGCCGTCGAGAATGAACTTCAACTCGACTCCACGCCGAAAAAACCAATCATTTTTGCATACCAAGTTCCAAATTACTTGTATTCGCTCCCTTTACAAGCCGGAGAGTTAAGCGCCATGCGTATTAAACACATAGCGACGGATATGAAACGACGTCATTCAGACTACAATCCGTTCCCAATGATTAGAACATGGGACATATCACCAGAAGATTTCAAACGGGGGGTTCAATGTCAAAGCTGCAAATTATTCGGCATGCAGTGGAAGAACCAAAGATGGAATTGTCCCAAATGTAAAAGTTTCAGCCTAGATAGCCATATCGCGACAACTAAAGATTGGTTCTATCTAATTGACAATAAAATAACAAATCGTCAATTCCGTAACTTCGCATTGATCGAAAACCAACAAGTTGCCAAACGACTCCTAAAAAGAGCCGGATTGCAACTACACGGTAAACGCAGGACGAGCTATTATGTATTGAAAATCTAAATTTAACGCCAAACGACCAAAGTCGATCCCCAAACGCCTAAAGCTGCACTCGAAACGACCATAGTAGATTCCCAAACGCCCAATGCCGTATCCCAAACGACCAAACCCGCCAACCAAACGACCAAACCCCATCCCAAATTTCCCGCCCCACACCCCCAGCTCTTTCTGTATAATGAAAGACAACTACATAAATCAAAATCACACAATCAAGCATAAAAACGGAGGAATCAAAATGGATTACCTATATAACCCGTACCCTTCAATCAAACACACCGCCTTCGCGAAAAACGGCATGGTTGCAACATCACAACCACTCGCCGCACAAGCAGGAATTGAAATCATGCGTAAAGGCGGAAACGCGATCGATGCTGCAATCGCAACAGCCGCGGCACTCACCGTTGTTGAACCGACATCCAATGGGATCGGCGGCGATGCATTTGCCCTCGTTTGGGTAAACAACAAACTTCACGGCCTAAATGCATCCGGTCCATCACCAGATGCCCTAACAATCGACGCCGTCACCGCAGCTGGTCACGAAAAAATGCCAACTCACGGTCTAACGCCAATCACGGTCCCAGGCATCCCGGCAGCTTGGGCGGAACTAGCGAAAAAGTTCGGGAAACTATCGCTAAAAGAATCACTCGCACCTGCAATTCGCTATGCCGAGGAAGGTTACCCACTCACACCAATTCTCGGTAAGTACTGGAAACTAGCATACAAAAGATTTAAGAGTTCATTCACAACAGAAGAATTCAACGCTTGGTTCGAAACATTTGCACCTGACGGCCGTGCGCCGGAAATTGGCGAAGTGTGGAAATCACCAGATCACGCCGAAACCTTGCGTTCCATTGCCGAGACAAATGCAGATTCCTTCTACAAAGGGGAAATCGCCGATAAAATCGACGACTTCATGGTAAAGCACGGTGGATATTTAAGAAAATCAGATTTAGAAAAGTATAAAGTCGAATGGGTAGAACCGATTTCGACAAATTACCGCGGCTATGATGTATGGGAAATCCCACCGAATGGCCAAGGCATGGTAACGCTCATGGCGCTTAATATTTATTCCAAATTAAGCCCGGCAATCCCAGAAAATACGAAAACGCTTCATGAACAAATTGAGGCTATGAAACTAGCATTCATCGACGGAAAAGCGTTCATTACCGAAGAAAACGAAATGCCAATCGATGTCGAGCATTTACTGTCCGATGAATACGCCGAAAAACGCGCAGAAAAAATCACAAACGAAGCATCAATTCCAGAGCCATACGAACTGCCAAAAGGCGGCACGGTTTACCTGGCGACAGCGGACGGGGAAGGCAATATGGTCTCTTTCATCCAGTCCAATTACATGGGGTTCGGTTCCGGCATCGTCATTCCGGGTACAGGAATCGCGCTCCAGAACCGCGGTGCAGATTTCTCGCTTGATCCAACATATCCAAATGCGTTAAAACCAGGAAAACGGTCCTTTAACACGATTATCCCAGGCTTCCTGACAAAAAATGGACAGGCAATCGGGCCGTTTGGTGTCATGGGTGGTTACATGCAGCCGCAAGGACATTTCCAAATGATTGTAAACACCATTGATTATCGATTAAATCCGCAAGCCGCGCTTGATTCACCGAGATGGCAGTGGATTGAAGGAAATACCGTTCACGTCGAACCGAATTTCCCAAACCATTTAGCGCAAGCACTAACGAGATTAGGTCACGATATTAAGCCAACTCTCGATAACGGTTCATTTGGACGAGGCCAAATCATATGGCGTAATCCGGAAACGGGTGTATTATCAGGAGGAACTGAAACAAGAACAGATGGAGCGATTGTCTTATGGTAAATAAAAGCAATACAGATTGGCGGTTCAAAATTGCGCATCGTGAAGCACTTATCGGCGTCGGACTCGCAATTTTCAACTTCATATGGTGGTTCGGATTCGCCTACGGACTCGGATCACGTCCAGTGGAAGAGTACACGTATGTTTTCGGACTCCCGGCATGGTTTTTCTACAGTTGCGTTGTCGGATTTGTCTTAATCTCAATACTCGTGATAATCATTACAAAGTTCTTCCTCACAGAAGTACCTTTTGAGGAGGAAGACGAATTATGAACATAAGCGTAATTGCGCCATTAATCATCCTAATCATTGCGATTTTCGCAATCGGTTTGATTTCATCTAGAAAAATGCAATCGGACAAAGGTTTCCTGCAAAATTATTTCCTAGGCGGCCGCGAACTCGGCGGTTTCGTCCTAGCGATGACAATGGTTGCCACATACGGAAGCGCATCGAGTTTCCTCGGAGGTCCCGGTACCGCCTATACGGTCGGATTTGGTTGGGTCTTACTCGCCATGACTCAAGTCGTCACGGGATATTTCGTACTTCTAATTCTAGGAAAGAAATTCGCAATACTAGCACGAAAATACAATGCAGTAACGATGATTGACTTCTTAAAAGTTCGCTATAACAGCCCAGCTGTCGCGATTTTATCAGCAGTTGCCATTATTATATTTTTATTTTCTGCTATGACTGCGCAGTGGGTCGGTGGCGGTCGTCTCATCGAATCGCTCACCGGACTTAAATACACATCCGCGCTCTTCATTTTCGCGATTTCAGTCCTCGTATATGTCGTCATCGGCGGTTTCCGCGCGGTTGCGGTAACGGATGCCGTACAAGGAGCAATCATGGTCATCGGAACGCTAGTGTTACTCATTGGCGTCATTATCGCAGGCGGCGGCGTGCCAACCATCATGCAAGATTTGTTGAATGAAAACCCGCGTCTCGTCACGCCATTCGGTGCGGATGGAAGTCTAACAGCGGCCTACGTTTCCTCTTTCTGGATATTAGTCGGTGTCGGCGTCGTCGCGCTCCCGCAAATGGCCGTGCGCGCAATGAGTTACAAAAACTCTCGCTCCATGCACCGCGCACTTATCATCGGAACGCTCGTCACGGGATTCATTATGCTAAACATGCATTTAATCGGGATTTTCGCACGTCCTGTTTTACCAGGAATCGACGTCGGCGACAAAGTAATTCCGCTGCTGGCGCTCGAAGTATTACCGCCATGGCTTGCGGGTCTCGTTCTAGCAGCCCCAATGGCAGCCATCATGTCGACTGTGGATTCACTACTTTTGCTTGTTAGTTCAGCAATTGTCAAAGATGTCTATTTGAACTTTATCAAACCAGACGCGAAAGAGAAAACCGTTAAATGGATGAGTTTCGGCGTAACAGCAATTCTCGGAATCATCGTATTCCTACTTGCATTACAGCCACCTGAACTCTTAATATTCTTGAATTTATTCTCATTCGGAGGACTCGAAGCCGCCTTCATCTGGCCAGTCGTCATGGGCCTCTATTGGAAATACGGCAACAAATACGGCGCAATCGCCTCGATGATTACAGGAATGGTTACCTACATCGCGCTCCATTTTTACAACGAAGCAAATGGATTCTTATTCGGCGTACACACCGTCACATTCCCAATTGTCTTCTCGTTCGTCGCGTATGTAGCCTTCAGCTTGCTAATTAAAAAGAAAGAATTTGTGTACTAAATCAGGACTCTCTTCTATAGAGAGTCTTTTTTGATATTGCTAGAGTAATTTGATATTATTTAAGTGAACATTCAGAAAAGGAGGCTTGTATATTCACACTAAACGAAATCCACCGAACGAACTTATTCTATTGCAGCGGTTACTAGCAAGGATTTCCGAAGACCACCCACAGCACAAAACAATTAGTGAAAAGTTGTACCAAGTAAATGCCGGATATTCCGGCGAAGTTGACGTTGATCGAATTCTTCCCGAAATCGGTCTCCCCCAAGACGTCATTGTAATCAAGGGCATCACGATAGAAATCCTCCCCAATTTCTTCGCCCAACTAGACACCCTAATTCTAACCCGAAAAAGAATCATTTTATTGGAAATTAAAAAATATGCGGGTACTGTCATTTTTGATGTTGAATCAGGCAAAACAATGAAAGTTTCTATGAATGGTGAAGTCGAAAAATTCGACTGCATCCTACATCAACTCGATCGAGCCGCCCACGGACTTAAAAGCTGGCTTGAGAAACGGCAAGTTCATATTCCAATAGAACCAATTCTAGTCATGGCCAATCAGCGAACGATAATAGAAGAAATACCAAAACCCTTCACAGTGAAATACGGCAAGCAATTGCCAAAATATATTCGTGAATTACCAAAAACAGCTGACATCCTGACCCAGCAACAAATTAACAATCTTGCCAATCAGTTCCAAAGCAGTCAAATCCATTGGAGGCGAAAGACAGCATGCGAACTATATAAAGTTCCTCCGGCGGACTTAGAAATCGGCATACTTTGTCTTAATTGTAATGTAAAAATGAAAAGGGTTCGTGGCCGCACATGGCTTTGCGAACCATGCAAAAAATTGAGCAATGCCTCAATCGGACAAGCAGTCGCCGATTGGTTCCTTCTAATCAGCCCAACTATCACGAATAAACAACTAATGTACTTTTTGGAATTAAAATCGAATACCGCAGCCAGCAAACTATTCAAAAAGCTATACCTAACTCGAACTGGAAAGCCGCCAAAGACCATATATACATGGAACTATAAAATGCCGATATACAAACAGTAGAAGAAATAGATTTGTTAAATGTAGCCGTCTAGAATGCTAGGCGGCCTCTTTACGGTTAATTTTGGGGAGAAGGAAATGCTTTCGCTAAAGAAAGAAACATTCTCCCGAAAGAAGGAAACGCTTCACCGGTAGAAGGAAACGTTCTCGTCAAAGAAGGAAACACTTTCTTCAGAAGGAAACGTTTCTGGCGGAGAAAGCAACGTTCTCCTGAAAGAAGGAAACGTTTTCGTCAAAGAAGGAAACACTCTCTCGAGAAGGAAACGTTTCCGGCGAAGAAAGCAACGTTCTCCCGAAAGAAGGAAACGCTTCACCGTTAGAAGCAAACGTTTTCGTCAAAGAAGGAAACACTCTCTCCAGAAGGATACACCACACAAAATTCCGTCTACCATTCATACCAAATATTCTATAAACTATACTTAAGTAAGCGACCAAAATAGTCGCTTCGTAAAAGGGGGAAGTGTATTGACGTTATCAGCTAGCACACGGATTCAGGCAATTGAATTATCCGGAATTCGAAAAGTCGCAAACATGCTTAGCAACTATCCGAATGCCATTAATCTCACGATCGGCCAACCCGATTTTACAACGCCCGAGTTAATCAAAGACGCTGGAATTGAAGCAATTCGAAACAATAAAACGACGTACACGCCAAATATAGGCATCTTGGAATTGCGTCAAGCGATCAGTGATTTCTTCACCAATAAATACGGATTTACTTACAACCCACAAACAGAAATTATTGTGACAGCAGGGGCAAGTGGAGGGATGGATGCAACATTTCGCGCGATTTTGAACGAAGGAGACGAAATAATCATACCCGCGCCCATTTTTGCCGGCTATGATCCGCTTATTTCATTAACAGGGGCGAAGGCAGTCTATTTGGATACGACAAAAACGAACTTCATACCAGATCCAACCCAACTCGAAGCGCTAATAACACCGAAAACGAAAGCAGTGGTCTTTAGCTTCCCATCAAATCCAACGGGCGTGATTATTCCAAAACGAACAATGGATGAACTTGTCGAAGTTCTCACCAGACATGATATCTTCATCGTTTCAGACGAAATCTATAGTGAAAATACATTTGAAGGCGAACATATTTCATTTGCTCAGTACCCACAACTGAAAGAAAAACTTTTCCTAATTCATGGTCTGTCAAAATCACATTCGATGACTGGATGGCGCGTCGGCTTTCTATTAACCGACGAAAAGTGGATGAAACACGCCGTGAAAGCCCATGCGCATAATACGCTTTGCGTCAATGCGCCCGCTCAACACGCGGCAACAATCGCGCTTACAAAATGCCAAGACACACCGACAACAATGAATAAAGAATATATCAAACGCCGAGACCTCGTTTACAATCGTCTAATATTCATGGGACTCGAAACCGTCAAACCGAACGGCGCATTTTACATTTTTCCATCGATTAAAGAATTCAATATGTCGTCCGAACAATTTGCCCTCACGCTCCTAAAAGAAGCTGATATTGCAGTTGTCCCAGGCAGCGCATTCACGCCGCTCGGTGAAGGATACATCCGAATTTCATACGCCTACGCCTACGACCAACTCGAAATTGCAATGAATCGCCTGGAAAATTGGATTACAAATTGGCGAAAAAACGAACGCCACATCGTACCAGATCCACCGCTTATTTGAAGTTTAATACCCACACACCCCAGCAATTTCAAACTGGGGTATTTTTTTATGTATGACGGGGGAAACGACCAAAAGGCTACCCAACCGACCAAACACACCCCTCAAACGACCAAAGTGGCTACCAAAACGACCAACCTAAAAGGTACCTGTGCATGGTTGATTTATGACAATTCGATACAGTGTATAAATAACCATTAAATATTTTATGGATTCAGGTATGACTGGTTCCTAGTATCGCGTTATGCAATTGTAGTGTATAATCTGAATCGTGTCTTGCACAGGTACCTAAAAGTGACACCTAAAAGGGGCATCCAAAAGGGGCATCCAAAAGTGACACCTAAAAGGTTTTCACGATGTCAAATCTCGTAGGAATCGCAAGAAATATACACTATATTTTCCAGTGGATTTCCAAATGAGTTTTTACTATCTAAAAAATGATAGGATTTATGGCACTGGTATAAATCTAAGAGTTTAGCTTGATTTAATTTGAATCGTTGAATCATAAATTTATTAATAATTAGAAGCCGAAGTAACTCAGAAAATCCAGTAAAGACCACATTCCAATGGTCTTTTTTTGTTGGCATTAAACTATGAAAGCCTCGCCTAATGAAATGGGAAACTCACAGACCTTTAGCTTAGGAACAACGCCTAAAGCGCACAAACCCAACAAAGTCACGATTAGTTGATAGTCCTATTGGCTAAAAAACATGCCATATTTGTTTTATTACTGCAATAAAAGTCGAATTATTAGTCTAATAATACTGATTTAACAAAATAATCCATGAATTGTATTGACTTATGAATATATGTTATTTAAGCTCTAGTTGGTCAGAGAATAGATTTTAGTAGAAAAAGGAGGGTAAGTCCATCTGGTAAAGAAATTGTAGAAAGGAGGGAAATTAGAGACTTAAACTTCGAAATTCTTTGATCCATTAAAAATTAGGTAGTAGCATAAAATTGACCAACACCTCGAGAACCTTACTATCAAGCTTGCTAAAGGTTTTAGGTGTTTTTTTGTGCGCTTTTATCTAATTAAATTCGAAAATAAAAGCTACTAACTAAAAAATGAACACAACTTGCACCAACATTTTCGACTCACAGTTACTGTAAAAGGGAGGAAATTTTATTGGGGAACAAAAAACGCGCTCAGAAAAGGGCGTTTAGCATATTCGCTACTTTTCTTATGGTTCTTTCATTAATCACACCCGGATTTGCTGCAGCGGAGTCATCAAGTGGGAAAATACATCAATCAGTAAATGAAACTCAAGCAACACCTAAAGAAAAAATGAGTAAACGTTTATTAAGTGAATTCGAAAAACAAGAGAAAATAACCTTTCTTGTAAAGTTTAAAGAGAAATCAGATTCGGCAAAAGTTGCGAAAGAAGCTCGGACAAAAGCACAAAAGAATAACTTGTCCATGCATGATATGAAATTTCAACAGCGTTCGGCTGTCGTATCGGACCTGAAGTCCGTTTCTATCGAAGCACAGCAAGGCGTTGTCGAGTATTTGGAAGGCGAGATGGATAGCGGCAACGTTGATAAATTTGATTCATTCTTCGTTGTAAACGGAATGGCAGTAACGGCGACAAAAGAGGTTGCGGAGAAAATTGCAGCTTTTGCGGAAGTTGAAAAAATCTTACCAAACGAAGAACGTCAATTACAGGAAACAACTGTAAAAACTGATGCGGTTGCACCGAAATCAGAACTTGCAAACGTTGAATGGAACGTCGAACGTGTCAATGCACCAGCAGCTTGGGATCTTGGAATTGATGGTTCCGGAACTGTAGTAGCAATTCTAGACACGGGCGTTCAGTGGGATCACCCAGCTTTAAGAGAAAAATACCGTGGATATAATCCAGGGACGGGTTCAGTAGATCACACCTATAGTTGGTTTGACGCTTCAACTGGAGAAGCAACGCCATATGATGATCACGGGCACGGAACGCATGTAACCGGAACAATGGTTGGTAGCGAACCAGACGGATCCAATCAGGTTGGCGTAGCGCCTGGTGCTGAGTGGATCACAGCAAAAGTCTTTAATTCAGCGGGAAGTACGAATGACTTGATATTATTGAACGCTGGAGATTGGGTTATGGCTCCGGGCGGCGATGTAAACATGGCTCCGGACGTTGTCAATAACTCTTGGGCTGGCGGACCAGGTTTAGATGAATGGTATCGCGACATGGTAATTGCTTGGAGAGCGGCAGAAATTTTTCCTGAGTTTTCGGCTGGGAATATTACGTCAATGAATCCAGGTGGACCAGGATCAGTTGCTGCACCAGCAAACTATCCTGAAGCCTTTGCCACAGGTGCAACTGATGTAAATAACGAGGTTGCTAACTTCTCATTAAGGGGACCTTCTCCTTACGGTGAGATTAAACCAGATATCTCAGCACCTGGGGAAAATATTCGTTCAACTGTACCAGGAAATGGCTATGAAGGCGGTTGGAACGGGACTTCAATGTCAGGACCGGCAGTAGCGGCCGTTGCGGCATTGTTGCGTCAAGTAAATGCCGACATAACCGTAGATGATATGGAACAAATTTTATTGGATACAGCGACTCCTTTAACGGATTCCGATTATCCTGAATCACCAAACCATGGCTATGGATATGGACTTGTCGATGCATATGAAGCAGTATTGGCCATTCAAAATGGCCTTGGAACGCTAAAAGGGCAGGTCATGGTAGAGGGTGAAGATACAGAGGAACCCATATTTGAACATGAACCACTAGCGGAAATATATGCAGGGAAGGATTTAGACTTATCCGTCTTTGTAAAAGACAATGTCAGTATTACTGGCGTTCAAGTGATGTACAAAACAGGTGATGATTGGACGACTGTCGATGCTACACGTGAATCCGGAGACCATAAGTCGGGAGAGTACGCGGTAACAATTCCGGGGGCTGACATCGCAACACCATCATTCACATATAAATGGGTCATTAATGACTTCGGCAATAACATAGTTGAAAGCAGTGAGTATTCAATCGAAGTGAAAGATGGTATTACGCTTGGCTATTTTGAAAACTTTGATGCAAGTCACAATCCAGTGGGCTGGTATTCCGAGGGATCCAACGATGCTTGGGAATGGGGAGCGCCAACTTCTGGACCGGGTGAAGCATATTCTGGTATAAACGCTTATGCAACAAATCTAGCTGGAAACTACAATAGCAGTATGAATGCAACACTCATGATGCCGCCAGTTGATTTGCCAGAAGGGCCATCTTACTTGCAGTTCAATCACTGGCATGACTTTGAAGAATCATCACAAGGTAGGGCTTGGGATTTTGGACATGTCATGATTTCCACGGACGGAAAAAAATGGACAGACCTAGAAATGTTCCAAGGTTTATCAGATGGTTGGTTAACGATGGAGATTGACTTATCGGAATATAGTGGACGCGTCTACCTAGGCTTCAATATGTTCTCTGATGGAAGCAATCAAAAAGACGGCTGGTATATTGACGATGTAGGTTTATCAGAGACATCTATATATGGTGATGACAATGAAGCGCCAGTCATCAACCATGAAGCACCACAAGAAGTTTATTCTGAAGTGGATATACGATTACAAGCAGATGTAACAGATAACTTGAGAATCGATTATGTTAATCTCCACTATAAAGATACAAACGGCGATTGGCAGGAAGTTCAAGCGACACAAGATTCAGGAGGGATAAAAAGTGGGACTTTCTCTGGCGTGTTTCCCGGAGACCAAGTTGCTGGCGAATCAATCACCTATTACTTCGAAGCAAGTGACTTCGGTGGAAACGTTATCGCAACCGAGGCGTACACGGTAGAAGTGAAATCAGGTGTCGGCATCGGGTATTTCGAAGATTTTGAAGGATTGGCTTCCGGCTGGTATTCATTCGGAGACCACGATACTTGGACAATGGGCGTTCCGACTTCGGGTCCAAACAGTGCAGCCTCCGGTGAAAATGTCTATGCAACCAATCTGACAGGTAGCTATCTATACGATATGAACGCGACACTAGTTATGCCTCCACTCAATTTGCCAGAAGGAGATGTCTTCCTAACGTTCAAAAATTGGAATGACTTCGAATTGGGGCCAACAGGTATAGCTTGGGATTACGGACATGTCGTGATTTCCACGGATCAGGAAAATTGGGAAAGATTACAAAAGTTCCAAGGGTATACACCTGATTGGGAAGATGTTGAAATCGACCTTTCCGCATACAGCGGTCAGCGCGTCTATGTCGGTTTTGAAGCATTTTCCGATGGCGGCATTGAGCGACCTGGTTGGTATATTGATGATGTCGGGCTTACCAACACATCGACTCAATCAGCTACTGCAAAAACAGTCGCTAATGCAGCTTCCAATAAACTTGGAATTGAATTAGGAAAAGAAAAAGTAGAAGTAGGCGTTGAAAAAGGAAATACAGCACCAACAACCCTTCCAATTCGCGCACAAGTTAGCGTTCTCGAAACCGGAAGAAGTGTTTATTCAAATCCGGCAGACGGTTCCTATAAGTTAATGCTTCAAGTAGGAGATTTCACAGTTGAAGCTGGCGCTTATGGATATGAAACAAAACAACAAACCGTATCCATCGCGGACGGCGAAGAAACACTCGCTAATTTCACTTTAGATGAGCTGCCAAAGGGCACTATAACTGGACAAGTGACAAACAGTGAAAATGGCAACACAATCGCGGATGCAACACTTCTATTGATCGAAGATGCAAATATTCAACCAGTCGAGACAGATGAAAACGGAAACTTCTCACTAACTGCGTATGAAGGAACCTATACGCTAAGAGTAATGGCGCTTAATTTCCACAGTCAAGAAGTCGAAATCACCATCGGTTCAGACCCATCTGAAGTTAACCTGGAACTAGACCCGTATTATATTTATCCAGGTGGCGAGATTGGCTATGACGATGGAACTGGTGAAAACGCACGTGTTTTCAATAATGTAGGAGATGGTTGGGCAGTTAAAATGTCCCTGCCTGAAGGAACAGATTCCGCCATTGTAACAGACGGTGTATTCCGTTTCTGGGATACAGAATGGCCAGTACCAGGCGGAACTGAATTCGCGGTCGAAGTTTGGGATGCAGGTCCTAACGGCATGCCAGGACAGAAACTAGCAGGTCCAATTGACGGCACGGCATTACGTGACGGCACATGGACAATTGTAAATCTTAGGGATCACAACATCGTTGTCGATGGCGATTTCTATATGGTTTACATCCAAACTAAGCTGTTTCCAAATGCACCGGGTTTAGCAATGGATGAAAGCAGTCCAAACGCAAACCGTAGCTATCAATTTGTTAGCGGGGCATGGTCAGCTACACCACCCCAAGAAGGAAACTACATGATTCGTGCGCGCATAGGTTCAGAAATCACCCCGCCAATCATCGCAAATCCGGCAAACGGTGACTTTACGAATGAAGAAGCAGTAACAGTCGAAGGAACAGCTTCACCAAACACGACAATTCAACTGAACAACAACAGTGAAGAAGTCGCGACAGCTGAAATTGGTGATGAAGGAACATTCTCATTCGAGACAATCTTAACAGAAGGCGAAAACGAATTAGTTGCGAAAACATTATTTAACGGAGAAGAGGCTGGCTCATCCGAACCAGTGACGATCACGCTAGATACAGTAAAGCCGACATTAACAATTGCGAACCCAGTAGACGGAGATGTCACAAAACGTGAATCGGTTACTGTTGAAGGAACCGTAGCAGACGAAAATCTAGACTACGTCGAAGTAAACGGATCGAAAGTAGCTGTTAATGAAGGTAACTACTCGAAACGAATTCTTCTAGACGCAGGCGCGAATGAAATCACAGTCGTCGCACACGACTTAGCTGGAAACACAGAGACGAAATCAGTCACAGTCACAGCGAAGTGGCATGCACCGACAATCGAGAATCTACAACCATCAGCGAATCAAACAGTCAATCCTGGCGATGAAGTAGACATTTCATTCACAAGTGATGCGGAAGGCGGAACAGCAAGCTTCACTGTACAAATTCCAGCACAAGCGAATATACAGTCATCAACAAGCTTGCCAATCGAAGAAGTCTCACCAGGCGTTTACAGCACAACATGGGTTGTTCCGAACATCACTGTTGACGGAGCAGTCATCGTTGTCGAACTGACAGACGCTGCGGGCAATACGACGAGACAAGAAGCAGACGGCAGAATTACAGTCGAATCAATCGATGACGGCGGCGGTGCCAATGAAGGCGACGTTGGTTGGTTCCACAAAGACGGTAAAACGTATTATCTAGATTCAGACGGTAAAAAAGTCAAAGGTTGGTACGAAGTTCTGTCCAAATGGTACTTCTTTGACAACAAAGGCGTCATGCAAACGGGCATGGTAAAAATAAAAGGCGACACTTACTATCTCGGTGATAACGGCGTCAGACAGACTGGTTGGGTGGATTACGAATCGAACAGATATTACTTCAACATCCACAACGGCATCATGAAAACCGGCTGGATTTTCGTTGAAGGCGATGCCTACTACGCCGACAACAAAGGCGTTATACAAACCGGCATGTTGAAAATCAAAGGCGACACTTACTATTTCAACGATGACGGCGTTAGACAATCCGGTTGGGTAGATCATCAATCGAACAGATATTTCTTCAACCACAACAACGGTGCCATGCAAGTCGGTTGGATTTACGACAGTGGAAACACGTACTACACCGACAACAAAGGCGTCATGCAAACGGGTTGGGTGAAAATTAAAGGGAAAATGTATCACTTCGATAGTGATGGCGTACTAATCGGAACAGCTTAAAACAGAAAAAGAGACTATGCCAAAGTGGCATAGTCTTTTTTCATTCATTACCAATACAACCGCGAAACGACCAAACCCACCCCTCAAACGACCAAAGAGGCTACCAAAACGACCAACCTAAAAGGTACCTGTGCATGGTTGATTTATGACAATTCGACCCAGTGTATAAATAGCCATTAAATAATTTGTGAATCAATGTACGACTCGTTCCTGGTATCGCATTATGCAATTGTAGTGTATAATCTGAATTGCCTCTTGCACAGGTACCTCACCCCCTGTAGCTCTCCCTCAAACCCCCTCAAAAAAAGCATCCCAATTAACACTCAACCCAACCTACAAAAAAGCAAAAAATCACCATATTACGCGCTGTCAAATCACGTAATAATCACAAGAACACACACTAATTTTTCATGCGGATTTCAATAAATCCCACGTTATTTTACAATTGCTACGAAAATATAACTTCCAGTAATCTGTGAAATATCAAAATGAATAGGTTATAAGATACCGACCATTGACTAGGACTTTAGGGTTGAAAAAAAATCCTCAAGCGACCCATTAACAATAATTCCCAATGAAAATAAACCCAACAAATCCAATAAAGACCTACACATTATGATCTTTTCAGCAAGTAAAACCCCGAAAACCAAAATCCATAAAATGGAAACAACCACAGTCTTACTGTCTAGGGACAACGTCTAAATGCCGTAAACACAACATTTTCGGTATTTTCACATGGTTCTTTTCTCTATAAAAACACGTTATATTTGTTATATTACTGCAATAAAAGTCGAATAGTTAGTTAAAAAATACTGATTTGTCCAAATAGTCTACGAATATCATTGACTTATATAGATATGTATTTTAAGCTTTGGTTGGTCAAAGAAGAGAGTTTAGTAGAAAAAGGGGGGTAACATGCAACTGGTAAAGAAAATGTAGAAAGGAGGAAAATCAGAGAGGAGAAATTCAAAATTCTTTGATCCGTTAAAAATTAGATAATACCATAAAATTGACCGACACCCGAGAACCTCACCTATCAAACTAGCTTAGGATTTTAGGTGTTTTTCTGTGCGCTTTTATCTAATTGAAAACGAGCACACGAGCTACCAACTCACTAGCAACTCAAAAAAACTTACCAACAAACAATAAACAGACACAACAGTCTCACAATCATTGTAAAAAAGGGAGGAAATCTTATTGAGGAACAAAAATCGTGCTCAGAAAAGGGCATTTAGTATATTCGCCACTTTTCTTATGGTTCTTTCATTAATCACGCCCGGATTTGCATCAGCAGCGTCACCAAGTGGGAAATTGCATCAGTCTGTAAACGAAACCCAAGCTACTGCAAAAGAAAAAGTGGGCAAACGTTTACTAAGCGAATTCGAAAAACAAGAAAAAACAACATTTCTCGTAAAGTTTAAAGAGTCATCAGATTCGGCAAAAGTTGCAAAAGAAGCCCGGAAAAATGCAAGCAAGAATAAATTGTCCGCGCATGACGCGAAATTTCAACAGCGCTCAGCTGTTGTGTCGGATCTAAAATCCGTTTCAATTGAATCACAACAAGGCGTTGTCGAGTATTTGGAAAGCGAAATGGCGAGCGGCAATGTTGATGAATTCAATTCATATTTTATCGTCAACGGAATGGCAGTAACAGCAACAAAAGAAGTTGCAGAGAATATTGCAGCTTTTGCGGAAGTTGAAAAAATCTTACCAAACGAAGAACGTCAATTACATGAAACGATTGTAAAAGCTGATGAAGTTGCACCACAATCAGAACTTGCAAACGTCGAGTGGAACGTCGAACGTGTGAAAGCACCTGAGACTTGGGCGCTCGGCATTGACGGATCGGGAACTGTAGTTGCAAGTCTAGACACGGGTGTTCAGTGGGATCACCCAGCATTAAAAGAAAAATACCGCGGCTATGATGCAAGCACTGGCACAGCAAATCACCAGTATAGCTGGTTTGACGCTTCAACTGGACAAGCTGTACCATTTGATGACCACGGACATGGAACGCATGTAACCGGAACAATGGTCGGTGGCGAACCAAATGGATCGAACCAGGTAGGGGTAGCGCCAGGTGCCAAATGGATTGCAACAAAAGTATTTAACGCAGCGGGCAGCACGACCGATGCGATTTTATTGAACGCTGCACAATGGATTATCGCACCGGGCGGCGATGTGAACATGGCGCCTGACGTTGTAAACAACTCATGGGGCGGTGGACCAGGTCTCGATGAATGGTATCGCGACACGGTTAGAGCTTGGCGCGCAGCAGAAATCTTCCCTGAATTCTCAGCTGGGAATACAACGCTGTCAAATCCAGGCGGACCAGGATCAGTTGCTGTACCGGCAAACTATCCTGAATCCTTTGCAACAGGTGCAACAGATATCAACAACAAAGTAGCAAGTTTCTCGCTGAGAGGACCTTCTCCATATGGCGAGATTAAACCGGATATCATAGCGCCTGGCGTAAATATTCGTTCAAGCGTACCAGGTGGCGGTTATGAAGGCGGATGGAACGGAACGTCAATGTCTGGCCCTGCAGTAGCGGCGGTCGCAGCATTGTTACGTCAAGTCAATGCCGACATATCCGTTGATGAAATGGAACAAATCTTACTGGATACAACGACTCCTTTAACAGATTCCCAATATCCTGAGTCGCCAAACCACGCGTATGGATACGGACTTGTCGATGCGTATGAAGCGGTATCGTCAATCCTTGATGGGCTTGGAACGTTAACAGGACAAGTTATGGTAGACGGTGAAGATGCTGAAGCGCCAACATTTGAACATAGCGCACCGGCTGAAACATACGAGGGCATGGACCTTAACTTATCCATCTTTGTCAGCGATAACGTCAGCGTTACCGGCGTTCAACTGATGTACAAAGACGGTAATGATTGGACAACTGTAGATGCAACACGTAAATCAGGAGACTATAAGTCTGGTGATTACGCAGTTAAAGTTGCAGGTGGAGACGTCACGGGTCCTTCATTCACATACAAATGGGTGATAAATGACTACGGACAAAACACAGTTGAAAGTGACGAGTACGTAGTTGAAGTTAAAGGTGGCATCACAACTGGCTATTTCGAAAACTTCGATGCTAGTTACGCACCAATTGGATGGTATTCCGAGGGAGCAAATGATGCGTGGCAATGGGGCGCACCAACTTCCGGACCAGGTGAAGCCTATTCAGGTGAAAACGTTTATGCGACAAATCTAGCTGGAACTTACAATAGCAGCATGAACGCAACGCTTGTTATGCCTCCAGTAGATCTACCAGAAGGGCCTTCCTTCTTGCAGTTCAAAAACTGGCATAACTTTGAAGAATCAACAGCAGGAAGAGCATGGGATTATGGCCATGTCGTCATTTCCACAGACGGCGAGAATTGGACAAACCTAGAAATGTTCCAAGGCCTGTCAGATGGTTGGCAAGCAACTGAAATTGACCTATCAGAATACAGTGGACGGGTCTACCTTGGTTTCCATACGTTCTCCGATGGAAGCGTCGTACGAGAAGGTTGGTATATTGACGATGTAGCTTTAGCCGAAACTTCGCAATACAGCGATGACAGCGAAGCACCAGTCATTAACCACACAGCACCCGGACAAGTTTATTCTGAAATGGATTTAGTACTGAAAGCAAACGTAACCGATAATTTGAGAATTTCTTACGTGAATCTTCATTACAAAGATGCAGACGGCGCTTGGCAAGAAGTTCAAGCGACACAAGAATCCGGAAATGAATTAAGTGGAACATTCAGCGCAACAATTCCTGGAGATCAAATTACCGGCGAATCAATCACTTACTACTTCGAAACAAGTGACTACGGTGGGAACGTCGTAGCAACTGAAGAACATACAGTCGAAGTAATACCAGGTATCACAGTCGGGTACTTTGAAGACTTTGAAAGCTCACCGTCGGGTTGGTATTCATTCGGAGCGAACAACACTTGGGCAATGGGCGTTCCGACATCCGGTCCAAACGGGGCAGCATCCGGTGAAAATGTTTATGCAACAAACCTAGCAGGCGACTATCTAGCGAATATGAACGCAACACTAGTTATGCCTGCAATCGATTTGCCTGAAGGAGATGCCTTCCTGACATTCAAGAACTGGCATAACTTCGAGCAATCTACATCGGGCACAGCTTGGGATTACGGTCATGTCGTGATTTCCACGGATCAAGTAACCTGGAATCGACTACAAAAATTCCAAGGCGTGACAACAGAATGGACGGATATAGAAATCGACCTTTCCGCATATAGCGGTCAACGCGTCTATGTCGGTTTCGAAGCATTCTCTGATGGCAGCGTCGTCCGACCGGGTTGGTATATTGATGATGTAGGTCTTTCCAACACATCAAGTCAAACAACAGCCTCGTCAATGAGCGTTATCAAGGCATCTGCCAATAAATTGGGAATTGAATTAGGAAAAGAAAAAGTAGGCATTGAAAAAGGAAAAGAAAATACAGCACCAACAGCACTTCCAATTCGCGCACAAGTTACTGTTCTCGAAAACGGAAGAACTGTCTTTACGAATCCGGCTGACGGATCCTATAGACTTACACTCCCAGTTGGAGAGTTCACAGTGGAAGCAGGAGCCTACGGATACGAAACGAAACAACAAACTGTATCCATCGCGGACGGCGAAGAAACACTTGCTAATTTCACATTAGATGAGCTGGATCAAGGCACTGTCACTGGACAAGTTACAAACAGTGAAACAGGCAACGCAATCGCAGATGCAACACTTCTACTAATCGAAGATGCAAATGTTCAACCAGTAGAAACAGATGCAGATGGAAACTTCTCACTGACTGCGTACGAAGGAAGCTATACGCTAAAAGTAATGGCGCTTAATTTCCACAGTCAAGAAGTTGAAATCACCATCGGTTCCGATCCGACAGAAGTCAATGTCGAGCTTGATCCGTATTACACGTATCCAGGCGGCGAAATTGGCTATGACGATGGAACTGGTGAAAACGCACGTGCTTTCTACGATGCAGGAAATGGTTGGGCAGTTAAAATGTCTCTACCTGAAGGAAGAGATTCTGCAATCGTAACGGACGGCGTATTCCGTTTCTGGGATACAGAATGGCCAGTACCAGGCGGAACTGAATTTGCAGTCGAAGTATGGGATGCAGGTGCAGATGGCATGCCTGGCACGAAATTAGCAGGTCCAATCGACGGCACGGCATTACGTGACGGCACATGGACAACGGTAGACCTAAGAGATCACAACATCATTGTCGATGGCGATTTCTACATGGTTTACATTCAAACAAGAGCAAATCCGAATACACCAGGTCTTGCAACGGATGAAGACAGTCCGAACGCAAAACGCAGTTACCAGTTTGTTAGCGGTACTTGGTCAGCAGCACCAGCAGAAGAAGGGAACTACATGATCCGTGCACGCGTGGATTATGAAATCACGACTCCGGTCATTACGACACCAGAAGAAAGCTATATCACGAATGAAGAAACAGTCACAATCGAAGGAGAAGCATCACCAACAACAACAATCCAGCTGAACAACAACGGCGAAGAAGTCGCGACAGCTGAAATTGGTGACGATGGCGCATTCTCAATCGAGACAAACTTAACAGAAGGCGATAACGAATTTGTGGCCACAACACTATTTAACGGAGATGCAGCTGGCTCATCCGAACCAGTAACCATCACGCTAGATACAGTTAAGCCGACATTAACAATCACGAATCCAGTAGACGGAGACGTCACGAACCGTGAATCAGTCACTGTTGAAGGAACTGCAGCAGACGAAAATCTCGACTACGTCGAAGTGAACGGATCGAAAGTAGCTGTTAACGAAGGCAACTACTCGAAACGAATTCTTCTAGACGCAGGCGCGAATGAAATCACAGTCGTCGCATACGACCTAGCTGGAAACACTGAGACGAAATCAGTTACGGTTACAGCAAAGTGGAATGCACCGACAATCGAAAATCTACAACCATCAGCCAATCAAACAGTCAATCCTGGCGATGAAGTAGACATTTCATTCACAAGTGATGCAGAAGGCGGAACAGCAAGCTTTACTGTACAAATTCCGGCACAATTGAATTTACAGTCTTCAACAAGCTTGCCAATCGAAGAAGTATCACCAGGCGTTTACAGCACAACATGGGTTGTTCCGAATATCACTGTTGACGGAGCAGTCATCGTTGTAGAATTAACAGACGCAGCTGGCAATACAACAAGACAAGAAGCAGACGGCAGAATTACAGTCGAATCGATTGATGACGGCGGCGGTGCCAATGAAGGCGACGTTGGTTGGTTCCACAAAGACGGTAAAACGTATTATCTAGATTCAGACGGTAAAAAAGTCAAAGGCTGGTATGAAATCCTGTCTAAATGGTACTTCTTTAACAACCAAGGCGTTATGCAAACGGGTATGGTAAAAGTAAAAGGCGACACTTACTATCTCGGCGATAACGGCGTCAGACAGACTGGTTGGGTGGAGTATGAATCGAACAAATACTACTTCAACATCCACAACGGCACCATGCAAACCGGCTGGATTTTCGTTGATGGCGATGCGTACTACGCCGACAACAAAGGCGTTATACAAACCGGCATGTTGAAAATCAAAGGCGACACTTACTATTTCAACGATGACGGCGTTAGACAATCCGGTTGGGTAGATCATCAGTCGAACAGATATTTCTTCAACCACAACAACGGTGCAATGCAAGTCGGTTGGATTTACGACAGTGGAAACACTTACTACACCGACAACAAAGGCGTTATGCAAACGGGTTGGGTGAAGATTAAAGGGAAAATGTATCACTTCGATAGCGATGGTGTACTAATCGGAACAGCTTAAAACAGAAAAGGAGACTATGCCAAAACGGCATAGTCTCCTTTTTCATTTTTTACCAATAAAACAACGAAACGACCAAAGCCGCCGCTCAAACGCCCAATCCACCCGTCGAAACGACTAAAGCCCGCTTCCAAACGACCAAAGCGCCCGTCTAGCCGACCAAACCCACCCTCACGAATAACCCCAGAGACGAATCCACACTAAATCTTGTCTAGTTTCCAGACAACGTTGTATAGTTAAAGTTAATTGTGATATTCCTACCTAAGTTGCAAAAAGGTTCATTAAAACAGTTAATAGAAAGGACTCAGATAGTAAATGAAGAAAACCCTATATACTGTTTTAATCACACTGTTATTAATCATCATGGGCTGCTCTCATGAAATCGTACCAAGTAAAGAAGTAGAAATACTTGCTTATCCGATAACAGAAACGAGCCTACCAACGATTAATTACCTTCTTCCACTGAAAAATTCTGAAGAGAGAACCACACCAATCACAAAAGTAATGATTCATTTTACAAGTAATGCAGCTGAAAATCCTGTGGACCCTTATAACGCTAACGATGTTCGTGAAATCTTCATCGATTACGGCGTTTCAGCCCATTATATAATCGGAAGAGAAGGCGAAATCTATCTTCTGGTACCAGAGAATCGCATTGCCTATCACGCGGGGAAAGGTAATTTAAAGAACTTTCCACACTATGAAGATCAGCTAAATAAGTATTCAATTGGAATCGAAATGATGGCAATTGGAACAAAAGAAGAAATGAGTTCAATTTTACCTACCGAGGATTATGAATTAATTCCCGAGTCACATATTGGATTCACCGAAGCACAGTACGAAACTCTACATAATTTAATCACTGACATAGTTAAAAGATACCCAGCAGTAAAGAATGATAGAGAACATATAATTGGTCACGATGAATATGCACCCGACCGAAAATCCGATCCCGGCTCATTATTCGAGTGGGCAAAAATTGGATTTTGACTGGGGAAGGATTTGCACCTACAATTTACCGTGTAAATCCTTCCACGCCAGCATCGCACACCTCGAAACGACCAAACCCACCATCAAAGCGGCCAAAGTGGTTCCCTAAACGATCAACACCATCGTCTAAACGACTAAAGCCATATTTTTATACATGAATAGGTTCAAGAAAACAAAAAAATGCTTTTAATTGTTGAAGCCGGTACATACTATGCGCGCAAAACTTATCCACTTGTGCATACTTCCCAACGCCACTAAACAATAAAATTGCCGGCGAAAAGACCAAAACCCACTTCAAACGACTAATGAGTGTACCCAAACGACCAAAGCCTACTCCAAACGACTAATGAGTGTACCCAAACGACCAAAGCCTACTCCAAACGACTAATGAGTGTACTCAAACGACCAAAGCATACGCTGAAACGACCAAACCCACAACCCACCCCACAAATAAACCACAAAAAAAGGCCCACAAACGGAATCACCCGTCCATGAACCTCTATAACCTTCACTTAATCAATCAGCAACACTATAAAATCGCTTATAACTATCAAACTTATCTTTCCAATAGGCATCATTTACATTATTAATCGCAATACCTTTAGAACCCGCATGAATGAAGTTCCCGTTTCCTAAATAAACGCCCAAATGAGAAATACCCTTTTGGTATGTATTTTTAAAGAATACCAAATCACCCGGTTGTGGATTGTCGATATAAAACGATCTGCTGAAATAGCCAATCGAATTCGTACGCGTCATGGAAACGCCTGCTTTATTATAAACATAGTGAATGAACCCGCTGCAGTCGAACCCGCTAGGTGTCTGGCCGCCCCATACATAAGGAACACCGCGCAAAGATTGCGCTGTAGCTATAACGTTTGGATAAGCACTAATACCCGAAGCAGATGCAGGAGGTGTAGTCGGTTTAGGATTCGAAACCTTATCCGTACCGCCGTTCAACTTAAGTTTTTGACCGACATGAATGATATGTGACGTAATGCCGTTCGCTCTCATAATCTCGCTAATTGGCACACCAAAACGTGCACTAATATGCGAAAGCGTATCGCCGCGCACAACTGTATACGTCGTCGCCTTAGTAGAAGGGGCCGCCGGTTTAGCAGGCGCTGTCACATTAGGTTTTGTTTGTGCAGGCGGAGTCGTTCCAGCCTTTGCATTCTCAACCTTCAACACTTGTCCGATACTAAGGACATTGACATTTCTAATATTATTCAACGACGCCAACTTCGCAACGGTCGTTTTATGAGCTGAAGCAATCGCGCCAAGCGTATCGCCACGTTTAACCGTGTACGTACTGCTCGTCGTCGCAACAGGCGCTGAAGCAGCTGGTGCCTTCGGCGTAGTTATTGCCGTCGAACCCGCAGTCACAACAAGTTTTTGATTCGGGAAGATTATATCCCCATTTAAATTATTCCAAGCTTTTATATTATTAACAGAAACATTATGATTCAAGGCAATCTTCCATAGGGAGTCACCAGATTTTACTTTGTATGTATCTGTTGAAGCATCCGCGTCACCAACAGCAATCATCGTTGCAAGGGCAGTAGTTGCCATTACAGAAAAAACGGTTTTTTTCAATCATGTTCCCCCTCATAAATTTTCCGATATCTCTATCATTCTCTCATTCTACCTCAAAAGGAAAATTTAACAAGAACATTTTCATTACAATTATATTACAAATAGTGTGAGTTCGACAGCTTACTCCGCGAATAGGACAGCATTCATATGATCGATGACCCAATCATTCGATACAATCTTTTCCGCCTCGACACTCTTCAGCGGCACAACTCGAAACACACCCTTCGCATCTTTCACAACAGCCGTCGGAAAAAAGGAAGGTTCACTAATTGTAATTGGGGAAACCGCATTCGATGGATTCTTTTCCACAGTTAAACGCGCAATGCCGCCGATATCCGTATACTCAAACTTTTGCCCTGAAAAGAAATTCCCTAACGAATAAAAAACATGCGTCGAATTACCATTTTCGCCTTCCAACAAATCGAACTGCTGCAACACATGAGGATGATGGCCGAAAATAATATCTCCACCCGCATCCGCAATCACCTGTGCCAGGTCCTTCTGCGTTTGGTTGGGAGAAAGCTCGTACTCATTTCCCCAATGCATCGAAACAACCGCAACATCCACCAACTTTTTCATCGCTTTAACCTCACGTGAAATACGCTTCGGATCAATTCGCGCAACCAAATAATCTTTCCCCTCAGGCGTCGGAATCCCGTTCGTCCCATACGTATACGCTAAAAAACCAATCGTAATGTCATTTACGGTCATAATCCGCAGCTCGTCTTGATCCTCAAAGGACGTATACGCACCGACATAAGGCATGTCATAAGATTTAATGTTTTCAATCGCCGCCAACGTCCCTTTTTCCCCACGGTCCAACGTATGATTATTTGCAATCGAAACCATATCCACACCAACATCTTGCAACCCTTTAATGATATGCGCTGGACTATTAAAAGCCGGATACCCACTATAGTCGAAAATATCCCCCGCAGGCATCGACTCCTGATTGGCCAATAAAAAATCAATTGACTCCAGAGAATCCTTTACTTCCGCGAATGAATAGGCATAATCATCGTATGTGAATAGCGGATTATGCAATAATATGTCCCCGATCATGCCGATGGTCATTCGGGAGGGAGGGGTGTGGTAAGACACTTCGGTTGTCGCCTTTCCAGAAAAATCATCCGGTACAGAAACCACTTCTTTATCAGAACAGCCAACTAAAAACAAAAGAACTAAGAACAATATTATCCTTTTCATTTGATTGCCCCCCTTTAGATAGATATTTATTATTTCTTTAAATAATCAACCAGCTCACGCGCAGATCTTCCCGCAGAATAGCGATTCCATCGACTAGAAAACGCAGCAATCTCTTCTAGATCAAAATCATCCTGGCGAATTAATTCGATAATCTCATCCGTCGATTGCACAATGGGTCCCGGAACGACTTCGTCATAAGAAGACCAAAAGCCGCTTTCTTCCTCATAAGACTCCAAATCATACGGAAAAAAGATCTGTGGACGATTCAATAACGCAAACTCATACGGCATCGACGAATAATCAGAGAGTAAATAATCCGTCACCAACAACAAATGATTGACATTTCGATACGCCGAAACATCAAGTACACCAGCCAACCCAGTGTCCACAAAATTCATTTTAACAGCCGGATGCATGCGTATTAACAACAAATACTCAGGTCCTAGCTCGGCTGTCATTTTCTCAACCTCAAGTCCAATTTCCTGACCTTCCAACTCATCACGGCGAAACGTAGGTGCATATAAAATAACCTTCTTCGATGCAATCTCCGGATAGGCAGCATAGACCTCGCTAATCGCAGTAGACTTTGCCGCTTCATCAAAGAAAAAATCCGTCCGTGGAATCCCGGTCTTCAAAAATTGCTCATCTTTTATATTAAAAGCCTTTTTAAAAACAGGTATCATCGCATCAGATCCGACAACAACCTTGTCAAACCGCGCATACACTTTCTTGAATCGTTTCTGTGCAGAAACAGTCCGGTCATAAAAAGTCGGATCTTCCATTCCAAACCTTTTCACAGCCCCCGCAGCATGCCAAAGTTGAATACACTCAACACCAGTCTTAAAATTCATCACACTTAAAAATGCAAAATAATTATCAACAAAAACATGCCGAGCTGTCGCCAAATGATAAATACTCTTCACATACTGAATTATATTCAAGCTATCAAAAGAAATGATTCGTCGCGCATCTATATCCAACTGACCAAACGAATAATTACTTTTACGTGACCGCAAAATCACCACATCAGCCGATTGCTGACGAAGAACCTCACGCGCCACATAATCGACGTTATCCCCAAAACTAGAAACAAAAACGAACTTGTTCCGAATGGGGAAGAGCTTAGCAATCGCGAAGACTGATTTTGTTAGAAACAAATAGGTAGCGATTAGGAATTCTTTAAACAAATAGACACCTTCTTAAAATATTAATGAACGTATTTAGTATACCAGATGGGACTATCCAAATAGTCAAAAACCTCAACAACACCCATTCCAACCTTCATTTCGGTCCCTTTATTTAGGCACCATCTATAAGTACCTCTTTGTAGGTACCTGTGCAAGACACTACTCAGATAATACACTACAATTGCATAAAGTAGAAAGGGGGTATCGACTGTATAACACTTTGTCGATACCCCCTTGATTGTTTATCCAGCGCCGTGAATTGTCATAAATGAACCTTGCACAGGTACCGCTAAAAGGTACCGCTAAAAAGAGGCCCCTCTAAAAGGTACCTCTAAAAGTTACCTAAAATAATCCAATGCGCCAAGCATAATTCCCTCAGCAGCTAATTGCCTATATTTACTTTGTTTCAACTTTGCTGCATCACTTGGGTTATCGATAAATCCAACTTCTAAAAGAGCGCTCGGAACTTTCGTTTCTCGAATGACATGAAAATTACCTTCAGCAACTCTTCGATAGGACATATTCATTTTACTAACCACATTGTTTTGCAATGCGTGCGCAAGTCGCATGCTATTCGCTTTTTCGTACTTGCCATACCAGAAAGTTTCGACACCCTGTGTAGCGCCGTTAAACGAATTTCCATGAATGCTGATGAAAATATCGGCATTTGAACTGTTCGCTATTTCAGCTCTTCCTGCTAATGAAACAAATACGTCCGTTGTTCTAGTCATGACGACACTAAAGCCGGCACTTTCCAATAAGTTCTTTGTTCGAAGAGCGATATCCAAGTTCAGTTCCTTCTCAACAAGACCTAATGCTTGTGCACCGGGATCCGAACCGCCGTGACCAGGATCTAAGACTATCTTCTTCCCGGTAACATTAACGACATGACTCTTATGAATATATCCTGTACTAGGTTTTCCGTTCACGTAAACCGTCGCTTCATACCAACTATCGGTAAATGTGCGATAAATGAGCGCTCTACCAAACGAATAGCTTTTCAAGGTTGAAGCCGAAGTAGATGCCTTTGAATAAACCCGTGTCGGACTATTAACTGCAACTCCTCTAACGGTTACTTGGTTAGTCACAATATTTTCAACATCATTACGATTAATATACCCTTTTCGAGCCTTTCCGTTCACATAAACCGTCGCCTCGTACCAAGCGCTATTATATGGACGATAAAGAAGAATATGTCCTTGAGAATATGATTTCAAAACGGATGAGTTCGTTGATGTAGAACTATATACAGAAACAACTTTAGAAACAGCCAATCCTCTTATAGGAGCCTGAGTTACAGGTAATTCAGGACCGACATCATTCACATGAATATACCCAGTCCGCGCTTGACCGTTAATAATAACTGTCGCTTGATGCCACTGAGAAGAAAAAGTGCGATAAATTAGCTTAGCTCCGCGATTATAACTCTTAAGAACACCGTTGTTTTGCGTGGGACTTTGATAAACATGCACCGGTTGAACGGCCGCGTACCCGACAAGTCGCTTTTGCTCGATTAGGAGATCCACGTCATTCAGATGAATATACCCAGTTTGCGGTTTTCCACTTATGTAGACTGTAGCAATATACCAATCAGCAGTATGTGATTTAAATTTAAGGATGTGTCCTTGTTTATAAGCTTTCAAAACAGAAGACCCCGTTGACATCCCAGAGTAGATTTTTGTCGAACTTTTGAGAGCCACACCTTGTAAAGTAGGAGTGGAAGCTACCGCTAAGGAAGTCATGCGTTTTTCGACTTGTTGATCTTCTGCTTCAGGTATCGAAGGCATTGATGTATCAATTTCTTCTTCTAGATTTATCTCTTCTTCTTCAAGTAAGTTCTCTTCGTGCTGAATTTCAAGCTCGGTATTATCGGTCGAATCGGTTGAATCGCCTGGTTCATCGATAATTACGTTGTCTTCACTGTCAATTTCTTCAAGATCGGTTTCTTCATGATCCTCTAAAATAATCCCCTCATTATCCCTTTTTTGTAGAAACGCTTCTACATCATCGGGATTGACGATATGAACGTTTTGAACAAAACCAACTATCGAGGAATTGGCTTCATCATCAGGAATTTTAGGAATAAATAGAACCTGTGAGTACCCCTCTTGTGAATTAAGCAATTCAACAGAAGTGGAATCGGGAATATAAGCCAATACTTTCTCAGCACGCTCATCTTCGTAAAGTGCAATTTGTCCACCTTTTTCTGATGCATACAACAAGACTTCCGTAGGTTCTTCGACCAATTCATCTTCCGCGAAAGATACAGCAGGAAATAGTTGTATAAGTAAGGCAAAAATCATTATATAAATACTTGTTTTTAAATATCGATCCATTCATAATCCTCCATAAAAGTAATATTGCAATGTTAACGCTAGACAGAAAACTCTTAATGAAATAGTGGTTCTTTTCTCCTTTTTAAAGCTCCCTTCGAGTAATAGTCTATTATACTACAAGAATCTCACTTTTTGGGAGGGAAATTATAATCTTAGTAATTGAAGGATTTATTGATAATCAAACAAAAAAGCGACCCTATTAGAGTCGCTTTTCATTACTATTAAAATTCATCAGTAGCGTTTTATTGACAAACAAAGCAATTATGATCCAACACAACATAGAAATTAGTTCGAATTTATAAATGAGATGTCCTTCGAATATTTGTAAGAAAAGTATGCCGACAAAATAGGCGAATAAAATCTTATAACTATGATCAATCGTGTCTCTTTTAACTTTCATCGCAACATATGCAATTGCCAAAAGCAGTGCGGACATTAATAGCAAACCAATAATTCCAGATTGATAAAATAATTGTACGTAAAAGTTATGTAAATAACCGTTAAATTCGCCGTGTTGAGTGTTATTTCCAAGGCCCGTCCAAATGTTTCCGGAATTGGTAACGTCCTCAAGGGACTCTTTCCAAACCCGGTCTCTCCCTGAGAAAAACCTTTTCCCGGTATACTTTTCCGTTAATGCATTCAATTTCATCCCTATAGTTGTGCCTTTCGCTTTTAAATAAAACAATGTAAAGGCTTGGCTACCGACAATGAGTAGTGCGATGAACGGAAAAACGAATCTATGCGATTTCTTCACGACTAGGTAAATAAAGACTGAAACTAGAAATGCCAGCATCGCTGCACGCGAAGTGGCAACCATGAAAAGTGCATAGAGTAAAAACAAGGTATTATAAATGTTTATGATTCTAAGAATCCAATTCGATTCTCTAAAATTAATAATACAAAAAAACAACAATAAAAATGCGATAATACCGTTTGAATTCGCATTCGTTAAACTCATATGTGTGAGGATCCTAGGCAAGAATAGTAGATTTACATATAAGAACACAAAAATAATCGATGCTGGATAGAAAAGGACTTTATTTTTAAACGTGCCTATGAAAAGAAAAACTGCAAAAATAATGGCTAAATAAATCATATAAGCAGGCTTCAAAGGAACCCGCGCAGTAATGTTTGCAATATAATACATAAAGAAAAGTGCAGAAAGAGCAGCGATTAACAGTGAATTTTTCGTGATGATTATTTCTCGATTAAAAATTAAATAGTAGATTAAAATGGCCGTCAAAATAATGAGTGGTCCAATTAAAGCTTCTTTATCCATAAATCGAAACGGTGTAAATTGCATGCCCATAATGAAAAGACTAGAAAAAATAATGCCATTGAAAACAAGTTTAACTTTTAAATTTCGATTCCGCGTTTGCATCTTCATCCTCCGTTATCTCTGAATCTTGTAAATGTTATAAACAAGAATACACTAAAAAAGTCCATTGGTAAATGCTAGGAAAAGCATAGGTAAAAGAAAAAAAGTATGGAAGCAACCAACTTCCATACTTTGGTGATTATTTAAAAACGGCCTTTACGGTATTCTCAGAAGCCTTCCCATCATCCCACTTACAAAATCGTTCATAAAAAGCATCATATCTAGTCGCGTAATCTTTTTGGACATTTTGAATATCGGAGATTGCATGAATAACTTCTTCTGTATTACGAAGCAGAGGACCCGGGACTTCTGTTTCAATATCAAGATAAAATCCTCTAAGCTTATCCCGGTAATTTTCTAAATCGTAAGTATAAAAAAGAATTGGTCGTTTTAAATTCGCAAAATCAAAAAATACGGAAGAATAATCCGTTATCAAAACATCCGAAACTAAGTAAAGTTCGGCAATGTCATCATAACTTGAAAAGTCGTAAACAAAACCGCTATATTCCGATATGTCCAATTGATTGGCAATGAAATAGTGCATTCTGAGTAAGACGATATAGTCATCACCGAGTTCGGCCTGTAACTTATCGAGTTCAAGCTGAAGTGTAAATTTGTATTTACCGGCTGAATAGAACTCATCATCCCGCCAAGTAGGCGCATACAAAACAACCTTTTTATCTGTTGGAATTCGCATAGAAACTTTCAGTTCATTTATATTGTCTGGATTATTTTTTGTATATAAAATGTCATTTCGAGGATAACCAAACTCTAGCATTTCTTTATCGTATTTAAACGCACTGCGGAATATTGCAGATGAATATGCATTTGGTGAACTTAAGTAATCCCATCTTCTAGATTGTCTATAAAAATTCGATTTATATTTTGGGTCAGCGGAATACACGTCAACCATATCAAACACTAATTGTTTTAAGGGAGTCCCATGCCAAGTCTGTAAATACACATTGCCTTCTCTTTTATTTAAAGTGATCGGAAGCCGTGAATTACTCACCCAGTACTTAGCTCGAGCTAGGTAATAAAAATACTTTAAACTAAATCTTTTTACTTGAGACGCATTGCCAGGGATATTCTTCTTCTCATTAAATATCCAAACGTAGTTGTAGTCCATTTTATTTTCAATCATGTATTCGTAAATATACTTGGGGCTATCTGAATAAGATTTCCCTAAAAAGCTCTCAAAAACAACTGTTTTTTTCTTTAAAGGCATCTTCATAAAGAGGGAACGGTATAGTTGAATATAAAGTCGTCTACGCCCTTTTAAAGCTGTTTTAAGATTACGAAGTCGCTGATGTTTTAAGTTTACTTTTTTATAATGTATTAGGTTACCTGTTTGAATCGCTTTGATCTCTTTTTTTGTTCGAGATGGACTTTTCTGAACAAGATTGGAATTCAATCTCACCATTGCGTCACTTAAAACAGAGAAAACCTCATCTACATTTTGATTGTTTCTGAAGTAGGCGACAATTTGCCTACGATAAAAGTTGAATAATTGACGATCCAAAAACAAATTAACCTTTTCATCACTAGAGTAATTATCTTTTAAATGCATATACACATGAGTAAAGTCATTAATTCGCCCCGGCATGCCAGTTTGAAGGAGAGAGGGGTTCGAAATAGGATCGTTACGCCTTCTTTTAAAGTAGATGCTCTCTTTTGTATAGGGAACTTCCTGAACAATTGAGAATGCATGAACCAAAAATGATAAATCCGAATAATTCTCTACGTCTTCGGAAAACCTTATATTGTTATCTGCCAAAAAACGTTTGGTAAATAAACGGTTCAAAACGGAATTGTTTCGAATTAATCTGTATTTCCTGTTTGTATATATTTTAATATCCTGGTTGTCTTGGTCGTTGCTAATAGCAGCATGTTCTAGACTAACGTTTGCCCTCATCAGTCTTCCGGATATTAAATCAAAGTTATGAATGTTTTCAATCAGTATCTGTAAAGTGCTTGGAGCCAAATAGTCATCACTATCAAGAAAGTAAATATAATCCCCGGTAGCCATGTTAATGCCGAAATTCCGCACAGCACCTACACCATGTCTATCGGTGAAGTGGTGTGCTTTAATTCGATGATCATTTTTCATGTAATTCTCGATAATTTCTTTGCTATTATCTTCACTATTATCGTTCAGTAAAAGCAGTTCGAAGTTTTGATATGTTTGTTGAAGCACAGATTGAATACTATGAACCAAAAATTCCTCGGTGTTATAAATAGGCATTATTATTGAAATAGATTTCATGGTGATTCTCCTTGTACATAAATTATTGATACATGTAGAATGAAGAGTTGAATTTAGTATTGTAGGCGAAAAAACAATTTTTATGGTATTCTTCTATGAGTAAAATAAAAGTGGATTAAGTATATCATTAGTATTTAATAATTAAAAAACATGATCAGTGAATCAATTTAATGTAGAGTAATTGGTATTTCTGTGTTGGGGAATTATAGGAGGATGAACATGATAGGCAGACGCAGCATAGTACATATAGCAAAAAAAGTACTAAGAATCATGAACAACCAAGTTCGTCATTTGACAATCGGTGATATTAAAGTGTCTTCACTAGATTTTAATGGCAATTTGATGCAAGTAAGATTAACAGGTCGCGGAGTGAAAAATAACGATAGCAATTATAGATTTGTTGTGAAAGACATGTATAACTCGAATAAGACTTATAAATTTAACTGCACGCTCACTGAGGAGAATGTGTTAACTACTGAAGTAAATTTGACGGAAATAACTAGCTTATTGGAAAAAGAAATAGGCAAATGGAGTTTTTTCATAGCTATAAATAACTTTGAAATTCGTCTATCGACTGAAGCTAAAGCCCAGATTGACCTACAAAAACATTCTATCATAGAAAATAATCATGAACTAACAATTCAACCATACATCACTAAATACGGAAACATAAGTATAACATCGTTGAAAGTTGATGAATCTGGACATTTAAATGAAATGAATGACGTGTTAAACAGCTTTACTTCAAAAAAAATCACAAACCATGTGAAAAAGATTTCCAATAGTGACGAAGGTATACTAATTGAAGGTTCGGCTAAGGTTGAGAAGGAATTGCAAAAGTATGTTTCGTTAGTAGTAAAAAAACGTGCGTCAACCTTGCAATATGAATTCCCAATCAGATGGCTAAATGAAGATTCATGGCAATCAAAAGTGGATATTCATGTGCTTGAGTCGCTAAAAGGTATTTATGACTATTATTTACTGTTAGCCGATAAACGAACTTTTAGGGTGAAATTACATGAGAATGCAATGATTGATAAGGACCCATTGTTTCGTGAAACTGAAAAAGAGTCTAGACAACTAATTAGTTACCGAACGAAAAATGATTCATTATCGCTTCAATGTAAACTATCTAATATCTCTGTACAAAACTTGGTTGGAAAGGTTCAATCTGACATCGTTTCGCTCCAGGGAGTCATAAAAAAAGAAAATTTACCAAAACATAAAAAGCAGCAGAGTTATCTTTTAATATTAAGGCAAAGAAATACAGATGAATTATCGTCATTTCCCGTCACTTTGAATGAATCGGAAAATGGCTATGAACTTAGTTTTAAATTGGATTACAAAGACCTTTTACCAAGTGAAGAACTTGAAAATTCTCGTTGGGATATCTACTTGCAACTTAATATCCGCGGATCCGACCATTTATTTAGATTTCTGGTTAAAAAAGATCAGGAAACAGATTCACTTGCATATGATACACGTAAAAAAATTGAAGACGAAAACCTTTATCAATTGTTCTTTTATCGAACACTACATGGACATGTGTCGATTTCATTAAGTTCTTTGACGATAAATCGCGATTTAAGTTCATATCGAATTAGAAATAAAAAGTTATGTATAGGTGGATATGCATACCTTGAGGCGATAAGTTTCAATGAGAAAAATTCGATGAATCGCTTCCTAATTATTAGAAACAGAGAAAGTGATTCAGAGTTGAACATACCGTTAGAAAATATCATAGGCAAAAAGAAGTTGTCAGGCGGGGGATTCGACTATAAATACGCTGGGTTCTATGTAGAAATCCCACTCGAAAATATTTGCGGGCTCCAACAAAACAATAAAGATATTCTTGATTTGTATATTCAAATTCACTACAAGAATGAAGTAGTTGAACGGAAATTGGGATTACAAAAGTATAAATACTATAAAGATGACTATCGTCTGAAGTATTCATATCAACAAAATCACCAATACTATAAAAACTATTTAACGCTAACACCACGAGGAAATATAAAAATCGAAAGCTATACGTATACCAAAGAAATGATGCGATATATTAAGTACGGCGTTCATCTGGACAGATTCAAAAATCGGAATGAAGATGTGTGGATAATCGGAGAACGTCCAGATACCGCACAGGATACGGGTTATCATTTCTTTAAATATTGTCGGGAAAATCATCCGGAAAAAAAGGTTTACTATGCAATTGATGAAAACTCGGCAGACCTGAAAAATATTGAGGATTTAGGCAATGTGTTACTTCTAGGATCTATGGAACATTTAAAAACGGCCTTACTTGCCACGACTTTTATTGGCTCACATGATATAGAATATATATTGCCGGTGAAAAGCACTGTGATGGATAATTATCGGAAAGGGAAAAGGGTTTTCCTCCAACACGGTGTACTTGGACGAAAAAATGTTGAATACCATAAATATTACTATATTGACCCATTTCAAATGTTTTGCGTGAGTTCGGAATCAGAGAAAGAAATGGTAAAAGATGAAATGGGTTATGAGGACGACGAAGTTATGATCACAGGACTTTCACGTTTC
The DNA here is from genome assembly GCF_017921835.1 of Sporosarcina sp. 6E9. Lineage (NCBI taxonomy): Bacteria > Bacillati > Bacillota > Bacilli > Caryophanales > Caryophanaceae > Sporosarcina > Sporosarcina sp. 6E9. The sequence goes on along the minus strand of NZ_JAGEMN010000001.1, from coordinate 2,208,975 downwards.
GATGCATTACTTGAAAAGAATGATGCAGATAGATCCATTTTGTTAATCCCGACATGGAGAGAATGGTTGAATACGGAAGAAGACTTTATGGCATCGGAATATTTCGAGCGTTATAAAGGCTTGATTTCAAATGAAAGGCTTTTGAATTTGCTGAACAAGCATGATGTGAATTTGAATGTTTACCCACATTACCGTATGCAGCAATTTATCGAGCATTTCGAGGCGTTGGAAACAAACCGTGTGTCTATTATCGAGTTAGGTGAAAGAAACGTTCAAGATTTATTAATTGAAAACAAATTAATGATCACAGATTATTCGTCCGTCTCATTCGATTTCAATTACATGTCTAAGCCAATTATATTCTACCACTTCGACTCAGATACATTTTTCAAAAACGGTATTTTAAGACCGATTGAAGAAACATTTTTAGGTGATATTTGCAAAACAGAAGAAGCGATAATCAACGCCATCGAATATTATTTGGTCAATGAGTTTACGGAAAAACAAGAAATTACCGATAAAAAACACTTAGTATTCGACCAAATCGACGCCTCTAACAACGAAAGAATTTACAACGAGATCATAAGTTTGCGCTAATGGGGCAGCAACTCCAGCAGGATCATCGTCCGCAATGGAAAACAATGATTCGGATAAAAACGAGTGCTTGAATAATGGATTCTTCAAGTACTCGTTACTAATTATAAATATACCTCTTGCAGGGAGATACAAACTAGTGAATACACCAAAACAACATTTAAATGAAATAAATATAATACGAGCAATCGCATGTATTTTTGTCGTTGCCACACATGCTATTTCAAACTACTTAAAAAACGTCGAAGTGGATTTAACATCTGATCAATATATTGTGTTCATTCGATATGCGCTACTATGTTCGACACCGATTTTCATTTTAATCTCAGAGACTTTGATTTCCAGAAGCTATCCAACAAAGCTTCCAAAAGGGTTCTTCCGAAAAAGACTGCGATACATATTTATCCCTTATGTTCTCATAGGTGCAATCGTCAGTTACCGAGCATCGGCAAAAGACTGGACTTCGTTTTTAGAAGTCTTCACCCATAAAGTAGTATTTGGCCATTGGTACGGATTTTTCGTACTAGTTATATTCCAGTTTTACATATTACACTGGTTAATAGGAAAATACTTAGCCAGGGTAAAACCAATAATCCCTTTAATCTTGTCGTTTATTATCTCATTCATCCACATATATTCATATGTACATACGCCTGGATATAAGGAATTCATTGAAACGAACTTTCCATTTTGGTATCGAGTTCATATTTTCTCATGGCTGTTTTACTTTGTAGTCGCCTTTTACATCGGGCAATACTATGACCGGATATTCAGTTTCTTGAACAATAAAATCTGGATTCCTATCGCAGCTACTATATTCTCGTATTGTCTAATTCTTTATGATATTAAAGTGCGAGGCTACACAAGAATTTCCAGTGATCGGTACGATATGATGCTATTTGCAGTATGTGTCTTTTTCTTGTTAGTCGCGTTAATTCGAAAGTTTAATTACAATAGTAAAATGCTTGTTATGATTAGTCATTTTTCCTTTTTCATCTATTTGACCCATATGATTACCATCTCATACTTCGTCAGGCTTTCATTGACGTTTGGCGAAAACTTTTTCAGCTATGTCATCATAATGGTTTTCCTAACAATCTCAACCTCAATCGGCTGGGCATTTCTATTTTATCAAACAAAACTTACACAGTTCTTTACAGGTAGAATTAAGTATTTGGACTAAATGGAAGAATGGAAGCGGGGGTTTAGTCAAACTCCCGCTTTTATAATACGGAAAATCAACTTTTTTTGATGGAAATCTGCGAACTTCAACAAAAACCCTTTACATATTGAGTATTCCTTTCCATAATGAATCTAGTAAGAGATTCTAAGATGGAGGAGGCGTTTTACTTTTTGAGTAATGTTAAAAAAAGAATAATAGTATTCGTTAGTTTTTTTATGATTATCTTGTCATTGGTGTTATCTCCAATAGGAGGAAGCACAGCGCAAGCATCCCAAATCTTAAAAGGGGTGGCGTTGAAAAGTCCAACATACGTTTATGATGAAGCTAAACCAGGCTCAAATGTGTTGAAATCGTATAGCGAAGGATCCATTATGCTGTACAGAGCGCATAACGCGGATTGGTATACGACGTCTGTCACGGTGAAGGGGAAAAAACATAGCGGATTTATAAGTAAAGCAGACGTTGACACTTCGGTTGAGACTCAAACATTATTGCAGGGGATTGGTTTACAAGCTTCAACGGCGGTTTATGCAACTGCATCTACGGGCTCCAAGAAGTTGAAAACTTATTCAGTTGGATCCCTGCTACACTATAAAACTTTTACTAGTGAGTGGTATGAAACGTCTGTAATAATTAATGGGAAGCGAACTCCTGGATATATTCATAAATCCCATGTTGAAAACGGGGTAGAATCTGATGAGATTTTGAAGGGACTTGCTATCCTTAACCCGACAGCTGTTTACTCCAGAGCTTCTACCAATTCGGCTGCATTAAAATCCTATAGTGGCGGAACAATTCTACAGTATAGAAACTATACAACTGATTGGTACAAAGCGACCGTTTATGTTGGCGGAAAAGCAAGAACCGGTTTTATCCATAAAAGCCACGTTGATGCAACTGTAGATAATCAGATTAGCTTACGAGGAATCGGCATTCAAAATAAAACGTCTGTCTATTCCAGCCCGTCAACGGGTGCACCAGCACTTAAATCGTATGCGGAAGGTACAATTTTGCAATACAAAACACTATCAAGTAATTGGTATGAAGCAACCGTTGTTATAAGTGGTAAGCGTGTAAAAGGTTATATTCATACAAGCCATGTAGAGGGAATTTTTGATGAGAGTGAATCACTTGAAGGAATTGCAGTAGCATCGCCTACTAATATTTATTCGAGAGCATCTAAAAAATCGGGTGTACTACAGAGTTCTACTAAAGGGACTTATGTGCAATTTAGAACTTTTTCACCGAATTGGTACTCGACGACAGTTACTGTAAATGGTAAGTCAGTTACCGGATACATACATCAAAAAGATGTCAGTACAGACCGCGTGATCACCAAAACAACACAATATGATACTGACTTTAACAGAGCTGTTGATATTCAAATGGGCAGAGCGCCCCAAGTTTCCGGCAAAAGCGGTGGATGGGTAAATGCTTCAAGACCACAAGTTGAGTATTATATTAACGCGTCGAACTTTAATATTAATTCAGCAGACTATTATCAATTTCTAGTATTATCGCAACCAGCAGCGCTACATGCTGAAGAAGTAAACCTTAAGATTTTGAATAATCATGGAACACTTACAGGTAAGGCGCAAGCATTCATTAATGCTGGTACTAGCTATGATGTCAACGAGGCGTATCTGATTTCACACGCTTTATTAGAAACAGGAAACGGTAGCTCCGATCTGGCGCAAGGAGTTCCGGTTGATAGTAAAGGAAAGGTCGTTGCGCCGAAAGATGCGGTATTTATGGTTTACAATATGTACGGTATCGGTGCTGTTGATAGCTGTCCTTTAGACTGTGGTGCGAAAAAAGCATTCGATGAAGGATGGTTTACACCAGAAGAAGCGATTATTGGTGGCGCAAAATTTATCAATACGTATATTGCAAGAGGTCAAGATACTTTGTATAAGATGAGATGGAACCCAATTAATCCAGGGCATCCACAATATGCAACAGATGTCGCTTGGGCGCTAAAACAAACCTCTAACATTAAACGAATCTATGATTTATTGGATAGATATGTCCTGATTTATGATGTTCCACAGTATGTCAATCAACCGGCGAAATCAGGTGACCCTGATTATTATGACGGCGGCACACCAAATCCAGGAACGACGATTGATTATCCAAGTGAAGTTTACGGGTTGACAGAAACGCCAAATAATTTAAATTTACGTGAAGGACCGAGTACAGGTTCAAAAATTGTTGGCAGTATTCCAAATGCCTCCAAAATCGAAATGCTTGGAACGAACGGAATTTGGTACAAGGTTAAGTACGATGGGAAAACTGGTTGGGTTCACGGTAGCTATGTAACAATGTTGAATTTACTAGAAGTATCAACAGGTAGTTCGACATTAGCGATTCGTCCAGACCCGAACACATCAAATACACCTATTGCGCGAGTGAATAGCGGAACTTTATTAGCAGGATCTTTGGATAAAAACAATAAACTTCTACGAAGTAACGAATGGTATCAAATCTCTTACAATGGCAAAAAAGCTTGGGTAAGTGGCGGTAAAAACGGAACGGAGTTTATTAAAATTAATAACTAAAAGTCTATGACCATACACAATTGTCGTGTATGGTCATTTTTTGTCGAATGACTTGGAGATTCTTGCTATATGATTTTAGGTATAAATCATGTATAATAGAAATGTATGTTAATATAATAGGTGCCAATTTCATTTAAAAGTCTACTAATAACACAATATATATATATTTCGAAAATCATACAAACTAACGGAGGTTTAAAACGTGAGAAAAGTTATCACATACGGAACATTCGATTTACTTCACACTGGCCATATAAACATTCTCCGCCGCGCGAAAGAATACGGCGACTATTTAATTGTTGCAATTTCATCTGATGAATTCAATGCGCTAAAAGGTAAAAAAGCATACTATAGCTTTGAACAACGTAAGCTAATTCTTGAAGCAATCCGTTACGTCGATGAAGTAATTCCTGAAGATACATGGGAGCAAAAAGTACAAGACGTTAAAGATCATGACGTTGATGTCTTCGTAATGGGCGATGATTGGAAAGGGAAATTCGACTTCTTAGAGGAAAGTTGTGAAGTTATCTATCTCCCAAGAACTGTCGGTATTTCAACAACTAAAATTAAGCGAGATTTAACAAAAGTTAACAAAGGTTAAAAAGTGAAGAATTAAAGCCTACCCGTATCCTCGTTACTTTTTCGAAAGCAACGAAGATGCGGTTTGTTTTTGTTTTTTATACTTAAATTGTTTACTGCTTTAAATGAAACATGATAAATTCTCTGTTATAATTAGCTTTGCGCTTTAGACGTTCGGAATTGAGGGATTAAATGTGTTAACAAAAATTAAAAAATCCAAAATAACACTATCGTTATTTAAAATTGTCTTTCTAGCACTTGGTTTATTGCCAAAAAAGAAAGACTTGATAATTTTTGAAAGTTTTCATGGAAAACAATACAGCGATAGTCCTCGTTCTATTTATGAATATCTAGCCAAAAAACATCCGAACTATAAATTGGTATGGAGTATTGACCGCGGCAGCGTACCTCTTTTTACTGCGCTTGGAATTCCTTATGTTAAACGCTTTTCACCGAAATGGTTTTTAATGAAGCCAAGAGCAAAGTATTGGGTGAACAATGTGCGGCTACCCATTTGGATGCCAAGACCGAAAGGGACAACTTATTTACAAACATGGCACGGGACGCCCTTAAAAAAGTTAGGTCTTGATATTGATGAAGTTCATATCCCGGGATCGACCCGAAAAACTTATAAAGAAGATATACTAAAAGAATCAAAAAATTGGTCCTATCTCATTTCTCCAAACAACTATTCAAGTGGAATATTTAGGAGTGCATTTGGGTTTAATGGGGTAATGATAGAGAGTGGCTATCCACGGAATGACAAACTATATACGGCTAGTGAAACCGAAGTTGCTGACATTAAAGAGACGCTTAAAATTCCGAAGGATAAAAAGATTATTCTTTACGCACCTACATGGCGGGACGATGATTATTTCAAGGTAGGCCAATATAAATTTACATTTCAATTTGAATTAGATAAGATGAAGGAACGTTTTGGGGACGAGTTCGTTCTATTGACGAGAATGCATTATCTTGTCGCTGAAAACTTTGATTTTACCGCATACGGAGACTTCGTGAAAGACGTTTCATCCTATCCCGATATAGCGGAATTATATTTGGTGAGTGATATATTAATTACGGATTATTCTTCGGTCTTTTTTGATTATGCGGGCCTGAATCGACCGATTATTTTTTATATGTACGACATCGAAGATTATCGAGATCGTCTAAGAGGTTTTTATTTTGATATTGAAAAAGATGCACCGGGACCCATTGTTGAAAATGAGGAAGACTTATTTGAAGCAATCGATTATGCGCTAGAAAATGGACATGTTTCACCTGAAGCGTTTAAAAGTTTCCAAGACCGTTTCTGTTACCTAGAAGATGGGAAAGCTACAGAGCGAGTCGTTAAACAATTATTCGCTAGATAAAATGATAAAAGGCAAGTGAGGAAGATATATGAAATCTTCAATCATCGTATTGAAAGAACAAATAAAAAATTTCCATCTCCTGAGAAGACTCTCTTGGTATGAAATAAAAAGCCAAACAAGCGGAAATTATCTAGGGGCAGCTTGGGAAATTATTAACCCAGCGATCCAAATAATGATTTATTGGTTTGTATTTGGTTTTGGAATTAGACAACGAGAACCAATCGGAGATGTTGAATATTTCCAATGGTTATTTGCAGGGATTTTAGTGTGGTTCTTTCTGAACCAAGGGTTAATGAAGGCGACTAGGTCGATCTATCAAAAAATTAGAATGTTATCGAAGATGAACTTTCCGATGAGTGTAATTCCTAATTATATTGTCGTTTCGCAGTTTTACCCTCATCTATTTTTGTTGGTTATTGGCATCATCATTTTGCAATTTATGGGTTTTCCGATATCCATTTATTATTTGCAATTACCCATTTATACTTTTGCGGCTGTAGCGTTACTATTTAGCTTGTCACTGATTACATCAACCCTTGCAACGATTGTTCGAGATGTTGCGATGATGTTGCAAGCTACGATGAGAATGCTGTTGTATTTATCGCCAATCCTTTGGCCGCCAACCTTGCTTCCTGAAAGTTGGCAACCATGGTTAAAACTAAATCCTTTCTACTTTATTATAGAAGGGTATAGAAATACATTATTGGGTCAAAGTTGGTATTTCTTAGAGAATCCAATGTACACGCTGTACTTTTTCGGGTTACTGCTCGTTCTATTCATGATTGGATCTTATTTGCACGTAAAGTTCAGAAGTCAGTTTATTGACTTTCTGTAAATATGGAAGTGAATTTAAATGTCGAAATCAGTTGTTGTTAAAGATTTGTCGAAAGAATATAAATTGTTTTCAAGCAAGTCTGAGCGTATTCTTGACTTGCTTCTTCCTCATAAAGAATACGGGGAATCTTTCTACGCGTTAAGAGATGTGTCTTTTGAAGTCGAAAAAGGCGATATTATTGGTTTTGTCGGAGTTAACGGCTCCGGGAAGTCTACTCTTGCAAACTTATTGGCAGGAATCGTTCCGAAAACATCCGGCTCTATAGAGATTGATGGTGATGTTGCATTAATCGCTGTGAATGCCGGACTAGATAATAAACTGACTGGACGAGAAAATATTGAGTTGAAATTATTGATGCTCGGTTTTTCTAAGAAGGAAATTTTGGGAATGGAAGATGAAATCATTGAGTTCGCTGAGCTGGAAAAGTTTATTGATCAACCAGTGAAATCCTATTCGAGCGGGATGAAGTCCCGACTCGGGTTTTCAATTTCAGTTAGAGTCAATCCCGATATACTCATTATTGATGAAGCTTTATCTGTTGGTGATAAAGCATTCGCAGAAAAAAGTTTGGCGAAAATGCATGAGTTTAAAGAGCAAGGTAAAACAATGTTTTTCGTCAGTCACTCAATTGGGCAAATGAAACAGTTTTGTGAAAAGGTCTTGTGGCTCGAATATGGCGTCCTAAAAGAATTCGGAGACGCACAGGAAGTCCTTAAAAACTACGATAATTTCCTGAAGGAATACGGGAAAATGAGTAAAAAAGAGAAAAAGAAACACCGCGATGATGGAATGGCTAGAAGACTAAATAGCAAAGCTGAAGTGAAATAAGCGACAGAATGAAAAGTGTAAGAGGAACTTCCTCTTATGCTTTTTTTGTTCTTAATCAAAAAGATACTAGCGTTTCGTGAGGGGGAAAGGTCCTGACTTGCAAGCGAAATCTTTTGAGTGCAAGCAAAGGTCGTATATGTGCAATCAAAACCTATTTTACCATCAGTTTATTCAGAGAACCCCCTCCAGATGACTCCATATAATAACACCGTTCGCCATCCCTCTAATCTATTATGTATAAATTTACAATCATCGTAAAAACGTGATAACATGTCAGCGAAACGAGATACTATGATATAATTATAATATTGAAGAAACGCATCACCTAAAATTATCAATAACATTGTGAGGGTTATACATGAATTTTGCTATCATCGGATGCGGTTTTATTTCAATAAAACATGCAGAAACAATAAAAAAAATTAGCGGTTCGAAAATTGTGGCGGTTTGCGATAAAAATCCTGCGGCAATGAAACGTTATGAAATAGAATTTGGCGCGACAGCGTATACAAATATAGAAGAAATGTTGGCTTCTGAAAACATAGATATCGTCAACATTTGTACGCCAAGCGGGTCGCATGCGAATATTGCTGAACTTGCAGCATTTTACGGGAAACATATAATAGTTGAAAAACCGATGGCACTATCTCTCGAAGATACGGACCGGATCCTCCAAGCAACCAAAACGAATAATGTGAAACTTGCGGTCGTCCATCCGAATCGGTTTCGTCCAGCCGTTATGAAGTTGCATGAAATTATGCAAGAAGGACACTTAGGTAAAATTAGTCACGCGCTCTGTGTCGTTAATTGGAACCGCGGGCAACATTACTACGACCAAGCACCATGGCGCGGTACAAAAGAACAGGACGGCGGCGTATTAATGAATCAAGCAATCCATAACTTGGATTTACTTTTGTCGTTCATGGGAACACCGACAGAAGTATTTAGTATGGGAGCGACTCGCCTTCGTGACATTGAGGTAGAAGACGTGTCGACGGGTGTCATTCGTTTTGAATCGGGTGCACTTGCGACAGTTCAAGCATCGACAACCGTTTATCCGCAAAACTATGAAGAATCCCTGACGATTTTCGGTGAAAAAGGAACCGTGAAAATAGGCGGAGCACATGCGCTTTATTTTGAAACTTTGGAAATTGAAAATTTAACTGAAAAAGAAATCGGTCAAATGATTAGTGAAGTTGAGTCGGATCCTTGGGGCACACCCGGACATGAGCGAATCATTCGAGATATGATTGAAGCGATTAATGAAGATAAAGCACCTGTAATTTCCGGCGAAGACGGGCGCAATGCTGTTGAAATCGTTCTAGCATTCTACGAATCCGCCGAGAAAAATAGGCTGGTTAAAATTAAGGAAAGAGGAGAGCCGAATGACAAAAACAAAAGCAAGACCACAAAATCTTATCAAGCAGTTCGAGTCTAAAAAAGCTACAATTGGTGTCGTCGGTCTTGGTTACGTCGGTCTCCCGCTAGCTGTAGAAAAAGCGAAAGCCGGTTTTACTGTGATTGGTTTTGACATACAAGAAGAAAAGGTCGGCATGGTAAACGACGGAAATAACTATATTGGAGATGTCGTTCAAGAAGATCTTCAACACTTAGTGAATAAGCAGCGATTGACAGCGACGAGCGACTACGCTTTTCTGCAAGATGTTGATGCAGTTGCAATTTGCGTCCCGACGCCATTAGATATCTATAAACAACCGAATATGCAATATGTCGAGAGTTCCGCTAGATCCATTGCGGCTAATATTAGTCCGGGCACACTGGTTGTCCTAGAAAGCACGACGTACCCTGGAACTACGGAAAAACTCATTAAACCAATCCTGGAAGAAGCGGGTTTTATCATTGGTGAAAATATCTTTCTAGCCTACTCGCCAGAACGTGTAGATCCTGGGAATAAACAATTCAACACGAAAAACACACCGAAAGTTGTCGGGGGTGTAACGGAAGAATGCACAAAAGTGGCGGCGGCATTATACCGCGCAGTTCTGGACGGCGACGTGCACGAAGTATCGAGCCCGAAAGTCGCGGAAATGGAAAAACTGTTGGAAAACACCTTTCGAAATATTAACATTGCGCTTGCCAATGAAATGGCAATCCTATGCCATAAAATGGACATTGATGTGTGGGAAGTCATTGATGCAGCAGCGACAAAGCCATATGGTTTTATGCCGTTTTATCCGGGACCAGGAATCGGCGGCCATTGCATACCAATAGATCCGTGGTATTTAACTTGGATTGCGCGAGAACATAATTACCACATGAAACTAATCGAATCCGCCGGTGAAATAAATGACAGTATGCCAGATTTCATTATTCAACGTTGTACCGAAGTGTTAAATGAACAACGAAAATCGGTGAATGGTTCGAAAATTATCGTACTCGGGGTCGCCTATAAAAAAGACATTGATGATTACAGGGAGTCGCCTATATTGCCTGTACTGAAAAAGCTCTCCGAACTTGGTGCTGAATGGGAAGTTGTCGACCCATATATACCGCAATTCGTAGTCAATGATGAGTTAGTTGAAACAGTGGCGCTTACGAAAGAGAAGCTAGTCGAAGCGGACCTCGTGATTATCGCGACGGATCATAGCGTGTTTGATTATGACTTGCTACATAAATACGCCAATTTAATCATTGATACACGCAATTCTGCGGTAAATCGCGCGGACATTAACCCGAGCTATCAGAAGATATAAAATGTCGACTAAAACTAGCACGAAAAGAAACTCATTATATCTACTAATCGGATTGTCTTTTTCGCAACTTATTAACTTCTTAACGTTGCCAATCATTACCCGGCTCTTTACACCGGATGATTACGGCGTTTTTACAATCGCAATGACAATTAGTACATTTTTTATTATCATATCGACATTAAATTACGATAAAGCGGTCATCTTGCCGAAAGAAGAAAATAAATCGAAAAAACCTTTTACGGATTATCGTTATCAATTCGTTTGCTTTATCGTTAATCAGCATTGCGGTAGTATTTCTCGCACAACTATACAAAATGCCGTTATTAAAAGAGAAGGGTTTGACGGGGACAGTCCTAATCCTTCTCATATGTATTACATTTTTCACGGCAATTTACCAAGCATTTTATTATTATAACAATCGTTTTGATCGTTATTTGAAAATGTCTATGTCTCGCATTATTATGTCAGTTGTTTTTGTCGGATTGGCGATACTGTTTCCGACGTTTTATAGGGATTCATCCGTGGAATATTTATTAATCGCGCAGCTAGTCTCCGTTTTTGGTGTCTGTTTATTTTTGTATATGCCCAAACAATTTCCACTATCAACATGGAAATTTAGAAAAAGTCGCGCTGGAATGATAGAAACCGCAAAAGAATATTCATCATTTCCAAAGTACAATGTGCCGCATGCTATTTTGGATATCGTATCCGCTAACTTGATTATCGTCATGATTACGATTCTCTATAATATGGCCTATGTAGGTTTATTTGCGGTGGTACTTCGCGTGTTGAAGGCTCCAATTAGTTTAATCGGAACTAGTTTGTCGCAAGTATACAATCGCGAAGTGGCTAAAATGCTACAAGAAAAACAATATGACCGGGTTCGTGCTAAAACAAAAGGATTAATCATAAAACTAATCTTTGTTTCGACACCGTTATTTATTGTATTCGCATTTTTCTCTGAAACGATCTTCGATTTATTCTTAGGTGAAAAGTGGATTGGTGCTGGGAAAATTGCGTCCATTTTGATTATCTGGATTTCGATTAACTTTATTTCATCGCCAATTTCCCAGACTTATATATTAGTCGGTGAACAAAAAAAGGCGTTAATGCTTTCAGGTGCTCAAAATATCTTGTTGACGATTTATTTTGGATTGTCATTTTTCTTGAAGCTAGAATTCATGACTTTTTTACTTTATTTCTCGCTTATTAGCGCATTTAATAATTTGGTGTTTGCGATTTGGACGTACAAAATTACAAACGGTGAATACTTAAAAAAGAAATTGAACACTGGAGGAATAACTTGAAGGTTTTAGTTATGTCTCATATGTACCCCCATCTTAATAATCCCAATTCAGGTACGTTTGTCCACGAACAAGTGGTTGAACTGCAAAGACAAGGGATTGAGGTTGTCGTACTATGCACATTGTCGAAAAGTGCGAAAGTTTTATCGTACATATCCCAGAAGTGGAAAAATTACTATGAACAGCCTTCATTTGTTGAGCTTGACGGAATACCTGTCCATTTCAACAATTATTTGGTTATTCCGCGCAACTTTTTTTACCATACATCGGGAACACGGATGTATAACGGAATTGTTGAGAAAGCGACGAGGTTGCATGAATTACATCACTTCGATTTGATCCACGCCCATGTCGCGCTACCAGATGGCTACGCAGCGATAAAGCTCGGTGAAAAACTGGGTATTCCCGTCATCACAACAATTCACGGGCAAGACGTTCAAACCGTCATACATAAAAGTGCAAAATGCAAAGAGAAAATCGAATTCGTCATCGAACAATCTGATGCGACTGTTTTTGTTAGCAATAAATTATTGCGACTTAAAGAACAACAATTATCGACAGAAAATGATCGGAGCGTCGTGATCAACAATGGTTTGCCTACACTATTTACTGATGCGTCAAGCGTAAAACGAAGTACTAAGCAGCCGATTCAATTAATCAGCATCTCGAATCTCAAACATACCAAAGGACTAAATTATAATCTCGAAGCTTTAAGTGAATTAAAAGCAGAAGGATTTACCTTTCATTATTCAATTGTCGGTGAAGGTGAAGAAAAAGAAAGTTTAAAAGCGCTTGTCACAAAGTACGATTTGGACAATGAAGTATCCTTTTTAGGTCTATTGAACAGACAAGAAGTTCTGCAACAACTGCAAAAATCGGATATATTCACAATGCCTAGTTGGCAAGAAGGTTTTGGAATGGTGTATGTAGAAGCGATGTCACAAGGTTTGCCGGTCATTGCATGTCTTGGCGAAGGAATCGAAGACGTTGTAAGTAACGGGGAAAATGGCTTTTTAGTTAAACCAAAAGATTATTTGGAACTAAAAGAAGTGCTCGCTCGACTATTCAATGACGAAGAATTACGTCATAACATAGGCAAAAATGCCGAAAGTATGATCAAAAGCAACTTTACTTTATCGAAAGTCGTTAAACAGTTAATAGACTTATATGATTCAGTTTTAAATCGAAATGGGGGAAATTGATTGGAAACCATAAACATGCTTCAATTGAACTCCTATTTCATAGCCAATAAACTTCATCAAAAGCTGACGTCGACAATGCTTTCAAAAAATGTCCAGCAAACGATGTACATTCCGATAAAGTCAAAAGAACTTGAAAATCGAAATATTGTCGACTCAGATCAACTTGAATTTCATTATGATTATATATTAAAAAAACAGGATCGCTTTTTATATAAAGGGAAGATAAAAAAACAGTTAAAAAGAATTGAAGAAAAAATCCCTGACATAAAAGAATTCGATCTAATTCATGCACATACGCTATTTAGCGACGGTGGAACGGCGTATTTATTGCATCAAAAGTATGGACTTAACTACGTAGTTTCGGTTCGCAGCGCGGATATTTATGCGTTTTATAAATATGCCTTTTTCCATCGACCATTTATTCATCAGGTGCTAAAACATGCGTCAGCCGTCGTTTTTATATCACATGCTTATAAAAAGCAGACTTTCGATGTATTGCCCAAAAAAGTTGTGAAGGCAATTGAACATAAAACAAAAGTGATTCCGAATGGCATCGATGATAAATGGTTCGAAACGACGCCTATTCAAAGAAACGATAGTATCAAACCGATTCGATTATTATTTACTGGATCATTAGATAAAAATAAAAACCTGAGTACCGTGCTAAAACTGGTGCATAGTCTTAAATACGATGACGATAAGGAAATCTTCTTAAACGTAGCGGGTGATGGACCGTTAAAAAAGAAATTGATGACCGAGTGCAAATGGCTCAATTTACAAGAAATGGTTTATTTCCACGGAAATGTATCTATTGAAAAGTTGCGCGCACTGGCGGATGAATCAGATGTCTTCATCCTGCCTTCATATAAAGAAACTTTCGGAATTTCCTATGTTGAAGCGATGTCACGGGGCTTGCCGATTATCTATACGCGCGGCGAGGGGATTGATGGATTTTTTCCTGAAGGCGTAGTTGGTTATTCATCATATCCTGACGATGTATATGATATGGCCGAAAGTATCGACCTAATCCAGAACAGTTATACCGAGATATCTAATAACTGCATCCAAGAATCTAAACGATTTAATTGGCATGATATTGCAAATGAATATAGAGCGCTTTATGAAGCTGTAAAGGAGAGCGGAAAATGATTGTTCCAATGCTAGATTTATCTGAACAATATTCGTCGATGAGGGATGATATTTTAACAAAGCTAGATGAAGTCATGTCTTCATCGCAATTTATTCTTGGAAGTCATGTTAAACAAGTGGAGAAATACATCGCCGAAATGAGCGAGACAAAACACGGAATCGGTGTGGGGAATGGATCCGATGCGATTCATATCGCCCTTCAAGCTGCGGGTATTCAAAAAGGCGACGAAGTCATCACGACAGCCTTCACCTTTTTCGCGACAGCGGGCGCAATAGCCCGTGCGAATGCGAAGCCTGTTTTCGTCGATATCGACCCAATTACTTTCAATATCGATCCGTCCAAAATTGAAGCGGCGATAACAGAGAAAACGAAGGCAATCTTGCCGGTTCATCTATACGGACAACTGGCAGATATGGATCCGATTATGGCACTCGCCGAAAAATATAATTTACATGTCATCGAAGATGCCGCGCAAGCAATCGGCGCGACCTATAACGGAAAACAAGTCGGTGAATTAAGCAGCGCGGCAACATATAGCTTCTTCCCGACGAAAAATCTAGGGGCGTACGGAGACGGCGGAATGATTGTGTCGAATAACGATGACCTGGCCGAACAAGCGCGAATTATTCGCGTTCATGGAAGCAAACCGAAATATCACCATCATGTTTTAGGCTATAACAGCCGATTGGATGAAATGCAGGCCGCGATATTAAGCGTGAAACTTCCACATTTATCGACATGGAGCGAAAAACGTCGAAAACATGCGGATTATTATACGAAAAGATTAACTGAATGCAAATCAGTTATCACACCGACTGAAGTTGAAGGAAATTATCACGTCTTTCATCAATACACATTACGTGTCGAAAATCGAGATGAACTACAACAATTCTTAAAAGAACAAGGCATATCAACGATGATCTATTATCCAATTCCTTTACATGTTCAACCTGTGTTCAAAGATCTCGGATATGAAGTAGGCGATTTGCCAGAAACTGAAAAAGCGGCGAAAGAAGCATTATCATTACCGATGTTCCCAGAACTGAAGAAAGACCAACAAGACTATGTCATTGAAAAAGTATTGGAGTTTTATTCATGAAAAAAGTGATGACGATTGCTGGAACCAGACCACAACTAGTGAAAGTGGCTGCAGTCTCCAGAGTGCTGCGCGAGTCTTTCGAAGAAGTCCTCGTAAATACAGGTCAACATTATGATTATCAAATGGCGGGTGTATTTTTCGATGAGCTTAATATACCGAAACCCGATTATGACTTAGGAATCGGATCGGATACGCATGGCCGACAAACAGGGAAAATGTTAATCGCTGTTGAAGAAGTGGTAGAGAAAGAAAATCCTGACATCATACTTGTCTATGGAGATACGAATTCCACGCTTGCCGGCGCAATAATTGCGAGCAAATTACATATTCCACTTGTGCATATCGAAGCTGGACTTCGGAGCTACAATAAAAAAATGCCGGAAGAAATTAACCGAATTATGACAGATCACGTCGCAACCTTATTATTTGCGCCTTCAGATTTGGCAGTAGAAAATTTGGCGAAAGAAGGAATCCAACAAGGCGTTCACCAGGTCGGTGATGTTATGTATGATGCTGTTCTTTATAACATGGAAATCGCAGAGCAGGCACATTCCCTAGAAAATTATCATTTAACAAGTGGTAATTATATACTTAGTACCATTCACCGTGCTGAAAACACGGATGATCCGAAACGTTTGGAAGCAATTTTGAATGCTTTTGCAGCCCTTGATGAAAAAGTCATTTTACCCTTGCATCCAAGAACGAAAAGTAAAATTGACACCTTCGGATTACATTCAATACTAGAAAGAGCATCGAAAATTGAAATAATCGAACCACTCTCCTATCTAGAAATGTTACTATTAGAGAAGCATGCAAAAGCAATCGTTACCGATTCGGGCGGCGTACAAAAAGAAGCCTATTTCGCCAAAGTGCCGTGTATCACATTACGCGATCAAACTGAATGGACGGAAACGATTGAAGCTGGGTGGAACCAATTAGTAAACCCATTAACCGACAACTTGCCAGAAATACTAGCGAATATCAAACACGGCAAACCGATTGAAGACTTATACGGTGACGGCGAAGCCGCAAAGAAAATTATCTCAATAATGAAATCTCATTTGTGAATAAAATAAGCTGGCTCGTATCGGAATCGCAGTTAGGAGCAATCTACTTTGACACTCAAAAAAGGACAAAATGTTGTCATAAGCGACAATGTGAAATTCGGGGAAAATGTAATAGTAGGAAATAACGTCGTTATTTATGAAGGAACAACGATAGGTGATAATTGTATCATCCAAGATAATGCAGTCATCGGGAAGCAACCGACACGGGCAAAAGCTTCTATTTTACCGGATGTTGATCAATTACCCCCTGCCCACATTGGAAACAGTGTGACAATCGGAACATCAGCCATCATTTATGCAAACGCGGAAATCGGCAATGATGTATTTGTCGCAGATCTGGCTACGGTTCGTGAACGGGTTCAGATCGGTGAGGCGACAATTATTGGCCGTGGTGTGGCTGTAGAAAATGATTGTACCGTGGGTAAACGTTGTAAATTGGAAACGAATTGTTATATTACGGCTTATTCTGAGCTCGGCGATTATGTTTTTATTGCGCCAAATGTTGTAACGACAAATGACAACTTCATGGGGCGAACAAAAGACAGACTCGACCAATTCAAGGGTGTAACGATAAAAGATGGTGGGCGGATTGGCGCGAATGCCACGATTCTTCCGGGGAAGACAATCGACGAAGACGGGACCGTTGCAGCGGGTAGTATTGTCTCAAATAACGTCGAAAAAGAAAGTCTTGTATTGGGCTCCCCAGCAAAAGAAATTAGAAAGGTTCCGAACGAGCAATTGTTAAGGAATCAGTAAGGAAGTAAATACATGAACCTTTGGATATTTAATCATTATGCGGTAGGACCGGGATCTTCAGGATTTACAAGACATTATGACTTGGCAAGGGAGTTAGTAAAGAAGGGTTATCAAGTTACAATCATCGCGGCCTCTTTTAATTACCAAACAAAAAAAGAGGAACGTCAGTATAAAAAAAGCGAATGGTATCAAATTGAAATGCTTGATGGCATTCAATTTGTGTGGATTAAAACTATAAAGTATAAAGAGAATGATTATAGACGCGTAATAAATATGTTTGAGTACTCGATAAAAGCTTACTTCATCAAAAATGTTCTAAAAGATCAACCAACTCATGTCATTGGTTCATTAATGCATCCCTTTGCGGCAATTACTGGAGCAAAAGTTGCGAAGAATAAAAAGGCGTTTTTTATCTTTGAAGAACGGGATTTATGGCCACAGTCAATGATAGACCTTGGGAATGCTTCACCGACAAGCTTCAAAGTCAGAATGCTACGGAAAATTGAACGTTGGCTGATCAATTCATCAGATAAAATACTCTTATTATTCGACAAAGCACAGCAGTATATGTTGCAAAACGGCGTAGCGCAAGAAAAACTGATGGTCGTATCAAACGGCGTCCAATTAGAAAATTACACGAATAACTTAACACATGAATTACCAGCAGAGGTAAGCGCAGTTTTTGAAAAACACGACGGGAAACTAATCGCAGTATATACCGGTGCTCATGGCATGGCGAATAATTTAGACATGGTGCTTGACGCTGCAAAGGAATTAGAAGTGCAACATGCAAATGATATCCATTTCATTTTCTTAGGTGATGGTGTACATAAACAAGAATTAGAGAAACGACAACGTGAAGAAAACATCGGAAATGTATCTTTTCTAAGTTCTATTAAGAAAGAACATATTCCTAATTTCCTAAAGAAGGCCGACGTCGGTCTCTTGCCTTTACACGACTCACCCGTTTTTAATTGGGGAATCAGTCCGAATAAGATGTACGATTATATGGCGGCGAAATTACCTGTTGTCATAGCAACAGACATTGATCAAGATGCGCTTCATCCGGAAAACCCAAGCATTCTAATTCGCGAAAACCAGGCTGAAAACTTAGTGAAACTGTTAAGTGAACTGCAATTGGATCGTCAGAAAGCGAAAGAACTTGGCGAACAAGGGCATCAATTCATCTTGGAATATTGCACTTGGGAGACGTTAGCTGAAGACTTCTTGCGCCAGTTAAAGAGATGAAAACAAACTAATTGTTGAATGGACGTGACATATAATGAATGATAATAATATTAATTACAGCGATTATAACTATTTATATGTCAGCACAACCGCGAAGCATAATACGCCGATGCTCAGATTGCCGGATCGTAAAATAGCGAATAAGCGCACATTGAATTTTATTATCACGGATGAAGCGACCGCCGTCGACTTTTTTCATCAAGTCGATGGGAAAATTCCTGTAATCGTTGTCGATTGCGAGTCTAAACAAAACATAGACTTATATGCACTCGCCAAACAACATATTCAAAAATCCGAAGTCTATACAAACAAACCAAATGATCTCGCGGTTGAATCGACAGACGTATTGCTTCAACACCATTTTTCAGGAAATCTTGCCGGGAAAAACATCTTAATCATCGGTACTGGAAATATCGCATTCAAACTAGCATTGCGATTAGCAGAGCGCAATATACAAGTATTTATCGATGGTCGAAATGAACAGAAAGTGCGTCAAATTGTCGATACGATTAATATGGTTATCCCATTCTATAGCAAATATAAAGTAGAGAAAATGGATACAAGTCGATTTGGAGGAATGCTAGATGCCATCATTCCATTCATATCTGCTGAAAAGGCAATCGGTGAAACTTATACAAAATGGTTGCATCCAGCATCGATTTCCATTGACGGCGGAATCGGGAATTTTTCGGAAGATTATATTGCATGCGCTTTGGCTAAAAACACTAAAATAATCAGGCTAGACGTTCGAATTGCATTACCATTCATGGAGGCATCGATTATTAGTCTGTTTCCTACTTTCAATTTCTTTGAACGAGTGAGCGGCGAAAAAGTGATAGAAGGCATTACCGTTGTAGCTGGTGGAATTATAGGAAAAGAAGGATCTGTCATTGTAAACCAAATCGAAAAACCCGACCAAATAATCGGCATTGCGAACGGCTACGGAGGCGTGAAAAATGAATCCGCATTATCAACAGAAGAGAGAAGAAGTATTGAACTTCTCGGAAAACGTATTCTATAAAATGGCTAAAAGGACGTTCGATATCATCTTTAGTGTCTTTATCATTATTGCGATAAGCCCTATATTACTGTTAATATCCTTGCTTGTGAAATTAGAAGATGGCGGTCCGGTCATTTTCCAACAACAAAGGGCAGGACAAAACGGGAAAACGTTCAATATTTATAAGTTTCGGACGATGAAAGTCCAACAGGAACAGAAGGAACCTAACGAGTCGAAATATAATTGGCCGACACGTGTTCCAGATGACTTCGTTTTTAAAATGACAGATGATTTTGATCCGAATGTAACAAAAATCGGGCGGTTTCTCAGGAAATCGAGCCTGGACGAGTTACCGCAATTTTTTAATGTAGTAACAGGGGAGATGAGCATCGTCGGACCACGCCCTGAAATCATTGAAATCACAAACTGTTACGATGCTGAGCAATTTCATCGTTTACGGGTGAAACCAGGAATTACCGGTTGGGCACAAGTAAATGGTCGTAGCGAGATGAACCACGGTCGAAAAGTGGCATTAGATTTGGAATACATTCAAAATCGAAGCTTCTTACAGGATGTAAAGATAATTATGAAGACGATTAAACAAACGTTTTTTGGTAAAGGTGCTATATAAAAAATGTAAATCCTAAAATAACCTACTGCTCAAAAAGTGGGTTATTTTTTATATTTTAAAATTTTTTCAAGGACTGAATTATAAAGGATACTAGCAATCGTAACGATTCATTAGGCCTAATTATGAGACTAGGTAACATGGCCTGTTATTGCTGTTTTATCGGAAAGAAGATTTGGTTTTCGTGGGGAAACAAATCGTAATAGTGAGTCTAAAAGCCCCTTTGTGTTTAAATTCACTGAAGTCAGACTAGGTAGAATAGGAGGACTAATTTCTTGACAAATTTTTCATAATAATCTAAGGTTTAGTCGTTCCTATATTTCTATGACAACGGGGGGGATTTGATAGTATTCCATACTAGTCGTAATGATAGGGGGGAAAAAAATTAAATAATAGCCAATCGATTGGAACAAACCGACACCTATGAACTTCACTATGGATATAGTATGCTTTTTAGGTTTTTTTGTATGTCAAAAAACACGCATCAGAAGTAGATTTGCACCTACATCACGGCTCGCACACGAAATTACAGTATAAATTCAAGGGAGGAAAATTTATTGAGGAAACAGAAGCAATCACAAAAGAGGGTTTTTAATATATTCGCCTCTTTTCTCATGATTTTTTCACTACTAGCACCTGGACTTGCTGCAGCAGAGTCATCTACCAAAACGCATCATTCAGTGAACGATACTAAAACTAGCGCCAAAGACAAAGTAAGTAAGCGTTTATTGAGTAATTTTGATAACAACGAAAAAGTAACGTTTTTAGTTAAATTCAAAGAAAAGTCAAATCCTGCAAAAGTTGCAAAGGAAGCGAGAACGAGTGCGCAGTCAAGTAAGCTATCTGCACAGGAAGCGAAGTTTCAACAGCGCTCTGCCGTCGTTTCTGATCTAAAATCCGTATCGATTGAATCTCAGCAAAATGTTACGGAATTTCTAGAAAATGAGACGAAGAATGGTCATGTTGAAAGCTTCCATTCGTACTATATCGTCAATGGAATGGCGGTTACAGCTACTAAAGAAGTTGCCCAAAAGATTGCAGCTTTTGCAGAAGTTGAAAAAATATTGCCAAACGAGACACGGGAATTACACGAAGCAACTGTTACAGACGAGG
Source organism: Sporosarcina sp. 6E9 (assembly GCF_017921835.1). NCBI lineage: Bacteria > Bacillati > Bacillota > Bacilli > Caryophanales > Caryophanaceae > Sporosarcina > Sporosarcina sp. 6E9. Next base: position 2,187,744 of record NZ_JAGEMN010000001.1, on the reverse strand, counting down.
AAGCACCTCAGTCTACATTAGCAAACGTTGAGTGGAATGTTGAACGTGTAAACGCACCAGGAGCTTGGGCGCAAGGTTTTGATGGCACGGGAACTGTAGTTGCCAGCATTGACACGGGCGTTCAGTGGGATCATCCAGCTTTGAAAGAGAAATATCGTGGTTATAATGCAGCAACAGAAGAAGTTGACCATGCATCTAGCTGGTTCGACCCATCCGGAGGAAGCGTTACTCCACTAGATGATCACGGTCACGGAACTCACGTTACCGGAACGATGACAGGAAGCGAACCAGATGGATCCAACCAGGTTGGAGTGGCGCCTGGCGCGAAATGGATTGCTGCCAAAGTATTTGATGAAGCTGGTTTTACAACAGATGATATTTTACTAGATGCGGCGGAATGGATGCTTGCGCCGGGCGGAGATGTGAACAATGCTCCGGATGTCGTAAATAATTCATGGGGCGGTGGACCAGGTCTAGATGAATGGTACCGTGACGCAGTCATAGCTTGGAGAGCAGCTGAAATATTCCCGGAGTTTTCGGCGGGGAATACTACATTTGGTAATCCGGGCGGTCCTGGTTCAGTCGCAGTACCTGCAAACTATCCAGAATCATTTGCCACAGGGGCAACTGATGTCAATAATAAAGTTGCGAATTTCTCATTAAGAGGACCTTCTCCGTACGGCGAAGTTAAACCAGATATTATAGCACCTGGCGTAAATATTCGTTCAAGTGTTCCTGGTGGCGGTTATGAAGGCGGTTGGAATGGGACGTCAATGTCAGGACCAGCAGTAGCTGCGGTCGCGGCACTTTTACGTCAAGTGAATGCTGCAATTACCGTTGATGAAATGGAAGAAATATTGCTAAGCACAACAACACCTTTAACTGACAGTGAATATCCAGAGGTTCCGAACAATGCATACGGTCATGGTCTAGTAGATGCGGTTCTAGCGATTGCGGCACTTCAAGATGGACTCGGTACAGTAAAGGGACAGGTAACTATTGAAGGCGAAGATACTGAAGCACCTACTTTCGAACATAAAGCACCATCAAAAACATATAGAGGAGCAAATTTAAATTTAAACATCGATGTTACTGACAATGTTAGCGTCTCATCTGTCAAAGTTAATTATCAAGTGAATGACGGTGAAGAGAAAACATTGGATGCGAAACGTAAATCCGGGAACTATAAAAACGGAAATTATGTTGTAACCATTCCAGGTGGAGAAATTGACTTAGGTTCAATCACATACGAGTGGAAGATTAACGATTTTGGAAATAATGAAGTTACGAGTGATGAATATGAAGTGCTGGTGGAAACTGGTATTTCAATAGGTTACACGCAGGATTTTGAAGCAACTCCTGATGGATGGTCATCTAACGGAACGAATGATACGTGGGAATGGGGAGTGCCGACCACTGGGCCTGGAAAAGCGTTTTCAGGTGAAAAAGTCTATGCGACAAATCTTGATGGCAACTATGCACCAGAGATGAATGCAACGCTTTCAATGCCACCAGTCGAGCTACCTGCTGATGGAGAAGCTTATTTACAATTTAATCACTGGCATAGTTTTGAATCGTATGGTGGAGATTTTTCCTATGACTTTGGGTATGTTGTTATATCCACAGATCAGGAAAATTGGTCACCACTAATGACGGTAACAGGCTATACGGCCGATTGGGAAAGTGCTGAGATTAACTTGTCAGATTACGCGGGAGAAACAGTATTTATCGGTTTCAAAGCTACATCTGATCCAAGTTTTGAAGAAGAAGGATGGTATATTGATGATATTGCACTAACGAATACATCATTAAATCTTGTCAAAACGACCGATAAGAAAACAAAGGATTTATCAAAAGAACAGGCACTAGCGCTAGCGGAAAAGAAAAAAGCAGAAGAAAATAAAACAGTAAAAGAAGAAACGACAAAAGTAGAAGCCGAAAGAATTAGTCCGTCGGTTCTTCCATTAGGTGCACAAGTAAGTGTGATTGAAACAGGAAAGTCAGTCGCTACAAATCCTGCTGATGGATCCTACAAAATGATTCTCCCAGTTGGGGAATTCACACTAAAAGCAGGCGCTTACGGTTATGAATCTAAACAACAAACGGTAACGATTAAAGATGGCGAAGAAACAAACGCGAATTTCACTCTAGAAGAATCGGTAAAAGGTACCATTGAAGGCCTAGTTACCGATAAGAAAACAGGAAGTGCAATCGAGGGGGCAACGATACTCTTAGTTGAAGATGCAAACATTTTACCAGTAAAGACTGATACAGATGGAAGCTATTCAATTACTGCTTACGAAGGAACATATACCTTAAAAGTATTTGCACTTGGTTACCATGGTGAAGAAGTCGAGGTAACTGTTGATGAAGACGGTCTTGAAATCGACGTTTCGCTTGAGCCGCATTACACCTATCCGGGTGGCGAAATTGGCTATGACGATGGAACAGCCGAGAATGCGCGTGCATTTTACGACGGAGGAAATGGTTGGGCGGTTAAAATGTCTCTACCTGAAGGAAAAAATTCTGCAATCGTAACAGATGGCGTATTCCGTTTCTGGGATACTGAATGGCCAGTACCGGGTGGAACCGAATTTGCAGTCGAAGTTTGGGATGCCGGAGCAAATGGTAACCCAGGGAAGAAACTTGCAGGGCCAATCAATGCAACTGCATTACGAGATGGGACTTGGACAGTTGTTGACCTAATGGAACACAATATCGTCGTCGACGGTGATTTCTATATGGTTTATATCCAAACCAAATCAGATCCAAATGCACCTGGTTTGGGAACCGATGAAAACGGTCCGAATGCAGGGAGAAGCTACCAATATATTGACGGACAGTGGGAGAAAACACCAGCCGATGAAGGAAACTATATGATTCGTGCACGCGTGTCATATGAAATCGGTGCACCTACTATTACTTCACCAGTTGAGGGATTAATCACAAATGAAGCAGACATTACTGTCCAAGGAACAGCTTCACCGACAACGACAGTTAAATTGACGAATAATGGAGAAGCACAAGGTTCAGCCGAAATTGGAGAAGATGGCAAATTTGCGGTAAATGCTAAACTAACTGAAGGCATGAACGAATTGATCGCAATCACATCATCAAAGGGCGAAGATATCACTGAATCTCACCCTGTCGTCGTAACTTTAGATACGGTGTTGCCTGAACTAACGCTTGATAGTCCAGTAGATGGCGACATAACAAATCAACGTACAGTAATCGTCGAAGGAATTGTATCAGATGAACATCTAGATTCGGTTACAGTGAACGGCGAGAAAGCAAGCGTTGAAGAAAACGGTAGCTACGCTAAAGAGATTATCGTTAAAGAAGGCGAAAACGAAATCACAGTAGTTGCCGCTGATTTAGCCGGTAACACAGAAACGAAAACAGTTACAATTACTGTGAATCAGACAGCACCAGTTATTGAAAATCTGCAACCGTCAAAAGACCTGACAGTCAAACCCGGCGATGAAGTCGAAGTTACTTTTGAAAGTTCGTCAAAAGGCGGGGAAGCAAGCTTTACGATACAACTTCCTGGTCAGAAAACACCACAATCTTCAGCAGCAACTGCAATGGAAGAAGTCACACCTGGATTCTACAAAGGGATTTGGACTGTTCCAGAAGCAGCGTTTGATAATGCAGTCGTTATTGTAGAGTTAACAGACATTGCTGGCAATAAATCTACAGAAGAAGCTACAGGAACGATCACGATTGTTTCTGAAGAACTACCGGGCGAAATCGATCGGATATTTGGTCCAGATCGTTACCAAACAGCAATTGAAATCAGCCAAAACGGTTGGGAATCAGCTGATACGGTAATCGTTGCACGCGGCGATAATTTCGCAGATGCACTTGCAGGTGTGCCATTAGCACATTCAGTAGATGCACCGATTTTATTGACGCAAACTAAAAAATTAACAGATGGCGTTCTCGAAGAAATTGAACGTCTAGGTGCAAGTATCGTCATTGTACTTGGGGGCGAGAATGCAGTCAGTGAAATTGTTGAAAACAAGCTAACCAAAGCGAATTTAACAGTAGAACGCGCGGGCGGTGCGAACCGATTCGCAACAGCGGCAGCAATTGCGAACCTAATTGCGCCAAACGGATCCGATGAAGTTGTCATCGCCAACGGCATGGACTTCCCGGATGCACTATCTGTCGCATCACACGCAGCACAAGCAGGCACGCCGATTCTGTTAACGACAACAGATGAAATACCTGCCGAAACACAAGGTGCACTTGATCGTTTAGGTGCAAAGAACACAATCGCAGTCGGCGGAAAAACAGTTATTTCTGAAGCTGTCGAAGCTGAACTACCAAATGCGACTCGCCTAGGCGGAAAAGATCGGTATATCACGAACACGCTAATTGCAGAACATTACAATGTAGATAATGATCATCTCTACGTCGCGACTGGCACAGGATACGCAGATGCACTAACTGGGGCAGCACTAGCAGCCAAAGCGGATAGCGCGGTATTGCTTGTCCACGCAAGAGTTCCAGAAACTGTATCAGCTTATATCACAGATCAAGAAGTCAAAGATTTGACCATCTTCGGTGGAGAAAGCGCGGTAAGCGAAAAAGTATTCAACGAGTTGAAAAGATTGATTGATTGATTGATTGAAGTGAAATGAAGCGTAGAGCCCGTTAATTCGGGCTCTATTTTATGAGAACTTCACGCACGAAATACAGTTTAAATTCAAGGGAGGAAAATTTATTGAGGAAACAGCAGCAATCACAAAAGAGGATATTTAAAATATTCGCCTCTTTTCTCATGATCTTTTCACTACTAGCACCTGGATTTGCTGCAGCAGAGTCATCAAGAAGTAACCTACACGATTCTGTAAATGGCACACAAACTAGTGCCAAAGACAAGGTGAGTAAGCGTTTACTAGCGGAGTTTGAAGATAAGGAGAAAATAAGATTTTTAGTTAAATTTAAAGAGCAATCTGATCCTATGAAAATCGCAAATGATGAAAAAAACAGTGCAAAGTCAAATAAATTATCCGCGCAACAAGCACTGTTTCAACAGCGCTCTGCTGTCTTAGCTGATTTGAAATCAGTCGCTCTGAAATCTCAATATAACGTTGTTGAATTTCTAGAGAAAGAGACAGAACGCGGGAATGTCGACGACTTTGAGTCATTCTATATTGTGAACGGGATGGCAGTGACTGCGACGAAAGATATCGCTGAGAAAATCGCAGCTTTTGCAGAAGTTGATAAAATATTACCAAACGAAGAACGACAATTGCATGAAGCAGTTGTAAATAGGGATGAAGAAGCACCGGAGTCAACCATTGCAAACGTTGAATGGAACGTTGAACGAGTGAAAGCCCCTGATGCTTGGGCGCTCGGAATAGACGGAACTGGTACTGTAGTTGCAAGTCTTGACACGGGTGTCCAGTGGGATCATCCCGGATTAAAAGGAAAATACCGTGGATATGATGCAAGCACAGGTTCAGTAGATCATACCTATAGTTGGTATGACTCTTCAAGTGGACGAGCAGTTCCATATGACGATAACGGACACGGAACGCATGTAACCGGAACAATGGTTGGTGGCGAACCGAATGGTGCGAACCAGGTTGGCGTTGCGCCTGGCGCAAAATGGATTGCGACAAAAGTATTTAACGAGTCGGGTAGCACGACCGATGATATTTTACTGCGGGCTGGACAATGGATTATGTCTCCGGGCGGCGATGTGAACATGGCGCCGGATGTTGTAAATAACTCTTGGGGCGGCGGATCGGGTCTGGATGAATGGTATCTTCCGACGGTTAGAGCTTGGAGAGCGGCAGAAATTTTCCCTGAGTTTTCAGCTGGGAATACAACGTTGACGAATCCAGGTGGGCCGGGATCAGTGGCCGTACCGGCAAACTACCCTGAATCATTCGCAACAGGTGCAGTCGATGTTAATAACCAGGTGCCAGGTTTCTCACTAAGAGGACCATCGCCATACGGAGAAATTAAACCGGATATTACGGCGCCGGGTGTAAATATTCGTTCAACAGTTCCGGGTAGCGGATATGAAGGCGGTTGGAATGGAACATCAATGTCTGGTCCAGCGGTTGCAGCAGTAGCAGCAATGCTTCGACAAGTAAATGCCAACATAACTGTTGATGAAATGGAACAAGTATTATTAACCACAACAACACCTTTAACAGATTCACTGTATCCTATATCTCCAAACCATGGATATGGTTATGGATTGGTTGATGCATATGAAGCAGTTTCCTCCATTTTAGAGGGTTTAGGAACTGTAAATGGACAAGTAATGCAAGATGGAGAAGATATTGAAGCTCCAACATATAAGCATAGTGCTCCTGCAGAAACTTATTCAGGAACGGATTTAAGTTTATCAGTTTTTGCAAGTGATAACATAAGTGTTACAAGCGTCCAAGTGTCTTATAAAGTTAATGACGATTGGACAACAGTTGACGCAACACGTAAATCAGGTGATTATAGATCTGGTGATTACGGAGTAACAATACCAGGTGAAGACATCGTCGGAAGTTCATTTAACTACAAGTGGATTATTAAGGATTATAGTAATAACACTGTAGAAAGTGATGAGTATGTAGTTGAAGTAAAAGCTGGAATAACGACGGGATACTTTGAAAACTTTGAGAGTGAAGAACCAGTAGGTTGGTATTCCATGGGCGAAAATGATAAATGGGAATGGGGTGCACCTACTTCTGGACCAGGAAAAGCGTATTCTGGAGAAAATGTATACGCAACAAATTTATCAGGCAACTATGTTAACGGTATGAATAACATATTAGTTATGCCGCCAGTTGATTTACCAGAAGGACCTTCCTTCTTCCAGTTTAAAAACTGGCATATCTTCGAAGAAGCATCATCTGGAAGAGCGTTCGATTTTGGACATGTTGTTATTTCAAAAGATGGTGTTGAATGGACAGAAGTTCAGAAGTTTCAAGGAACATCTAAAGGATGGTTAAGTACAGAGATAGACTTATCTGAATACAGTGGACGCGTATATCTGGGCTTCAAGGTGTATTCAGATGTTAGTGGTTTAAGAGAGGGTTGGTATCTGGACGATGTTGCGCTTTCTGAAACATCGCAGTATAGCGATGATACTGTAGCGCCGACAATATACCACACTGCACCGACTGAAGTGTATTCTGAAATGGATTTAGTATTGAAAGCTCAAGTTGCTGATAATTTAAGAATATCATACGTGAAACTTAAATATGAAGATACGAATGGGGAATGGCAAGAAGTCCAGGCGACACAAGTCTCTGGCAACAATCGAGAAGGACAATTTAGTGCAAGAATTCCTGGTGACCAAGTATCAAGAGATACAATTACCTATAACTGGGAAGCTGGCGACTACGATGGGAATTTAGTTACTACAGATGATTACGTAGTTGATGTAGTACCAGGCGTAGGTTTGGGTTATTTTGTAGACTTTGAAGGTGACGTTTCAAGTTGGTACTCATTCGGAGCAAACGACACTTGGGAAATGGGCGTACCAACTTCCGGTCCAAATGGAGCAGCTTCCGGAGAAAACGTCTATGCAACAAATCTTTCAGGTTCCTATTCCTCAAATATGGATGCGACACTCGTTATGCCTGCAATTGATTTACCTGAGGGAGAAGCATACTTGAACTTTAAGAGCTGGCATAACTTTGAAGATTCAATATGGGGACAGTCTTATGATTACGGACGTGTAGTAGTTTCAACCGACCAAGTAAATTGGACAAGTCTTAAAATGTTCGAAGGTTTAACAAGCAATTGGACAGATGTATCAATAGACTTATCGGATTATTCCGGTCAACGGATCTATGTTGGTTTCAATGGACAATCCGGTGGTAGTGTTAATTATGATGGTTGGTATATCGATGACGTAGGACTATCAAATTCGCCAACAGTAACAGGCGAAAATGTAACAAATAAAGTTGAAAATATACCTTCAACTCTTCCGTTACGTGCACAAGTAACTATTTTAGAAAATGGAAGATCAGTCATTACAAATCCTGCTGATGGATCTTATTCACTAAGACTTTATGCTGGAGAGTATACAGTTGAAGCAGGTGCTTATGGATTTAAAGCAGCACAACGAATTGTAACAGTTGGGGATGGCGAAGAAACAATCGCCAATTTCAAATTGGAAGAACTGGAACAAGGTACTGTGGCAGGGCATGTCACAAATAAGGAAACTGGTACTACGATTAGCGAAGCAACAATACTGTTAATTGAAGATGCAAATATTGAACCAGTAGAGACGGATGAGAACGGAAACTTTACTCTGTCGGCGTATGAAGGAACATATACGCTAAAAGTAATGGCACAAAATTTCCACAGCCAAGAAATCGAAATTACAATTGGTTCTGATCCGATTGAGGTCAATATTGAACTCGATCCAATGTACACATATCCAGGCGGGGAAATCGGCTATGACGATGGAACAGCTGAAAACGCACTTGTTTTTCATGAAGGAGGAAATGGTTGGGCAGTTAAAATGTCTCTACCTGAAGGAAAAAATTCTGCAATCGTAACAGATGGCGTATTCCGTTTCTGGGATAGAGAATGGCCAGTACCAGGTGGAACTGAATTTGCAGTTGAAGTATGGGATGCAGGTGCGGATGGCATGCCGAGCACAAAATTAGCAGGTCCAATCGACGGCACGGCATTACGTGACGGCACATGGACGACTGTAAATCTAAGGGATCAAAACATCGTTGTCGATGGCGATTTTTACATGGTTTATATTCAAACGAAGTCAAATCCGAACGCACCAGGTCTCGCAACTGATCAAAGTAGTGCAAGTTCGGGAAGAAATTACCAATACGTTGGCGGAGCATTTACAGCATCCCCGGCAGAAGAAGGTAACTACATGATCCGTGCAATAGTTGATTACGAAATCGGAAAACCAACGATTACTGCGCCGGATGGAGATTTTCTGACAAATGAAAAGAATATTTCGATTGAAGGAACTGCATCACCAGCAACTACAATTCGGCTCAGCAATAATGGTGAAGAAGTTGGTACAGCTGAAATTGGTGATGATGGTGCATTTAGTTTTACAACTGACCTAACTGAAGGCGCTAACGAATTTGTTGCGGTCACACTAGTAGACGGCGATGCAGCTAGTTCGTCAGAAAAAGTGACAGTAACATTGGATACAGAAGCACCGGAATTGACAATTGATAGTCCGGTAGATGGGGATATAACAAATGAGAATACAGTTGGAGTTGAAGGAACTGTATCCGATGCACATCTTGATTCTGTAACGGTAAACGGTGAAGAAGCGGAAATCGAAGAGGATGGAAGCTACTTTAAACGTATTTCGATTGAAGAAGGCGCAAATGAAATCACTGTAGTCGCGACTGACCTTGCCGGTAACTCGGAAACGAAATCGGTCACAATTACAGTAAGTCAAGATGCTCCAGTACTCGAAAATCTACAACCTTCGGAAGATATAACGGTAGAAGCTGGCGATGAAGTAGAAATCTCCTTTACAAGCGAAACTGTAGGTGGGGAAGCAAGCTTCGCAATTCAGCTACCAGGACAAAAAGAGCTACAATCCGCCGGTGACAATCCGATGGTTGAAGTAGAACCTGGTATTTATGAAGGGACTTGGACCGCCCCGGATTTGGCAGTGGAAGATTTAATCGTCGTAGCTAAATTAATTGACGCTAACGGAAAAAGCAGTACAAAAGACGCTTCAGGAACAATCACCATCATTCCCAAAGAAGTCGAAGAACCAGCACTACCGGGAGAAATCGACCGGATATTTGGTTCAGATCGTTTCCAAACAGCGATTGAAATCAGCCGAAACGGTTGGGAATCAGCGGATACGGTAATCCTTGCACGCGGCGATAACTTTGCTGATGCACTTGCGGGTGTGCCACTAGCACATTCAGTAGATGCACCGATTTTATTGACGCAAACTAAAAAATTAACAGAGGGCGTTCTCGAAGAAATCGAACGTCTAGGTGCAAGTATCGTCATCGTACTTGGTGGCGAGAGTGCAGTCAGTGAAACTGTTGAAAACAAGCTATCCAAAGCGAATTTAACAGTAGAACGCGCGAGCGGTGCGAACCGATTCGCAACAGCGGCAGCAATTGCGAACCTAATTGCGCCAAACGGATCCGATGAAGTTGTCATCGCCAACGGCATGGACTTCCCGGATGCACTATCTGTCGCATCACACGCAGCACAAGCAGGCACGCCGATTCTGTTAACGACAACAGATGAAATACCTGCCGAAACACAAGGTGCACTTGATCGTTTAGGTGCAAAGAACACAATCGCAGTCGGCGGAAAAACAGTTATTTCTGAAGCTGTCGAAGCCGAACTACCAAATGCGACTCGCCTAGGCGGAGATGACCGTTATATTACGAACACGCTAATTGCAGAACATTACAATGTAGATACTGATCATCTCTACGTCGCGACTGGCACAGGATACGCAGATGCACTAACTGGGGCAGCACTAGCAGCCAAAGCGGATAGCGCAGTGCTACTCGTCCATGCAAAAGTTCCAGAAACTGTATCAGCTTATATCACTGATCAAGAAGTCAAAGACCTAACCATCTTCGGTGGAGAAGGCGCGGTAAGCGCAAAAGTATTCAACGAGTTGAATAGATTGATTGATTGAAGTGAAATGAAGCGTAGAGCCCGTTAATTCGGGCTCTATTTTTAATTCTAAGGCAATCGTGCTTATCGCCGCCTATTGACGAATTATGGAAATATTATTACCATAGAAACTATAGTCTCAATTATGGGAAAATAAAGCTGGATGCCAAGGGGGAAATGAAATGCAGAAAAGGCAACGCCGTCAAAAACAGTTTTTTAGTATCATAGCTTCATTACTAATGGTATTTTCATTGTTAACACCTGGATTTGCAAGTGAAAAGTCACTTGATACATACTTTCGCTACAATCAAACAAGCGACTCAGAGAAAATTAGCAATCGCTTAGCCGATGAATTTACGGAGGATGATAAAGTATCCTTTCTGATAAAATTCAAAGAAAAGGCAGACACGAAAAAAGTGGTGCAACAAGTTAAAGCGAATGCGAAAAAAAGAAAGCTTTCATCGCATAATGAACAGTTCCTTCAACGTTCAGCAGTCGTTACTGAATTGAAGGCGACAGCGCAGACGGAACAAGAAACTGTCCTTAAATATTTAGAGCAAGAAGAAGCAAATGGGAATGCCGAATCGATTAAACCATTTTTCATCGTAAATGGTATCTCGGTTACGGCAACGAAAGAAGTAGCAGATAAATTAGCAGCTTTTCCCGAAGTCGAGAAACTACTTCCAAACGAAAAGCGCCAATTGATAAAAACAACTGATAAAAGCCCTGTCACAGCTCAGGAAAACGTCGAGTGGAATGTCGAAAAAGTCGGCGCACCATCCGTTTGGGATATGGGAATCGACGGAAAAGGCGTCGTTATCGCAACAATCGATTCAGGCGTACAATGGGATCACCCAGCGATAAAAGACAAATACCGCGGCTACAACACGGAAACCGGGGAAGTCGATCATAACTTCAACTGGTTTGATGCAGTAACGGGTCAAACAACACCCTTTGACGACATTGCGCATGGAACGCATGTAACAGGAACAATGGTCGGAAGTGAAACGAATGGAACCAATGCAATAGGTGTCGCACCTGGTGCAAAGTGGATTGCTGTTAAAGCATTTTCAGCAGACGGTGGAGAAGATGCGGATTTATTAGAAGCGGCAGAATGGATTTTAGCGCCGAGAGATAAAAACGGAAATACACGTGTCGACATGGCGCCGGATATTGTAAATAACTCATGGAGCGGTGGTCCCGGGCTTGATGAATGGTACCGCGATGTCGTAACCGAATGGAGAAATGCAAATATTTTTCCGCTTTTTGCTGCCGGAAATACAACGATGTTCAATCCAGGGGGACCGGAATCGATTTCAAATCCCGCAAACTATCCTGAATCCTTCGCAGTAGGCGCCACAAATGTCAATAATTCGATCGCGAACTTCTCGCTGCGTGGACCTTCGCCCTACGGAGAAATTAAACCCGATATTTCAGCACCCGGCGTAAATATTCGCTCATCGATTCCAGGTGGAAAATATGAAGGTGGCTGGAATGGTACATCGATGGCTGCTCCAGCGGTCGCGGGAGTTATTGCGTTATTATATGAAGTCAATAATAGCCTAACAATTGACGAGGTAGAGCAGACATTGAAGGGCACTGCAACGCCGCTAACCGACAAAAACTACCCTGAAACGCCAAATAATGCCTATGGATATGGATTAGTAAATGCATACAAAGCGGTTTCATCCATTAAAGAAGGTCTTGGTACAGTTGCAGGAACAGTTTTAAAAACGGGTGATTCTGCGCTTAGCGGAAAAGTGAGTGTCCTAGAAAGCAGACAATCCGTCAATACAAATCCTGATGACGGTTCCTATTCACTTTCACACCGAACAGGAAAATTCACGATCCAGGCAGAAGCCTATGGATATTATCCGAAACAGCAAGCAGTTGTTATTAAAAAAGATGATTCTGTTGAAGCAAACTTTACATTAGATGAAATTCCGAAAGTTGCAATTAATGGAATTATTTCCAACGAAATAACAGGCGAAGCCATTGAAGGGGTTATGTTGCAACTCGTCGATGACGCTAATGTAACGCCCGTTGTCACAAATGCTGATGGCATGTACAGTCTCACTGCTTACGAAGGGAAATATACGCTAAAAGCGACAAAAAGTGGCTATCATAGTAAGGAAGTGGAGGTTACAGTTGCCACTAACCAAGTGGTTGATATCTCACTAAGTCCTATTTTCACCTATCCGGGCGATGAAATTGGCTACGACAACGGCAATATCGATAATGCCAGCATGTATTACGGAGGGGGTGCTGGATGGGCAGTGAAAATGTCCTTGCCTGACGACAAAAAGACTGCATTTGTCACGGAAGGCCTCTTTCATTTCTTGGATAAGGGATTTTCAGACACAATCGGTACAGAATTTAACGTTGAAGTTTGGGATGCAAAAGGGCAAGACGGACTTCCGGGTGAAAAAATTGCCGGGCCGTTTGACGCCGATGCGGTCCTTGATGGTTGGACAAGCGTTGATTTATCAGATTACGAAATCCAAGTAGACGGCGACTTTTATATGGTATACGTCCAAACTTTGGCGTATCCAGTCGCTGCGGGTCTAGGAACTGACAATGGAAATCCATATACAGAAAGAAGCTATCAATACCTTGACGGCGAATTCTATCCAGCATTTGTTGAAGATGGCAACTATATGATTCGGGCACGGGTAAGTTATGAAGTAGGCGATCCAGTCATTGATTCGCCGAAACAGCACGAAGCATTCGATGAGAAAAACATCACAGTCGAAGGAACTGCTTCACCGACGACGAAAATTCAATTATTGAACAATGAAGATGTGGTGGGATCTACCATAGTCGGGGAAGCCGGAACCTTTTCAATCCCTGCGGCATTAACAACAGGAGAAAATAAGCTTGTTGCAGTGTCCACATTAGACGGGAAATTAACGGGGAAATCTAATCTAGTAACCGCGATTCATATTACAGAAGAACCGAAAATCGAACAAATAACGCCATCTGAAAATCAATACGTATTGCCAGGCGAAAAAGTGAAAGTTTCAGTAAAAACTAATGTTTTGCACGGAGATGCCAATTTCGAAGTGAAGTTCCCGACGCAACAAACCGGCCAATTATTCAGTGGGAATAAGATGGTAGAAGTAGAACCCGGGATTTATGAGGGCTCATGGACCGTACCAGGAAACATTAACCTTCAAAATGTAAGTGTCGGGATTACGGTTACCGATTTACTCGGTAATCAAACAACAAAAGATGCAAAAGGAAAGCTTATGATTTCCCAACAGAAATTAGCACGAATTTCAGGGAAAGATCGCTATTTAACAGCAATCGAAATCAGTCAACAAGGTTGGACAAAATCCGACAAAGTCGTTCTAGCACGAGGTGATGGTTTTGCGGATGCTTTAGCGGGTGTGCCACTTGCGCATGAATTGAATGCACCAATTTTGTTGACCGTAAGTAGCAAACTGTATAAAGAAACATTGGATGAGATCAAGCGTCTAGGTGCCAAAGAAATTGTGGTTTTAGGAGGCGCGACCGCAATTAGCGAAACTGCTGTTAAAGAACTTGAAAAAGCAGGATTAAAAGTCGGGCGGATAGCTGGTAGTGACCGTTTCGAAACAGCTGCCAAAATTGCTTCATTCGTTTCGCCAAATGGAACAGCCGAAGCAGTGATTGTAAATGGAATGGATTTTCCAGACGCATTATCTGTTGCTTCGCATGCTGCAAAGAACGGATTACCGATCCTATTGACCCAAGCAACGAAACTACCAAAAGCAACAACAGACAAAATGGCTGAACTTAATACATCAAAAACAATCATCGTAGGTGGCCAAACTGTTGTATCGAATAAGGTTGCAGCCCAGTTGCCTCAAGTGACTCGATTGGCTGGAAAGGACCGATACGAAACCAACAACCAAGTCGCCAATTATTTCGGCGGGCAAGGTAAAAATGTCTACATTGCAACTGGAAAAGGCTATGCAGACGCACTAACTGGCGCAGTACTCGCCGCGAAAAACGACAGCGCAGTCCTGCTCGTCCACGACAGAATTCCAGAAGTTGTGACTGACTATTTAACAGAAAACGCCACAAAACGACTAACAATTCTTGGCGGTGAATCAGCAGTTAGTAAAAAAGTGGAAAATGATTTAAAGAAATTGCTTCAGTGAATAAATGTAACCCATCTTCGGAATATGGAGATGGGTTTTATATTACCTACGAAACAACTATTCTTAACAAATATTTACGAAAAATGGCAATAAGTCAGAATTTATATGGTATAGTAGTTTTGGTTTGTGAACTTTCATGCAAGTGTGCAAAGTCTGGGGGAAATTTAAAAAGGAAACTCATAAAACCAGTACTGCTACTAAATAAGGGGGATGTAAATTGATTAGAAAACTTAAAAGTATTTTTGCAATGGTCCTTGTCATAATGATTGCGCTACCAAATGTAATGATTGCGGCGCCCATTGAAGCTGAACTACCAAATTTACAAAAGGCTTTACTAGAAAGAGCAGAACAAATTGCCAAATCGGATGAATATCAAAAGTCGCTTATTAAACCCGAGACGGAAATAGACTTTGATAGCGAGAAAAAAGATGAGAAAGTTCGAGTGATTATTGAACTCGATTCCGATCCTGGTCTCGTTTATGCGAAAGCCAATAACATAACGCTAGATAAAGCGTTGAGTAAAATCGAAACAAAATTGGTGAATGAGCAACAAAAAGTACAAAATAATATCTCGAAGGCAGGAATTAACCTAAAATTCCTCTCAAATTATACCGCCACTATTAACGGGTTCAGTGGTGAAGTAAAAAACTCAGAAATCGAAAAGATAAAAAAACTAACGAATGTAAAAAATGTATATATTTCCAATGAATACGAAAGACCAGCACCATTAATGACGGATTCACATGGTTTAATAGGAAGCCAAGAAACGTGGGATATTGGCTATAAAGGGGAAGGCATGGTCGTTGCAGTCATTGACTCTGGCTATGATATCTATCACGATGATTTCAAACTTAGTGAAGAAACCGCTACAACACTTAGTGAAGCAGATATCAAAGAGCTAGATGTAGATGGGAAATACTATACCGAAAAAGTACCATATGCATATAACTACTATGATAAGAACCACACAATTAAAGAACCATTAGGCGCGAGCCATGGGCAGCATGTTGCAGGTACTGTCACAGCAAATGGAACAATTAAAGGTGTGGCCCCGGAATCACAATTATTGGCAATGAGAGTATTTTCAAATGATCCTTTTTACGCAACAACATTTTCTGATATTTATATCAAAGCGATTGATGATGCAATTAAGCTAGGTGCAGATTCATTGAACATGAGTCTTGGATCACCAGCAGGATTTACTCGTGAAAACAGCGCAGAAGATATAGCAATCAAAAATGCTGTCGAAAGCGGTATTGTTGCGGCAATTGCTGCAGGAAATGACCGAAATATCGTCTATAACAAATCAACAAAAGCATTGGCTTCTAATCCTGACGTTGGCGTAGTTGGGTCTCCAGGTCTAAATGAAGCAAGTTTTTCAGTAGCTTCTATAGACAATGTCGATGAAAATAGTGTGCTATTCTTAACCTATTTAGTGAATGGTGAAAAGAAAGAAGCTGAAATTCTTGTCGCATCTGAAAGCCCAAGTCCAAAAACTTTGCCGGCAAATAGTGAATTTGTTTTTGCTGGATTAGGTAAAGTAGAGGACTTTGGTAAGGTAGATGTAAATGGAAAGATTGCGCTCATAGAGAGAGGCGAACTTGACTTTACCGCGAAACTAGCAAATGCACAGGATGCAGGTGCAAGTGGGGTTGTAGTCTTTAATCACAGTTCGGGTGGAGAAGAGTTAATTAATATGGCTGGCGGCGAAAATGCTGAGGTTCCGTTCTTATTTATCGGAAATCGCGCAGGCGCAGAGTTGGCGAAAAGTGTGAATACAGAAACGAAGATTTCTTTCGAGAAAAGTGAAGATGCATATAATGGCCCGAAAATTAGTTCATTCTCATCATGGGGTGTAACGCCAGACTTGAGATTGAAACCTGAAATCTCGGCACCTGGTGGCGGGATTTATTCCACACAGAATGATAATACGTACGGCACAATGAGTGGTACTTCCATGGCAACACCGCATGTTGCGGGCGGTGCGGCATTAGTACAACAATATATTTCCGGGAATGATAAGTTCTCGAATCTAACAGTTGGAGAACGAACGGATCTTGCAAAAGTACTCATGATGAACACGGCGTATATCATTAAAGATGAACACGACAATGTCTATTCGCCTAGAATTCAAGGCGCAGGTGTTATGGACTTGGAGAACGCAGTTGAAACGACTGTTAAAGTTGTGAATACGAAGACAAACGAAGCTAAAGTTGAACTAAAAGAGCTTCAGTCCAAAAGCTTTACACTAAATTTAGCTGTGACGAATTTTGGTGACAAGGCAGTAGAATATGACGTTTCTTCTGTATTATTAGCCGATCAAGTAGAAAATGGTTATTTAGTAGAAACATCAAGAGAAGTTACACATACAACAACCGGTGCCGAAAGTTTCACAATCGAGCCAGGTGAGGTTGTCGAATTGTCTACGACGATTAATTTTGAAGAAGATGAACTGCCACTTAATAGTTTCGTAGAAGGGTTTTTAGTGTTAACAGGTAATGATTCAATCGATCTTTCAATACCGTTTACAGGGTTTTACGGTGACTGGACAAGCCAAAAAGTTCTGGACAACTTTATCGTCAATGATCCAGATGGTCCCACATTTTTCAATTTCGCAGGGATGATGGGAATCGGTGAACTTTGGTTTCCAGGCATGCCTTATCCGTTTCCGGAGTATTTCTTCTATGATACAGCGCGAATGGATATGAACCCAGGCGTTGAAATTGCTAAATCAGCAGGTACTGATGTAGTCGTACCTCATCTAACATTTATGAGAAATGCTGAAAAAGTTGAGTTTAATATTTTGGATGAAAATAAAAAGGTCTTAAGAACAATTGGATCAGAGGCGAATATTAGGAAGTATGCTGGTGCTGGCAGAGCGACAGCAGATACCTACGGATCAGGATTATGGGACGGCATGATTAATGGAAAACCGGCTGAAGAAGGCCACTACTTCTATGAAATCAAATCGACCATCAATTATCCTGGAGCACAGCCACAATCAAAAACAATGCCAATTTTAATCGACAAAACCGCACCAGAAGTATCAAATATCGAATATGACAAAGAAACAAAAACACTTTCATGGGATGCCATCGACAATGGTTATCCAACTGATAGTGTAGGAATAAGCTCATTTACAATCTCTAATTCAATTGAATCGGGAGATGGGGAAATCACAGTTGAAGCTCAAAAGAATGAAACTTCCTTCACGGTGGACGTTTCTTCATTAGTCGGTGACAATCCAGAAAACCTTTACATTTGGAGTTACGATAATTTATTAAACTCAGCCGTAGAAACAGTTAATGTGGAAGAGATTCCAACTGAAGCTGGAGAGCCGTTCATCTTCTTAAATTCACCTGGATTACTAGATTTTTATGGTGAAAAAGTGAACGTGCAAGGATATGTCGCAGGCTATGAGGGATTAGACAAAGTACTACTGGGTAAAGACGAAATCGAGGCAAACCTTGAATACAAAGAGTCTGTCACGATTTACTTTGGTAGTTGGGTTTACGAAGGACCAGCATATGAATTTACAAAAGAATTGACGCTGGAAGATGGCTATCATGAGCTATCCGTAAAAGCCATTGCCAAAGACGGTAGCGAAGACAGCATCATGAGAAGAATGTACGTAGACACGACAGCGCCAACGCTTGAAGTAACAGTTGAAGATCGTGATTTAGCTTCAAACAAAGCAACGCTTAAATTTGTGATGAAAGATAACTTCCCATTCTTTAAATTAACAGAGAATGGCAACGAGTTATATAAGTTTAACGGGTTCAATGATAGCATCATCGCAGGTCCAGATGAAAAAACAATTGAAAAAGAAATGTCCTTGGATGTTGGTGAAAATTCATTTACTTTCGTTTTAAGTGATATTCTCGGTCAAACTTCAGAAGTGACCTTAAATGTAAATCGAGGCAGCGTGGATGATTTATCCGAATCATATTCTGGCAGCGATCGTTATGGAACAGCGGTTGAAATAAGTCAGGCTGAATTCGAAAATGCGGATACAGTTGTATTAGCCAGTGGTGTGAATTTCCCAGATGCATTAGCGGGAGGACCACTTGCAACCGTATTAAATGCACCATTACTCTTGACGGGAGAAAAGAAAATTCCTGAAATCGTAATGGATGAAATCACTCGATTAGATGCGAAAAATGTCATCCTACTTGGCGGAGAAAATAGTGTTTCCGGACAAGTTCAAAAGTCAATCGAATCTCTCGGACTAAAAGTTGAGCGGATTTCCGGAGCGAATCGATACGAAACAGCGACATTAATTGCCCAAGAAATTAAAGCGATTAACGGTAGCAAGGAAGCTTTCGTCGTAAATGGAAGTAACTTCGCGGATGCACTAGCAATTAGTTCAGTAGCAGGTAGAGACGGTGTTCCAATTTTGTTAACTCAAAAAGATGTCTTAACAAAAGAAACATCTGACGCGATTAAGAAATGGAAAATTAAAGAGTTGACGGTCGTCGGCGGTGAAGCTGCTGTGAGTGCGGATGCATTACTCAATATTATTGGTTGGGGCGCATCTATTGACAGAGTTTACGGTGCAGATCGTTTTGAAACGGCATTAGAAATTGCGGAAACATTCTATCCGGATGCGACAAAAGCTGTATTCACAAATGGTTTAGATTTCCCTGACGCATTATCCGGCGCACCACTTGCGGCGAGAAACGATGCACCAGTCATTTTAACAAGAAGTACTGTTTTGGAAAAACCAATTACACCTTACCTAAAGGATAGTTCAGTAGAAGATGCAATATTCCTAGGCGGTAAAAATGCACTAAGTGATGATGTTAGACAAGAAATTGTCAATGTGTTGAAGAAGTAAACTATAGGGGTGCCTCGGCACTCCTATTTTGTTATTGCTTAACCTGCACTTACTGATAGAAAATTGGCGGTGAGTACGATGAAAAGAAGAGGATTACTAGTCCTTTCATTAGTAATGATTACGATATTGTTAACTTGGCTAGCCGTAAATAATGGTCAGCAAAAGACTGAGATAAATGGTGAGGGGGAAGAGAAGTTGAAAGAAGAAATTGTTAAAGTTCACAAGTTCGATCCAAATCAATCACAAACTAAAGGGAGCAAAAACGACCTCGTTTTTTCACTTGTCGAAGCGAAGGATTCTACAAATGCCAACAAAAAGGTGACCTATACTGTTAAAAATGAAGGAACTCGTAACCAGAAACTTTCATTTACGACAAGTCAAAGATACGACTATGAATTGAGCAGTAAAGAAAAGGGATTGATAGAACGTTTTTCAGATGGCAAAAACTTTCTGCAAGTATTAGGAGATGTAACGCTCGCTCCTGGAGAAGAAGTAAGCTATGACATTAAGCTTCCTGCATTAGAGAAAGGAAACTACATTTTAACGGTTTATTTAGCTGCATCTGGTATCAATTACGCTCACGAAACCCTTTTATTTACAATCGAGTGATACTAAACACATTCGTTTTTCAATAAGTATAAACTCATAAAATAATTTGACTATTCTAGGTATTAATACTACACTATTAATTGGGACAAGATTAAACTGATAGATTAGGAGGAGATGTGATAAAAAATCTAGCCTTACTCCGATAATATTGGAGAGTTTTGTCAGAAGAACACTATACTTAAGGGGGAAATTGATTGAGAATCCGAAGAGGTCTTGCCTTACTATTGACGTTTTTACTAGTTTTTTCAAGTAGTGCGATGGCGGCTGCCGGTCCAGTTCAATTGAAAGATGAACGGACAAAACCGGTAACATCGCAAGAGAAAATTAGCAAAGAAGACGAACAAACGTATAAAGCAACTGATAAAGTAAGAGTAGTTGTTGAAGTGAAAGGTGATCCTGCGATTACCTACGCGACAAACCAAGGGAAGAAGTTCAGTGATTTAGCTGAATCTAAAAAAGCAGCGTTACAAAAAACTGCACTAAATTCTCAAGAAAAAGTAAAAAAACAACTCTCTAGTAAAAATATAAATATGGAGTTTAAAGAAAACTTCACAACTGTATTCAACGGTTTTAGTGGAATCGTGGAATACGGTGAAATCGAGAAAATCACGAAAATCTCCGGTGTCACGAACGTTACGATTTCAACAGAATATGAGCGTCCAGATGCTGAACCTGAGATGAAATACAGTAAGGAATTAGTTGAAGCGCAAAGAGCATGGGATGAATACGGTTACAATGGCGAGGGTATGGTTGTTGGAATCATAGATACGGGTGTTGACCCAAGTCATAAAGATATGATTCTATCTGATGATGAGAAAGCCGCTCTATCAGAAACCGAAACCAATGCAACAATCGGTGAAAATGGCCTTCCAGGAACTTTCCATACTGCAAAAGTTCCATATGGTTATAACTATATGGATGAAAACCAAGAAATCCTTGACCTAGGACCTGGAGCATCAATGCACGGTATGCACGTAGCCGGTACAGTTGGTGCAAATGGTGATGAAGAAAATGGCGGCATTAAAGGTGTTTCTCCTGAAGCACAATTATTAGCGCTAAAAGTTTTCGGAAACGATCCGGGAATGGGTTCAACTTGGGGCGATATTTATGTTAAAGCAATTGACGATGCAATTATTTTAGGTGTAGATGTTCTTAACTTAAGCCTAGGATCGACTGCATCTTTCGTATCTCCAGAAGATCCAGAACAAAAAGCTATCGAGAGAGCAGTTGAAAATGGCGTGCTAATGTCCATTTCTGCTGGGAACTCAGCTAACTTTGGAAATGGATTCCATAATCCTTATGCATCGAATCCAGATATTGGTGTAGTAGGATCACCTGGTCTATCAGTCGATTCACTACAAGTTGCATCATTAGAAAACAGTTTTATGGATATGGATGCAGTAAACTATTCGTTTGACGGTCAAGAAGGGCAAGCTCCTTTCTTGTCAGCAGGTAGTGTCCATCCAGAAGATTTGGATGTAACAACATTTGGTGTTGAATATGCAGGACTTGGTGGAACCGAGGCAGACTTTGCTGGTAAGGATTTCACTGGGAAATTTGCATTAATTCAACGTGGAGAATTTGACTTTGTTACTAAAACTAGAAACGCACAAGCAGCTGGCGCTTCCGGGGTTATTATTTATAATAACGCAGACGGTTATGTAAGTATGGCGACAGAGCCAGATATTACAATTCCACAATTATTCATGTTGAAAACAGATGGTGATCTGTTAGCGAAACAAATTAAAGATGGCATCGCAGTTACACTTGAGTTCGCGGGCGAGAAAGCGACATCCGCAAACCCATTATCAGGTCAAATGTCAGGTTTCACTTCATGGGGTGTAACACCTAACTTGGATTTCAAACCTGAGATTACAGCACCGGGTGGAAATATTTTGTCGACATTCCAAAACGATCAATACGGAACGATGAGTGGTACATCAATGGCAGCACCGCATGTATCGGGTGGATCTGCAATTGTACTCCAACGTGTTGACGAAGATTTCGATTTAGAAGGAAAAGCTCGTGTTGAAATGGCTAAAAACATTTTGATGAATACGAGTCGCCTAGTAGAAGACAAAGGGTTATATAATAACCATTATGGATTGGGTAACCCGTATTCACCACGCCGTCAAGGTGCTGGTTTAATGCAACTTCATGCTGCATTGAGTACGCCTGTAGTTGTTACAGAAGTTGAATCAAATCTAGGAAAAGTTGCCTTAAAAGAAATCGGCGACAACGTTACGTTTACTTTGAAAGCAGAAAACGTGTCTGATAAAGCAGTTACGTATAATGTTGACGGTAACGTACAAACGGACTTTGTAATTGACCAGAAACATAATGAATTAGAAGCTGGCGGTATCTTCAAAGATGGAACAATTGAAGAAGGTTCACCGTGGTTAGGTGAGTTCCCAATTTCATTCAGTACTGATGAAATTACAATTCCTGCAAATGAAAGCGTAACTTTTGAAGTTACTCTTGATCTGACGGATGCAGTGGATTGGGCATACAATGAGCCAATTGATACATTCTTTGAAAATGGATATTTTGTAGAAGGCTTTGTTAAATTAACAGACCCTACAGATACGTATCCAGAACTATCTGTTCCATATGTTGGTTTCAAAGGTGATTGGAACGCAGCACCTGTACTTGACAAACTAGCGTATGACGGAAATGATTCATTCTATGAGCAGGCAGCAATGTTATTTGACTGTGGAGACGGATACTGTTACTTAGGTGTAGATCCATTAACAGGAAAACGCTCAACTTCAAAAATCGCAATTTCACCAAATGGTGACGGTGCGAATGATGAAGTTATTCCACTCTTATCATTCCTGCGTAATGCGAAATTAGCAGAATACAATGTGCTAGACGCAAACAAAAATGTAGTACGCAAGATTAAATCCGAGAACAACATTCGTAAGAACTATTTCGATGGTGGTTCAGGTGGAGCTTTACCATATAGACTGAATCCTTCTGTTGCTTGGGATGGAAAGATTAAAAACAAACCAGCTGCAGACGGCCAATATTACTATGAGATTGCAACAACAATTGACTTACCAGGAAAAGAAGCTCAAAAAGTTCAAATCCCTGTTATTGTTGATACTGTTGCCCCAGTAGTAACTGCAAGTCTAGATGGCAATAAAGTAACATTTGGAGCTACAGATGAGCGTTCAGGCATCGCTTATGCAGAATTACTCGTAAACGGTGAATCTGTTACCGCTACAAACGGTGAAGAGTCTGAACATACATTTGACAAAAAGCTTCCTTCCGGTACTACTATTTCAGTAGTAGCTGAAGACTATGCAGGGAATACAACAGAATATTTAATTAGTGGTGTGAACGATAATACACCACCAGTAATTTCGCCTACAACACCAGGAACTGGTGAAGTCTTTAACACAAATGAGGTTCAAGTAACTGGTACTGTTTCAGATAACTCTAAAGTTGTTGAGTTTAAAGTGAACGGTCAAGACGTTGAACTAGTTTGGAATAAAGAAAAAGGCAATTACAGTTACGATACAACAGTTACTTTTGATGAAGATGGATCGCACATCATTTCTCTTTACGCGAAAGATGTTGCAGGCAACGAAGCATCATTATCGAACAGCCGATTTGTAATTATTGACACAACAGCTCCAGGGCTTGAAGCCGATGCACCAGCTGTCGTAAATAGTGATACAACAAAAGTGAATCTAGTCGCACACTTGACGGATAACTTTGACGAAATCAGCTACTATGTTGATGGAAGTGAAGCATTCGCTCAAGATCAATCAGGCTACGACATGGTCGCATTCGACAAAGAAGTAACAACTGAAGTTTCCGTAGAACCAGGCAAAAACGTCTTTGAACTTAAAGTGATTGACATTGCTGGTAATACAACGATTAAGGAAGTAGAAGTTTACCGCGAAAGTGTTTCACGCGTTTCTGGAAGCGACCGTTTTGATACTTCAGTTGAAGTAAGTAAAAAAGGTTGGGAATCAGCAGAAACAGTAGTTCTTGCACGCGGAGATGACTACGCAGATGCTTTAGCGGGCGTCCCTTATGCGCATAAATTGAATGCTCCTATTCTTTTAACAGGAAGCAAAAAGGTTTATGACTCAACATTGGATGAACTTAAACGCCTTGGCACAAAGAAAGTTGTTCTATTAGGTGGAGAATCCGCCATCAGTAAAGCGGTAGAGACTCAGCTTGCAGCAGACTTTGAAGTAGAAAGAGTTGCAGGGAAGAACCGTTTCGATACAGCAGCGAAAATCGCTACCAAAGTTTCTCCAGAAGGAACAGATAAAGTAGTTGTTGTAAACGGCATGAACTTCCCGGATGCATTATCCGTTGCATCACATGCAGCACAAGAAGGCTTGCCAATTCTGTTGACAGAAGCGAAAAAGCTTTCAAAAGAAACTAAAGAAGCAGTCAAAAATCTTAACGCAACAAAAACGTATGTAATTGGTGGAACATCAGCTGTATCACAACTAGTTGAATTGGCTCTACCTAATACAACACGTTTAGCAGGCGAGGATCGTTTCGGAACAAATATCGAAGTTGCAAAACATTTCGGTGTTGAAAGCAACCACGTATATGCTGCGACAGGATTAACTTTCGCAGATGCTTTATCCGGCGCACCTTTAGCAGCTAAAAATGACAGCACAATCATTTTAGTCGGTCACTCCGTACCGAAAGCAGCGTCCAAGTTCATCACAGATCAAGACTTTGAACGCGTCACAATTTTCGGCGGCGAATCCGCAGTAAGTAAAAAAGTATCCGACGAGCTGACAAAACTAGTACAGTAAGTCAAAGTTTAATAAAGCTAGAATCCATTAGGAACATCTAATGGATTCTAGTTTTTTTGAATTCAATTAACTGCTGGCGAATTGCGCGCGATTGGGTGGGAAGTCCTCTCCCTGGTTCGTGAATTCCGCGTGATTGGGGTTGATGTCCTCTGTATTTTCGAATTGCGCGCAATTGCTTTTGAATTCCTCTCCCTGGTTCGTGAAGTCCTCGCAATCTAGGTTGAAGTCCTCTCCATTTTCGAATTCCGCGCAATCGGCTTTGAATTCCTCTCCCTGGTTCGAGAAGTCCTCGCAATCGGGGTTGAAGTCCTCTCCATTTTCGAATTCCGCGCAATCGGCTTTGAAGTCCTCTCCCTGGTTCGAGAAGTCCTCGCAATCGGGGTTGAAGTCCTCTCCATTTTCGAATTCCGCGCAATTGGGTGGGAAGTCCTCTCCCTGGTCCGTGAATTCCGCGCAATCGGCTTTGAAGTCCTCTCCCTAGTTTGCGAAGTCCGCCCAATCTCAACAAACCCCGACCCCGAATTACCCAAGCCCACTAAGTGCAAAAACCAAAACCTAAATCCCTTCTCCGCGCAATTCAGCATTATCTCCCCTTAATCTCAAGAAACCGCCAATTATGTCCGTTCTTTCCTCAAAGATGTCCGCGCAATCGCCGGCCCGCGCCCGGTTGTCCGCCCAATCTATCATTATGTCCACCCAATTAGCTAAAATCACGCATGATGTCCGCGCAATCGCCAAATATCTCCGCCCAATTTCAACAAACCCCGAATTACCCAAGCCCACTAAGTGCAAAAACCAAAACCGGAACTCATTCTCCACTCAATCCCCTCCAAAGCTAGATAATAATACACCCATCCCCAAAAAAACTAGGTAAAGTCACCTAAATATAGTAAACTAATATAAATATTCAAACATCTCGTAGATTAATAGGCAGAACTTTGTTACAATTATGACGGTTCCTGTAATAGGGAGAATATGACACAAGGGGGATTGTTTTTTTCGGTTCAATGGTAAGCGAACAAAAAGCATAGGGGGGATCATTGACAATGCATGAATCAAAAGCTGCAAAGAAAATGTTTTCAATCTTTATGATTTTATTGCTACTTGTACCTTTAATATTTCCACAACAAGCGGCAGCACAAACGGCTGGCACTTCGGACTTAACGTTTGATGAAGAAGTGAAGTTGGAAAAAGTGAAAGAAAAAGACATTGAATTAGAAAAACAACCAAATAACGATAACAAAGTAAACGAGTATAAAATACCAAGTTTACTTGATGATTTGTCTTCGGAAGAAAAACCAGCTGAAGACTTATTTGTGATGGATGGGAAAGTAGAAGCGACAGTCATGACAGTGCTGGAAAAAGAAGAAACAGTAGATGTCATTATCAAAATGAAAGATGCTGTTGATTTAACCAAACTGTCTAAATCACTATCCGCTAAAAGTAAAATAGACAAAGCGGAAACTGTCGTCGACCAACTTCAAACAGTTGCAAAATCATCTCAAGCTGACATGGTGAAACATCTGAAAACTTTAGAGAAATCTAAAGAAGTCAGTAATATTCAGCAGCTATGGGTGATTAATGGTATTGCAGCAACGGTTACGAAGGACGCACTAGAAAAACTTGCGAAGAGAAAAGATATAAAGAGCATTACTGAAGATATTGAAATTCTAATGCCAGAATTTGAAGCGGAGGAAACAAAACCGCGTCTGCCAGAGTGGGGGTTAGAGAAAATATTTGCACCGAGAGTATGGGGTGAATATGACCTGCAAGGTAAAGGAATCGTCGTCGGGATTATGGATACAGGCGTTACCGAAAAGCATGAAGCCTTGCGACATAATTACCGGGGACGTGATGGACAACATCAATATTCATGGATAGATGTATCGGGTAGTGGGTACCAAACGCCAAATGATGGGCACGGGCACGGCACGCATGTCGCCGGATCCGCAGTTGGTGGCGGAAATGGTGAACCGATAGGTGTGGCACCAGACGCAGACTGGATTGCTGCAAAAATATTCGATGATAACGGAAGAGCGACAGCATCCGGTATTCACCAAGCTTTCGAATGGTTTCTAGCGCCAGGTGGAGATCCAAGTAAAGCGCCAGATGTAGTCAATAACTCATGGGGAAGTGCCGATTCATATCGTACAGAATTTTTGCCAGGTGTACAAGCTTGGGTAGCGGCAGGAATTTTCCCATTATTCGCAGCTGGAAATGATGGGCCAGGACCGCAAACGGTTGGATCGCCAGGAAGCTTTATCGAATCGTTTTCAATTGGCGCGACCGATCGTCATGACCAAATCGCTTCATTTTCGAGTAGAGGGCCCGTATTCTGGCCAGATGAAAATGGTGAACGCGTTCGTCATGTGAAACCCGAAGTTTCCGCACCGGGACATCAAATTTATTCGGCAGTGCCAAATGGCGGATACGGTGTAAAAAGCGGAACGTCAATGGCTACACCGCATGTTGCCGGCGCAATCGCTTTAATCTTGCAAAGTCAACCGAATCTATCCATTGATGAAGTAGCTGACTTATTGGAAAACACAGCTAGAACTGAAAGTCATATGGGCAATTTACCAAACGACAGTTATGGTAAGGGGATAGTCAACGTTTATCAAGCAGTCACGGAAGCTTCATTCGCGGGGACGCTTGATGGAACATTGAAAGATGAAAAAGGAAATCCGATTCCTGGGGAACTATATTTTCCAGAAGAAGACCTTCGCGTATCGATAAAAGACGATGGTTTATTCAACTTCAAAATCCGGGAAGGGACGCACAAAGTCGAAATACAATCATTTGGTTACCAATTACTAAAGGAAACAGTCGAAGTGATAAAAGGTGAAGTATCAACGAAAAATTGGACTTTACAACAATCTGAAGTCGTTGATGTTACAGGAACAGTCACGTATGAAAATGGTGACCCAGTTCCACATGCATACGTTCGAATTAAAAACACGCCTATAAATACAGTACGCACAGATGATCAAGGTAAATTCAAATTAACGGATATTCCGATTGATGAATATACGTTTGTCATCAGTGGATCTGGTATCAAGCAAAAAACAGTTTCGATACCGGTAAATCAAGAAAACAAAACAATTTCAATCGTAGTCGAATCCATTTCGATTGATTCAGCAGAAGGTTGGGCAACCGCTCGAAATAACTATTCGAGAAACGCAGTAAGCAACGCGGAGATTGATGCAGAAAGTCTCACAGCTTCTTGGAGTTATGCATCTCCAGGCGCGATGGTGTTTTCTTCGCCAGTCGTATCGGACGGGAAAGTCGTGTTTACGACGGACCGCGGATATATTGTTGCAATCGATCAAGACAGCGGTGAAGAACTATGGGCTATCGGGACGGGGAATATGAACCGGTCCACTCCGACAATCGTAAATGGCGTTGTCTATGTAGCGGGCGGAGGAGATTATCAAGTCCACGCAATCGACCTGAATTCAGGCATGAAAAAATGGTCGACACGCTTAGCTTATCCAGCTATTTACGAATCGCCAATTTATCATGACGGTGTTTTGTACATCACATCTCATGCGCAACCAAATGCAAAAGTCATTGCATTAAATGCAAATACGGGTGGTGAAATCTGGTCGAAAGAAGTCGGTAACACAACTTATTTCGGAGGGGCGTTAGGCCAAGATTCACTATTTGTCGGAACCTATCAATCTAGAACATTAACTTCATTATCGCTTGAAAACGGAGAAGAACAGTGGAAAAAGACTGTCCAAAATGAAGGATTTGCTGCAAATCCAGTTTACGAAGACGGCGTTGTTTATGCGGTTTCCACCAATTTAGACGGGGGAAGAGGAACGTTACGCGCATTCGATGCAAATGACGGGACCGAGCTATGGACTGTTCCCAACATCGGAAATACCGAAGCGGGAAGTCCGATTGTTTACGATAATCTAGTCATAGTCGGTTCAGCAGATACGCCAATCATTAAAGCGTTTAACAAATCGAATGGAAAACTCGTTTGGGAAACGGATAATGGCAGTCTCATGCTGAATAGCGGATCGATATCCGGAAACGGAAATCTTTATATAACCGACCTTTCGTCTAACTTGAAAATCTATGACGTTTATTCGGGAGAGCTTCTCCGCATGATTAGCTTGAATTATTCAAGCACAAATGGTGTTGCCTTAGCGGAAGGACAAGTTATCGCCGCAGATGACACGGGTATTTTCAGCTTCGTTTCTGAAGGAACAATTTCCGGAAAGATTACGAATCGTGAAGGCGAGCCTGTGGCAGCAAAAGTTTCTGTAGTTGATTCGGAAAAATTCACAGAAGCCGACGAAAAAGGTGAATATGCCCTTTCAATGAGGCCGGGAACGTATACGGTGAAAATTGCAGCTTATGGCTACAAACAAATCACTGAGGAAATCACATTTATCTCAGGATTTAGCGAAATTAACAATTACGAAATGGAAGTTGCGGGCTATGGTTCAGCATCAGGAGAAGTAACTGATAAACGAACTGGAAACCCATTGGAAAACGTTTCGATTACAATGCTTGATTCACCCATTAAGACGAATACCGATGAATCCGGTGCATACACGTTTTCAGAAGTATCAGAAGGAACATTCGATGTATTATTCTCGCTTGCAGGATATGTCGATACAATCGTCCCAATGACAATCACGGCAGGTAAAAACACGGTCCTAAATTTTGAACTGCCGCCAGTAGACGTAGCCGTATTAGATGATTTGAACGGAGAAATCGTCCGTTTCTTAACAGCTAATGATATTGCCGCGGAAGAACGCGGTTGGGATATTATTGACGAGATTGGCAGTTATCAAGTGCTTTACCTAAACGGAGCGTATACTTCCAGCGGGAAAAAACCAACCGAAGCTGCGCTGGAGGAATTAATTAATGCCGCGGCAGAGAATGATGTCAGTCTAATATTTGCTGATACATGGGGGCCGAGCTATGGTAGTTTGCGCCAACTATGGGAATACCGTGGCGACCCGGCGAAATATGGCTCAGATACTGCAAACACGCATGTTCGTCTGAGAGCGGACGTTGATCATCCGATTTTTGAAGGAATCGAAAAAGGCGTCGGTTTAACGACAATTGAAAATGGTCACTTAGCTTGGTTCAACCAATATTCCGGCCGCCATCTTGCAACAGTCGGTACGGTCAAGGATGGCTATGAAGGGACCGGAATTTCGTATAAAGGCGTATCAGAAGCGAGTGGGCACTTGCTATTATCGACACATGCCGCATCACCATGGGCATCGCCGTTCAACGGATGGACATTCGCACAACAAAAAATATTGTTGAATGGTATTGAGTACATCCAGGACGTTCAATTCGGAAAGGTGTCTGGCTCCATTGAAGATTCTGATGGAAATCCACTCCAAGCGAAAGTCGAAGTAGCCGATACAGGCGTTTATACAAAATCAGCTTCAGATGGAAACTATGAACTTTTCCACGATGAAGGGTCTTACAAATTATTAGTCAGTAAAGAAGGATACGCAACGAAAGAAGTGACGGTTGAGTTTATCAACGGAGAACCAGTCGTTGAGAAAATCGTGTTAGAGGTTTCAGATAGCGGAACCATTTCAGGAACCATTACAAATAAACTCACAGGACAAGAAATCACTGAGGCTAAACTTCAGTTATTCGATGAAGAGGAAAACTTGATCGATGAAGCAGTCAGTAAAATCAATGGCAGTTACGAAATTACGGGGCTGAATGAAGGCAATTACGTACTAGAAATTACCCTGGATGATTTCGTGACACAAAGATTAGATGTTGATGTCAAGGCACACCCAGTAACGGTAGACGTTGAACTGTACCCTGCACCATCTGTAGGGATTATCGGCGATGGTTCTTCAAAAAATCTACGGGAGATATTAAGGGAAGTCGGAATTGATGATGCAGAAAATCACACATCCATTAATTCAATCCTACCAAAAATTGAAAACCTAGATGTTATCTTCTTCCTAACGCAGTCAACCAGCAGCGTGACATTACCAGTACTGCAGTCACTATTGGATGAAGCCGATAAACATGGCGTGAGTATCATTTTCGGCGATGACTATTACACGGGTTCGGGCATCAACCACCTCGTGAATAGATTAGGAGATCCTGAAGCAAGAACGCAGCATAGCAACACGACGAATTCGGCCGGGTATGTCGTCATTGAAGAAAACCCGATCTTTGGAAAGGCTGAAGTCGACGAATTCATTAACCTGCTTGTGCCAGCAAGAAGTAGCGTAGCTTCATTCGACGGCTATTCAGGTTATCCACTAGCGTATATAAAACATGAAAATAACGACAGAGTTCACGGTTTAGGTGCTGCTTATAAGCCGAGAACCGCTGACAGCATGGAACTTTTACTAAGTGGTCATGCGCTCGGACTTCTGAGAAATTCAGATGCTTATACAAAAGAAGGGAAGGAGATATTTGTAAATTCCATCCTTTGGGCATCGTATATCGAATTCAATGAAGTTCAAGGAACAGTGACAAATGAAGAAGGCGAGCCGCTTTTGGCTTATGTAGAAATGCCGAGCGAAGGCCTAGGAGAGTGGACGGATCCAGAAACAGGCGCATATAACTTCGGAAGCATCGACGGTGAATTCGAACTTATCGTGAACGCCTTTGGATACGAGACATATTCACAAGAAGTTACAGTCGATGAAAATTTAGAAGCGCTCAACATCGTCATGAACGTAAAAGACGACAATGGCTCCATCAATGGTACGTTCATCGATGAAAACACGCTGGAAGGGATTCATGAAGCACAAATCGAGGTCGTCGACTATCCACGGAGTGCGACAACATCGGTTAGTGGACAATTTACAATCGACCGCTTAGAACCAGGAACCTACACGCTACTGGTTGAAAAAGAAGGTTACGTCCTTCAAGAATTCGATGTCGAAGTGAAAGCCAGCGAAGAAAAAGTATTCGAACGAACAATGAAACCAACCCCTAAAATCGGCGTCGTCGTGGATGCTCAAGGTACTTCAACCCTTTCATTGAAGACATATTTAACTTCAAGGGGCTATGAAGTGGAGCAAATCCTTTATACAGATGTCGAGCGAATTCAAGAGTTCGATTTAATCTTTGCGAACTCAGATTACAACAATAGCTTGATGCCAGATAAAGAACAGTTTGCAAGCTTTATAAACGAACTAGATCGCACTGAAACATCCGTCATTTGGACGGGTAGTCACGGTCCAAGAGGGAGTATTCCTTTCTTGATCGAACATATGGGAATGCCAACTTCAGATGTGAAAGGGAACTTACCTTCAGCATCCAGGGAATTAACAGCAACCATTCTCGAAGACCACCCGATCCTTGAAGGTGTCGTTGTCGATGAAAACAATGCCTTCACATTCCCGACAACGTATTATTACGGATTCGAAGGTTATACAGGAAAGACCATTGCAGAAGCATCGCATGTCACACTTGGCGAATTGGGATCTTTCATTGCATACGGCGGACGTACGTTGAACAGTTCTGAAGTGCTCCTATCCACAATGGTATTCGGATCTGGATTTAGTACAGATGCCTATTTCGATAAAAATCGTGAAAGAATCGTCAACAACGCCATAACCTGGGCGCTGGACAATGAAGAACAGTATGTCGGTGAATTGCACGGAACGATTAAAAACAATATGGATCGAGGCGTTCAATCTACAATCACCGTCGAAGAAACAGGATACACATTTGAAACTGAATCCGACGGCTCATTCTTCTTTGCTGAAGATACAGGTACTTATACGCTGAAGATCAAAGCGTTTGGGCACCAAACAGAAAGCTTTGAAGTCGATATCGTGCGCGGAGAACAAACAGAAAAAACGTTAGTCATTACTTCAGGCGAAGCTGGCATCATAAAAGGCCAAGTGAAAGCTGAAGATACGAACAGCGGCATTGAAGGCGCGACGATCCAAGTACTTGGAACACCGTTAAAAACAACGACGGACACAAAAGGGAATTATGAAGTTCAAGTACCAGTCGGAGAGTACCAAGTACGCGTGACAGCGGCTGGTTATTCACCGCAAATCGTCACAGCATCAGTTGCAAATAACAAAGAAGTGACAGTGAACTTTACAGTAACCGTCTCAGAAAAAATCGCTTTCGTTGGTTCGACAGCAAATGGCAATCGAATGCTGCCATTCCTAGAAGCTGAAGGCTATGATGCAGACTTTTGGTTGAATTCAACGATTGACGCGTTAATGGCCGAGCTAGATAATTACAGATTGGTCATTCTAAACGACCGTCACAGCAGCTCCATGCCAGAAGCAAAATTTAAAGAGTTCATAGAACTGGCGGATGATTTGGGCGTCAGTATAATCTTTACAGGACAATACGCGAACGGGACAATTGTTGATTTACACAATTTCTACAATGATCCTGGGGCGCAAGCGAGCGGCTATGTACCAACTGCCTATGACTATGAAGTATTGGAAGAACACCCAATCTTCTTAGGGTATGAAGTAGGCGACAAAATAACTGTTCTCCAACATTCAAACCCAGCGTCAAACGTTCAATACAATGTATTCGAATCGTACAGCGGGACGACAATCGGAGATATTGTTCATGATGAACGCGGCAGAATCGGCGGCGGTGTTGCGTATGATTTCCGAACAACGTCAAACGTCCACATATTATTAGGTGGACTGCACGTAGGTTCTTACGGCCACCCTGAAGATCGTTGGGCTGAAGGCGGCAAACGGATCTTTACAAACGCGATTGACTGGGCATTGAATGCAAGCCTCGGCGAAGTGAACGGAACAGTTACAGACGCTGAAGGAAATCCAATTGAAGGCGCGACGATTACGATTCCAAGCCAAAGCTTGACGACAAAAACCAATTCAGAAGGTACGTACCGATTAGGCGTTGGAATTGGCGAGCATGAAGTTCGCGTTCAAGCACTAGGCTATATTTCCCAAACTGAAGTGGCGCATGTCGAGCAACTCGGAGATGTCGTCGAACTCAATTTCGAAATGGCCAAAACAGATCGAATGTCCGTATTCGGAAAAGTAGCAGATATGAACAAAAAAGGCATTGCGGACGCAAGCCTGACGTTAATTTCTCCGGAAAATAAGTTCGAAAAAGTGGAGATGACAAACAAAGAAGGAACCTATCAATTTGACCAATTGCTGGCAGGAGACTATGAAATCACACTCGAAGCAAATGGTTATCAAACAGTAAAACGGACTTTCATGCTTGAAGCCGGCGAAGAACTAGAACTAGACTTTACGCTAAGCGAATTCAATATCGCTGTATTGGGCGATATAAACAACGACTTAGAAAAATTCTTCGCGGACAATGAATTCCCAGCCCAAAGCCGTGCGTGGGACATCGTTGACGACGTCTACAATTACGACGTAATCGTCGTGAACTCCGGTAAAGGGACAACCGAACAAGTCAACAAACTTATCGCAGAAAGTGATAAACACGAAACAAGTCTTATCTTCGTCGACACTTGGGGCCCGGATGGATCCATGAAACTGCTTGAAAAAGCGACTGGAAATCCAACCCGCGCAAAACAAGGATACAACGAAGGCGCTGTATTCATTGAGGTAGAAAACCAACACGAAATTTTCGCAGGATTAAAAGACAACGTCAAAATTCATAGCGAAAAGAGTCCATACGCAACATTCGAAAACTATGAAGGAATCGAACTCGCATCGATGATTGTGGACGATGAAAACAAAGGAGCGGCAATTGCATATGACTTCAAAGGGAAAAATCACATGCAAGTTTTACTGTCTTCCTATGCAGTAACCAATATCATCGGACCAAATCGAGGATGGACAGAAGACGGGAAACAGCTATTCCTACAAACCGTTGAATGGGCGAGAGACGGCGTTCAACAACTTCCAGAGGTTCCAGCATGGACAGTTGAAAACGACATTCTGACAGACGGCGATTTCGAAGTTTCCGGAACTGCCGAATACAGAAGCACAGTCACGATTCTTCATGGCGAAGAAGTTCTCGCGACAATCGAACCAACAAAAGACAACACATTCGAAACGGAAATCACAGGTCTCGACCACGGTCAGTACGAATTAACCCTAAAGGCAAGCAACTTTGCCGGTGAAGTGACAAGCGAAGAAGTGCTTCACGTCTTTGTCGACACAAAATCACCAGAGCTAGAGGTTAGTTCGCCGACGGACAACTTCGTGACTGGAAAAGAAGTCGTTGAAGTAAAAGGAACCGTATTCGACGACAACTTGGATCGGCTGCTCGTAAATGATGAAGCGCTAGAAGTGAAAAATGGCGAATTCCTTAAGAAATTAATTCTTGAAGAAGGAACCCATACAATCACCGTAACTGCGCATGACGCACTTGGCCACGAAACAACGATTGAACGCCAAGTGACCGTGAAGCTAAGCGCGCCGATCATTACAGATATAGAACCAGCAACAGATCAAACCGTAAAACCGGGCGATCAAGTTGAAATTTCATTCCGTAGTGAAACAGAGGGCGGAGAAGCAAGCTTTACTGTACAACTTCCTGGCCAATCACAAACACAGGCCACATCAAGCAACGCCATGGAAGAAGTCTCCCCTGGGGTTTACAAGGGAACTTGGAATGCACCGGACATAAATCTAAAAGATGCCGTAGTGATTGTAGAGCTAATCGATACTGCTGGCAATAAAACATCCGAAGAGGCAACCGGTAAAATCACAATTATTACAGAAGAAGAAGTTCCAGAACTACCAATTATCAAAGATGTTCAACCAGCTACAGACATGACTATCGAGGCCGGTACAGAGATTGAGGTTTCATTCCGCAGCGAATCAGAAGGCGGAGAAGCCAAGTTCTCAGTTCAACTTCCGAGTCAAGCAAATGTCCCATCATCCTCGAAAAATCCAATGGTTGAAGTGGAACCAGGATTGTACAAAGGAACATGGACAGCGCCGAACATTGCACTAGAAAGCGCAGTCATCGAAGTTGAGTTAACTGACACTAACGGCAATAAAGTCACGCAAGAAGCTAAAGGTAAAGTAACAATTTTACCAGATGAAGTCGAAGAGCCAACTGGCGTAGATCGCATATCAGACGCGAACCGCTACCTGACCGCCATCGAAATCAGTCAAGAAGGCTGGACAAAGTCAGACACAATCGTTCTCGCAAGAGGCGATAATTACGCGGATGCCCTAGCCGGAGTGCCATTTGCGCACCAGCTAAACGCACCGATATTATTGACGCTACCGAATGATTTATACGAAGAAACCCTAGCAGAAATCGCTAGACTCGGCGCCAAGAAAGTTGTCATCCTAGGTGGCGAAAGCGCGATTAGTGCTAAAGTTGCAGGCGAATTAAAAGCCGCGGGACTTACAGTCGAACGTATCTCAGGCAGCGATCGCTTCGAAACAGCAGCAAAAATCGCATCTGAAATGGAAAGTTCCGATAAAGTCATCATCGCAAACGGCATGGACTTCCCAGACGCACTATCCGTCGCCGCACACGCAGCGAAATCAGGCATGCCAATACTATTGACGCAAGCTGATAAACTACCTGTGAAAACAGTGGAAGCACTCGAAAGACTAGGCGCAACCAAAACAATCGTAGTCGGCGGCAAAACTGTCGTGTCCGAAAAAGTAGTGAAACAACTACCAAAACCAACGACACTATCAGGCGCTGACCGTTACGAAACCAATATTGCAATCGCTGAACACTTCAACGTAACAAGTAAACACATGTACGTCGCAACCGGCCAAAACTACGCTGATGCACTAACAGGCGCAGTATTAGCCGCGAAAAACGACAGTGCAGTCCTACTCGTACACGCTAGAATACCTGATGTCGTGACAACGTATATTTCTGACCAAGATCTAAAACGTCTAACGATTTTTGGTGGAGAATCAGCGGTGAGTAAGAAAGTTGCAAATGAGTTGGAAGAGTTGCTTCAGTAAAGATATAATACTAGCTTTCCGATAGAGGAGGGGCACCATGCCTCCTCTATTGGTGGTTAGTTAATTAAGGGGGATTTTTATTGATGGAGAAGAAGGCAATTGTTATATCAAGTCTAATTCGTATTTCAATTATTGCTGTGTTATTGCTACAAATTATTCCATACCTTAATGTCTCAGCTCAAGCACCAAAACTAAGTTTCACTGCAAAAGATGGCAACCAAATTGAACAAAAGGTCGACAATGAATTATCAACCCAGTTCGAAAAGAATAAACAAGTGACGTATTTAGTGAAATTGAAAGAACAAGCAGATACAAAAGCTGCAGCTGAAGAAGCTGAAATGAAATTACAACAGAACAAAGGGGCAGTGTCCTCACAGCAAATAAAACGCGCTAAAGCATCGGCAGTCGTATCAAGTTTGCGTACAACAGCATATGAAACCCAGTCAAACATTGAAAACTTACTTAAAAAAGAATCAAAGACGGGTGCAGTGTCTGACTATCAATCATTTTACATCGTGAATGCATTCGCGATTACGAGCGATGAAAAAACAATGAAGCAAATCGCGGAACTTCCTGAGGTTGATAAAGTATTACCGAACCGAATCCGTCAACTTAATGTAAATGACGAAGTCGACAAAGAGATAGAATTAGCTTCAAATAATTTGGAGTGGAATATTGAAAAAATCGGCGCAGACGCGGTGTGGGACCAATACGATATTGACGGTACCGGCGTTGTCGTTGCTAATATCGACTCCGGTGTACAATGGGATCACCCAGCGTTAAAAAGTCAGTACCGCGGATACAAAGCTGATGGTACCGTTTCGCATGAATTAAATTGGTACGATGCTACAAATGGAAATTCAGTGCCATACGATGATATTGATCATGGAACACATGTAATGGGTTCCATGGTCGGCGCAGATGCAGCTAATGAAAATCAGATTGGCGTTGCGCCAGGCGCAAAATGGATCGCTGTAAAAGCATTCACGGCCTTTGGAGGGACTGATGTAGACTTACTTGCAGCAGGTGAATGGGTACTAGCACCAAAAGATCGGAACGGAACGCCGCATCCCGAAGCGGCTCCTGATATTGTCAATAACTCATGGGGGGGCGGAAAAGGGTTGAAGGAATGGTATCGTCCAATGGTTCAAAACTGGGCAGAGTCCGGTATTATTCCAGTATTTGCGGCTGGAAATGATGGACCCGAGGCAGGAACTATTAACTCGCCTGGGAATTATCCAGAAACAATCGCGGTCGCATCAATAAATCGAAGCGATGATTTAGCAACAACCTCATCCCGAGGACCAAGCCCATATCCGGGTGATATCAAACCAAATATTTCTGCACCGGGCGTTTATATTCGTTCTGCAGTCCCAAATAACAAATACGTGCCAAATAACGGGACATCAATGGCTGCGCCGCATATAACAGGAACCATTGCTTTATTGCTACAAGCAAACCCTTCATTGAAAATGAATGAAATTAAGAAAATACTTCACGAAACCGCAACACCGGCAACAAATGCGGACTTTACAAGTTCGCCAAACGATGGTTTTGGCTACGGAATCGTCGACGCCTTTAATGCAGTATCTTCCGTAACAACCGGAGTAGGAAAGTTAACCGGAATTGTTTTCAAAGAAGGTGATGGAGAGGATACACAAGCCCCATCAATCCAAGAAAATCATGTGACCGAGACGTACGAAGGTGTCCAACTGAAACTCACCGCAGAAGTAAATGATGACGTTAGCGTCGATACAGTTACGTTAACCTATCAAATTGACGGTCAAGAATCTCAAACAATCCATGCAGATTTGATTGCCGGAAATTATGAAAGCGGAACATATCAAGCCGTCATTGATGGAAATAAGATAGTTGGAAGTCAGCTGACCTACCAATGGAATGCAGTCGATTTCGGTACCAATGAAACAGAATCAGCGCAGTTTGAAATCGATATAATTAGTCCGCTGACAGTTGGTTATAAGGAAGATTTTGAAACAAAACCCGAAGGCTGGTTTTCATTCGGGAATAATAATTCATGGGAATGGGGAGAAGTCGAATATGGGCCGCTTCCATATTCGGGAGAGCATCTCTATGGAACAAATTTATCCGGTAACTATGACAACGATGCCAATATGACATTGGTGACTCCCGCGATTAAAATACCGGAAGGCAACACTTACTTACAATTTGCTTCCTGGTACATGATTGAAACATATTACGATTTTGGTCATGTAGTTGTTTCAAGGGATTTAGAGAACTGGGAACAGCTCGCCCGATACGACGGTAACGCGAATTACTGGCAAATAGAAGAAGTCGATTTATCCGACTATGCAGGTGAAGTCATCTATATCGGCTTTAATCTACTTACCGATGACGGTTTGACAAGAGTTGGCTGGTATATTGACGATGTTGAAATCACCGACCAATCAATCGGCGCTTCCAACGTAAAACAAACCTTAGATTCATCCGAATTAGTTCAAAAGAAAAAAGCAGTGAATCCTGATAAAATCAAACCAATTATTGAGGATATGCCAACAATCGACAATAACAGGATTAATTCACTGGTACTTCCAATCGAAGCATCAGTAACGGTACTAGAAACAAGCCGTTCAGGAAGAACGAATCCCGCGAATGGAAGGTACAATTTATTCCATAAAGCCGGAGAATATACAGTGGTCGCAGAATCATACGGCTATTATCCAAATCAAAAAACAGTAAATATACCGGAGAATGGGTCGCTAAGCGAAAACTTTAAATTAGATCCGATTCCAATCGGCGAACTTAGCGGAAAAATTATCAACGAACAAACGGGAGATCCGGTGGAATTGGCGAATGTTTTACTCGTCGAAGACGCCGCAATCGCACCAGTGAAAACCAATGCGAAAGGCGAGTATACATTGGATGTATTTGACGGTGAGTACACACTTCGCATCATGGCAAAAGATTTCTATTCCAAAGACGTGGAAATTACAGTCGTCGGCAATGAAATTACAGAAGTTGATATCGAACTTCAACCATACGTCGGTTACGAAGGCGAAATCGGTTATGACAATGGCATCCCGGTAAACGCCAGAGCATTCTATGACGCAGGTTATGGATGGGCAGTAAAAATGTCCCTGAAAGAAGGTCAAAATGCCGCCATGGTAACAGGTGGGCTATTCAATTTTTGGACAGCCGATTTCCCAACACCGGGAGGGACAGATTTTCAAGTAGCCGTCTATGATGCAACCGGCGTTGATGGATCTCCAGGGAACAAACTTGCGGGACCGATTGAAGCTACAGCACTGAGAACAGGAGACTGGACGCATATCGATTTGAGGTCCGAAGGGATTATCGTAAATGACGATTTCTTCATGGTCTATATTCAACCGAATCGTGGGGAAGAATCTTCTGGCTTATCATACGAAAATGAAGCACATACAGGACGAAGCTGGCAATTAATCGACGGCCAATTTAGTCGAACGCCTGCATCCGAAGGAAATTACATGATCCGTGCAGTCGTCAACTATGAAATAGAAAAACCGATCATCACAACACCAAATGAAGACTTGGTTACAAAAACGCCACATCAGCACGTAAAAGGAACTGCGACGCCAACGACAACCGTTCAACTCAAGAATAACGGGGAAACGTTCGACTCCGTCAAAATCGGAGAAGATGGGACATTCTCCTTCTTAGCCGATTTAACCGAAGGCGTAAATAGCTTAACAGTAGCTTCAACATATGATGGAGATAATTCAGTAGAGTCCGAACCAGTTACTGTAATTTTGGATACAATAAAACCTGAATTACACATCGAAAGTCCAAAAGACGGCGATATCTTAAATGAAAAAATAGTCATAGTAGAAGGTACGGCTAGCGACGAAAATCTCGATTCTGTTGAGATAAACGGCGAGATCGCATCCACAACTGACGAAGGAAATTTTTCGCAAGAACTGCAATTGAAAAAAGGAACGAATCGAATCGACGTATCCGCAGTTGACACAGTAGGAAATACCGAAACCAAAATCATCGTAGTGACCGTCGAAGAAGAAGTAGTGTTACCAGTGATCGAAAATTTACTTCCATCAACAGATCAAGCACTAACTCCTGGCGATAAAGTGAAAATTTCTTTCAAAAGCAACGCCTTGGGAGGCGAAGCCTATTACGAAATCAAACTTCCCGCAAACATCTCGACACAATCATCAACAAAGGTACCGATGAAAGAAGTAGAAGATGGAAAATACGAAGGAACCTGGACTGCGCCAAATTTAAACCTTAAGGGAGCAGTAATTGAAGTCGGGTTAACAGATGCTAACGGGAACAAAGTCGTGCAAGAAGCAACCGGAAAACTGTTTATCGCACCCGAGCCAACTGGCGTAGATCGCATATCAGACGTAAACCGCTACCTGACTGCCATCGAAATCAGTAAAGAAGGCTGGACAAAGTCCGACACAATCGTACTCGCGCGCGGCGATAATTACGCGGATGCCCTAGCCGGCGTACCATTTGCGCACCAGCTAAACGCACCGATATTATTGACGCTGCCGAATGACTTATACAAAGAAACCCTAGCGGAAATGGCTAGACTTGGCGCCAAGAAAGTAGTAATTCTAGGCGGCGAAAGTGCAATCAGTGCTAAAGTAGCAGGCCAATTAAAAGCCGCGGGACTTACAGTCGAACGTATCTCAGGCAGCGATCGCTTCGAAACAGCAGCGAAAATCGCATCTGAAATGGAAAGTTCCGACAAAGTCGTAATCGCAAACGGCATGGACTTCCCAGACGCACTATCCGTCGCCGCACACGCTGCGAAATCAGGCATGCCAATACTATTGACGCAAGCTGACAAACTACCTGTGAAAACAGCGGAAGCACTCGAAACACTAGGCGCAACCAAAACAATCGTAGTCGGCGGCAAAACTGTTGTGTCCGACAAAGTAGTGAAACAACTACCAAAACCAACGACACTATCAGGCGATGACCGTTACGAAACCAATATTCGGGTCGCTGAATACTTCGGCGTAACAAGTAAACACATGTACATCGCAACCGGCCAAAACTACGCCGACGCCCTAACCGGCGCAGTACTAGCCGCCAAAAACGACAGTGCAGTCCTACTTGTACACGCTAGAATTCCTGAAGTTGTGACAACGTATATTTCTGACCAAGATCTAAAACGTCTAACAATTTTTGGTGGAGAATCAGCGGTGAGTGAGAAAGTAGCAGACGAGCTGACAAAACTAATCCAGTAAGTAAAAGTGTAAAAGCTAGAATCCATTGGGTTACATCTAATGGATTCTAGCTTTTTTGACGTCTATAGTAACTGGCGAATTCCGCGCAATGAAGATTGAACTCCTCTCCATTTTCGAACTCCGCGCAATCGGCTTTGAAGTCCTTTCCCTCGTTCGTGAAATCCTCGCAATCTAGGTTGAAGTCCTCTCCATTTCCGAATTCCGTGCAATCGGCTTTGAAGTCCTCTCCCTGGTTCGTGAATTCCGCTCAATCTCCGATAATGTCCTCCGAATCCAATAAATTCGTCGATTATGTCCGCCCAATCCAGTATTATCTCCGCTCAAATCAAGTATGTCCGCGCAATCCACAATGATGTCCTCTCAATCGGCTAATTTCACCGATTATGTCCGCTCAATCCCACATTATCTCCGCTCAATTCAATGATGTCCCCGCAATCCGCAATGATGTCCTCTCAATCGTATAATTCCATCGATTATGTCTGCCCAATCCAGCATTATCTCCGCTCAAATCAAAGATCTCCGCCCAATCCGAACAACCCTCCAATTACAAAGCCCACCAAGTGCAAAAACCAAAACCTAGCCCCCTCCGAATCACCCCAACAAATCCTGCGTAATCCACCACCCACCACTAGTTTAAAAGACCTCTAATTACAAAAGCCCACTAAGGGCAAAGAACTATCCCATAAGCAATGTTAATAGTCCAAACCACCCTTGTTAATCAAACTAGTATAAATATTCACGCAACTCATAGATTCAGATGGAATTCTTTGTTACAATTATTGCGGAAGCAATTATATAAAGACAAACATATTACGACACAAGGAGGATCGTACCGACAAGTAAACTACCATAAAAATAGGAGCGTGCAAATGAAGAAAAAACAGGGGAAATTGATGTCGCATATTTCAAAATTACTTGCATTTTTAATGGTATTTACACTCATCGCACCTGCCACTGGATCCGCTTCATATAATGATAAAAAATCTCCAACAACCAACAACATCCACGAAGATCTTTCACAAGCATTTAAAGAAGAGGAATTCGTCAAATTCCTCGTATTATTAGAAGAACAAACCGACACAAAAAGCGTAGCGCTTCAAGCAGAAAAGAGCGCGAAAAAACAAAGTCTATCCAAAGTCGACACGAAAAAAATGAAACAAGAAGCTGTCGTCTCACAATTACTCAAAACTGCAGAAAAATCACAAAAGGACATTTCGACTGTATTAACTAAAGAACAAAAGTCCGGACAAGTAAAAGACTTTCAAAGCTACTATATCGTTAACGGTTTTGCCGTAACTGGAAACAAGAAAACTGCCGAAAAACTCGCCAGTTTACCAGGTGTGAAATCCGTTACGCTAGACGAGAAACATAAACTTTTACCAACGGACGAAAAAGATTTCACTATCAATAAAGCAGATCCACTTTCAGAAGAAGTAGAATGGAATATTGACAGAATTAAAGCTACTGACGTTTGGGAAAAAGGCTTTAAGGGAGAGGGCACTGTCATCGCGAGTATTGACAGCG
Organism: Sporosarcina sp. 6E9; assembly: GCF_017921835.1. Lineage (NCBI taxonomy): Bacteria > Bacillati > Bacillota > Bacilli > Caryophanales > Caryophanaceae > Sporosarcina > Sporosarcina sp. 6E9. The sequence continues at coordinate 2,144,103 of NZ_JAGEMN010000001.1, read as the reverse complement.
GTGTAGACGGAAACCATCCCGCGCTTAAAAACCAGTATCGCGGCTATAACCCGGATGATCCAAACAATCCTTCACACGAATTCAACTGGTATGACGCCGTTTCAGGCAGACTCAGCCCAATGGATTCTGACGGTCATGGTACGCATACAATGGGAACGATGATTGGACAAGAGCCAGATGGGTCCAATAAAATCGGCGTTGCACCTGGCGCAAAATGGATTTCAACGAGGGCTTTTTTCCTTGGTGAAACACATGACTCCTATTTACTAAACGCAGCGGAATGGGTACTCGCGCCAAAAGATGAAAACGGCGTTCCACATCCGGAAATGGCTCCGGATGTTGTCAATAACTCATGGGGAGGCGGTCCGTTAAATAACGATTGGTTCCGTCCAGCTGTACAAGCTTGGCGTGCTGTGGAAATCGTACCGATATTCTCAGTCGGAAACGCAGGGTTATTTACAGATGCATCGCCTGGATCCGCGTCAGCACCAGCGAACTATCCAGAATCAATCGCAGTCGGTGCAACTGATGAAACTGATGATTTAGCATGGTTTTCACTTCGCGGTCCAAGTGAAAGAGGAGATTTAAAGCCGGATATTTCGGCACCGGGTGTTGCGATTCGCTCTTCGATTCCAGGTCCGACTTGGGACACATTCGACTATGGGCTTTTAAACGGGACATCAATGGCAGCCCCGCAAGTTGCCGCGACCGCATTATTTTTGCGCCAAGTCGATCCGACATTAACCGTTGATCAAATTGAAGCGATCTTGAAAATGACAGCGACGACAAAAGTCGATGACGAATATCCGACAGCACCGAATAATGGCTACGGATTCGGTTTTATTAATGCAAAAGCGGCAGTAGAAGCTGCCCAGCAAGGAATCGCAACAATTAATGGACAAGTGGTTGGAACAGGAACCGACGACGAAGCGCCAACATATAACCATGAACCGCGCGAAGTCATTTATGAAAGCGAAGATGCGCACTTTTCGATGCAAGCAATGGATAACACCAGCGTCGACAATGTAACGCTCACGATTCTATCCGATAACGATACAGAAAAAACTTATGAAACAAAACGCATTAACGGTGACCATAAAAATGGCACATACGAAGTAATCGTTCCTCCAACGGGCATAACAGGGGATTCATTAAAATATTGGTGGACCATCACAGATTTCAGTGGAACAACAACGGAAAGTGATCAATACGAAGTCACCATCGAACAAGGCGTGACAGATGGATACGTCGAGAATTTCGAAAGCTACCCAGATGGTTGGCATTCATTCGGGATAAACAACTCTTGGGAATGGGGCGTTCCAAAATTCGGTCCGCCAGGCGCTGTATCCGGTGAAAAAGTAATGGGAACGAACTTGCGCGGCCAATACGAGATGAACTCCGACATGACATTAGTCATGCCGCCCGTATTTCCAGAAGCGAACACAATTCTCCGTTTCAACCAATGGTACAGCCTAAGCTGGTTTGGTGAAGATATGGGCACGATTTACGCATCCACCGACGGCGAAACATGGGAACAACTTCACCGTATTACAAAAGATAACAAACAATGGCATGAAGTCGGTATTAATTTATCAAAATATGCCGGTCAAAAAATCTATATCGCTTTCAACCTGACTTCCCAGGTGAATCAATTCGAAGGCTGGTATATCGACGATGTTCGATTAATTAATTCAGAAGCGGCGTCTACTGAAGAATTAAGCAAGACAAGCGAGAAACGTAAACTCGCAACATCTGAAAAAATTTCATTCCCACAATCAACACAAGTCAAAAGAAAAGTTGCAGAAACAGATTTATTACCAGTCGACGCGAAAATTGAAGTCGTTGAAACCGGTTGGAAAACAACAACAAACGAACAAAACGGGAAATTCACGATTCACCATCCACCAGGCGACTACTCGCTCAAAGTCGATGCCTATGGGTTCGAATCGAAAATAGAACAAGTCACACTTACCGAAAAAGGAATAATCACGCCGAAGATCACGCTGGACGCATCACCAATCCAAACAGTGTCCGGAACAGTAAAAGACAGTTTCGGCGGAGCAATCAAAGACGCGACAATCTTTTTACTAGATGAAGAAAACGCACCACCGGTCAAATCGCAAGCAAACGGACAGTATAACTTGAATGTCTATGAAGGAACTTACACGCTGAAAGTCCATGCACCGGGCTACTACAGCGAATCCAAAAAAATTACAGTAAATGAAGGAGAAGACATCGATTTAAATATCGAACTTCGGACATTTATTGGCCATGAACCATCGGAAATTAAATATGACAATGGCCGATACAGTAAAAACTTAGCATTCGGCATGAAAGGCAATGGCTTTGCGGTCAAAATGTCAATCGATGAAAACGAATCTTCCGCAATGCTAACAGGCGCGAAGCTTCAATTCTGGGCAGGGCACGTACCGGTTCCAGGCGGTACTGATATTCATATCGCCGTTTACGATGCTACCGGTAAAGACGGGTCCCCGGGTAATAAAATTGCCGGGCCGATCAATGCGAAAGCAGATCGAAATCTATCCAGATGGACACAAGTCGATTTATCCAACCTAGGCATTGTCGTCGAAGATGATTTTTATATCGTCTATCTCCAAGCGGATGATTATCCATATGTTCCAGGATTTGTCGCAGACGGCGATCAAAACAATTGGGCAGCGAGAAGTTGGGATTATATTGGCGGCCAATGGGTTCAATCAACGAAAAGCCTTGGAAACTACATGATTCGTGCAGTCGTTGACTATGGTCAAGATTTGCCCGACCTAGTCAAGCCAGTCATTAACGAACCAGAAGAAGACATTACAAATGAAAAAGCAATTACAATAGAAGGAACAGCGACACCTTCAAGCACGATTCGTTTGCTTAACAACGGAATTGAAGCTGAAGTTGTCGAAGTCGGAGAAAATGGAAACTTCACGATTCCAACAACGCTAACTGAAGGCGACAACGAATTCAAAGCGGTAACTTTACACGAAGGCTCACCGGTAATTGCATCCGACACAGTCACAGTCGTGCTCGACACGATCAAACCGGTAATCACAATAACGAATCCTAAAGACGGAGACGTTACTGACCAAGAAACCATCACAGTCGAAGGAACCGTCGATGACGAAAACCTCGACACCGTAAAAGTGAACGGTCAAAAAGCAACAGTAACTGAAGGCAACTTGGCGCATGAAGTACAACTAGCGCTCGGTTTCAATGAAATCGAAGTAGTTGCCGAGGATTTAGCTGGCAATAAAGAGACAAAAATCATCACAATCGAGTTCAACGAAGATACGTATCCATTCGAAGAAATCGGATACGACGATGGAACAGCCGAAATGGCGCGCGTATTCTTAGGCGAAGGAAATGGCTGGGCAGTGAAAATGTCCTTACCAGAAGACGAAGAATCCGCCACGATTACGAACGGGCTTTTCCATATCGGTGATATCGCGAACGGCGACGAGTTCATGGTCGAAATATGGGATGCAACGGGCAAATTCAACAAGCCAGGTCAAAAACTAGCCGGCCCATTCGAAGCGATTGCAGATCGTGAAAATGAATGGATTAGTGTCGATTTAGGCGACCAAAACATCACAGTAGAGAGCGACTTTTACATGGTTTACATCCAACCGGAAGTAGGCCGCTACTCACCGTTCTTATCGACCGATTTAAGCAGTCCACACACAGGTAGAAGTTATCAATACATCGGAGGCGCGTGGGAAGAAACGCCTGAAGCAGAAGGAAACTACATGATTCGCACCCGAGTCATTTACAAGGATTCGAAGCCGGTCATAACACTTCCCGAAAATGACCTTGTGACCAATCAACCAAATCTTTCAGTAGAAGGAACAGCGACTCCGGAATCAACCATTAAATTATTCAACAACGACAAAGAAGTCGGCACAGCCGAAGTGGATGAAACCGGAGCATTCACACTGCCAGTTACACTAACTGAAGGCGAAAACAAATTATCAATCACATCAACACTTAACGGAACGCGCATCGGTAAATCTGACCCAATCGTCGTCACACTCGATACGACCAAGCCAGTATTAACCATCGACAATCCGAAAGACGGCGATGTCGTTGACCAACTAAAAGTCACAGTCGAAGGAACAGTTGTCGACGAAAATCTTGCATCACTTACAGTGAATGGTGATTCAGCAACCGTTACGGACGAAAGCTATTCACTAGAAATTAATTTGAAAAACGGTGTCAACGAAATCGAAGTCATTGCCAAAGATTTAGCCGGAAACACAGAAACGAAAACAGTGACAATCGAGGTAGCAGTATCAGCACCAATCGTTACAAATCTTCAACCAGAAAATGACCAACACGTCGGACTTGGAGATGAAATCGAAGTTTCATTCGAAAGTTTGGAAGGCGGAGAAGCCAGCTTCAGCATTACGCTCCCTGCACTTTCAACAGCAGGAGAAACAGCTAATGAAATGGTCGAAGTAGAACCGGGCGTCTACAAAGGAACTTGGACAGTGCCCGCAAACCTAAATCTCCAAAACGCCGTGATCCAAGTACAATTCATGGACACAGTTGGCAATAAAGTCACAGAAACAGCAAAAGGTAAAATAACAGTCTACGAGAACCAAGTAAACCGAATCTCAAACGACAACCGTTATTCGACGGCCATCGAAATCAGTAAAAAAGGATGGGCGAAATCCAATACAGTCATACTCGCACGCGGCGACAACTACGCCGACGCACTTGCGGGCGTACCATACGCACATCAATTGGATGCACCGATTCTCTTAACACTCACGAATGACTTGTACGAAGAAACACTAGCCGAAATCACAAGACTAGGCGCCAAAAAAGTCGTCATTCTAGGCGGCGAAAGTGCGATAAGTGCTAAAGTAGCAGGCGAATTAAAAGCCGCGGGACTTACAGTCGAACGCGTCTCAGGTAGCGATCGCTTCGAAACAGCAGCGAAAATTGCATCTGAAATGGACCGTTCCGACAAAGTCGTCATCGCAAACGGCATGGACTTCCCAGACGCATTATCCGTCGCCGCACACGCTTCGAAAGCTGGCATACCGATATTATTAACACAAGCTGACAAACTACCAGCGAAAACAGCAGAAGCACTCGAAACACTAGGCGCAACCGAAACAATAGTAGTAGGCGGTAAAACTGTCGTTTCGGAAAAGGTAGTGAAACAACTACCAAAACCAAAGACACTAGCAGGCGCTGACCGTTACGAAACAAATATATCGGTCGCTGAACACTTTGGCGTAACAAGTAAACACATGTACGTCGCAACCGGTCAAAACTACGCCGACGCCCTAACCGGCGCCGTCCTAGCTGCCAAAAACGACAGTGCAGTCCTACTCGTACACGCTAGAATACCAGACGTTGTAACAACGTATATCTCTGATAACGACGTCAAACGCCTAACTATTTTTGGTGGCGAATCAGCAGTTAGCAAAAACGTATCCGACGAGCTGACAAAACTAATTCAGTAAGTTAAAGGTAAAAAAAGCTAGAATCCATTGGATACATCTAATGGATTCTAGCTTTTTGATTTCAATTAACTGCTGACGAATTGCGCGCACTCGGTTTTGAAGTCCTCTCCTTGGTTCGTGAAGTCCTCTCAATCAAGGATGATTTCCTCTCCATTTCCGAATTCCGCGCAATCGGCTTTGAAGTCCTCTCCTTGGTTCATGAAGTCCTCGCAATCAAGAATGATCCCCTCTCCATTTCCGAATTCCGCGCAATCCCTTTCGAAGTCCTCCCAATTAAGTTCGAACCCCTCGCCCTCACAGGATGTCCGCTCAATCCAGCATTATCTCCGCTCAAATCAAAGATCTCCGCCCAATTCAGCATTATCTCCCCGCAATCTCAAAAATCCGCCAATTATGTCCGCTCTTTCCCTGAAGATGTCCGCCCATTTCAACAAAACCCTAATTACCAAAGCCCACTAAGTGCAAAAACCAAAACCAATTCCTCTCCCACCTCCATAGTCAATTAGCCCCCTCATCCCCAATATAAACCACCAAATATCATAAAATTGATAGCCAATACTACTCAATTCACCTAAACTAGTGAAAACATTCCGAAAACCGATAGAGTAATAGTAAAAACTTTGGTAAACTTATCAAGTACAAAGGAATCGTAATAATTCAACAACAAGAAAAAAGGAGGAACTCACATGCACAAAAAGCGAAAAATCAACATAAAAATTTTCAGCATTATCGCATCACTACTCATGATTTTTTCACTACTAACACCCAGTTTCACTAACGCAGAATCTACAAAAGTAATCTATGATTCTGAAGCAAACACATTACAAGAAAAGGTAAGCAACCGTTTGCTCACCGATTTCAAAAACAACGAAAAAGTAACATTTCTCGTCAAATTCAAAGACAAAGCAAACACCACGAAAGCCATCCAAGAAGCCACCAAACTTTCCAAAAATCAAACAGCATTCCAATCCAAACTAACAAAGCGATCTGCACAAGTTGCAGAACTTAAAACAGTCGCCGAGCAATCACAACAAGACGTTCTCCATTACCTAACCCAACAATCGAAAAAAGGAAACGTCGATAAAGTCACGCCATATTTCATTGTCAACGGAATGGCGGTAACAGCGACGCAAGAGGTCGCCGAACAAATCGCGACTTTCGATGAAGTAGAAAAAATCCTTAAAAATGAAAAGCGACAACTCGTCACGGAGATAAATCCCAAAACACTCGAAAACAACACAACGGAAGTCTCTAACGTAGAGTGGAACATCGAGCGCGTGAAAGCGCCAGAAGTATGGGATATGGACATTGACGGCACAGGCGTTGTCGTGGCAAGTATCGATACGGGCGTTGAATGGGATCACCCTGCGCTAAAAGAAAAATATCGCGGTTACAACACCGAAACAAACGAAGTGAACCATGACTTCAACTGGTTCGATGCAACAGCGAACCAAAATACGCCATATGACGACAATGGCCACGGCACGCACACCGTCGGAACGATGGTAGGTAGCGAACCGGATGGAACAAACCAAATTGGTGTCGCACCTGGCGCGAAATGGATTGCTGTAAGAGCATTCACGAAAGACGGTGGCACCGATGAAGATTTATTGGCGGCAGCGGACTGGATTTTAGCGCCGACTGACGCGGAAGGAAATACGCGAGTTGACTTGGCTCCAGATATCGTCAATAACTCATGGGGCGGGGGACCGGGACTTGATGAATGGTATCGCGATGTCGTCATCGAGTGGAGAAAAGCCAACATTTTCCCAGAGTTTTCTGCGGGTAATGTTTCAAGTAGCAACCGCGGTGGACCAGAATCGATTGTTTCACCAGCAAACTATCCCGAATCATTTGCAACAGGCGCGACAGATATCGCGAATGACCTAGCAGGTTTTTCACTCAAAGGACCATCCCCTTACGGCGAAATTAAACCGGATATTTCAGCACCGGGACAAGTCATTCGTTCGTCAGTACCAGGGGGGAGTTACTTCGAAAACAGTGGAACATCAATGGCCGGCCCTGCAGTATCAGGCGTGGCGGCATTACTTCGTTCCGTGAACGCAACGATTTCTGTTGATGAAATGGAAGAAATTATACTCGGAACAGCCATTCCATTAACCGATGAAGAATATCCTGAATCACCAAACAACGGCTTCGGGTATGGATTAATTGACGCATACGGCGCTGTATCCGCAGTTACCGAAGGCGTCGGAACTGTAGAAGGAACCATAAAAACGAACGAAATCCCGCTAAATGCGCACGTAAGCATCGAAGGACGCGACCGATCCGTGAACACGAATCCGAATGACGGAACGTATGCGTTAAAATATGCAGGCGGAGATTACACACTCATCGCTGAAGCGTATGGTTACGAGACAAAAGAAGCACCTGTAACAATCGAACGTGACGAAACAACAACCGTTGATTTCACATTGGATGCAATTCCGCAAGCAACCATCAGCGGAAAACTCACCGACAAATCGACGGGCGCACCAATCGAAAATGCGACATTACTATTAAAAGAAGATGCAAATATCGCACCAGTGAAAACCGACGCAAAAGGCCATTATGAATTCACAGCCTACGAAGGAACATACACTGTGAAAATCACGGCCCGAGGCTTCAAGAGCCAAGAAGTCGAAATCACGATCGATGGCGATCAAACCATAAACCACCAATTAACGCCTTTCTACAGTTACGCTGAAGAAGAAATCGCCTACGACGATGGAACTGGCGAAGGCGCAAGCAGATTCAAAGATGCAGGCCACGGGTGGGGAGTCAAAATGTCCCTTGCACCTGGCGAAGAAAAGGCGATGGTAACAGGTGGAAAATTCCTGATAAACGTACGCACAAGCGACCACTTCCAAGTTGAAGTCATGGATGCATCGGGTCCTGGTGGCTCACCAGGCAAGAAAATCGCCGGACCGATTGACGCGAAGGCTTCAGCAACCGGATGGACAACGGTCGATTTACGCGATGAAGGCATCATCGTCGACGGCGACTTTTACATGGTCTACATCCAAACTGAAGACAGCACAACGTCCACATCGCTTCAACAAGACAAAAGCAGTCCATTCCAAAGCCGTAGTTGGGAAATGTACAGCGGTTACTGGTACCAGCTAGAATCCAGTTTCCTTGTGGGCAATAAAAGTATCCGCGCACTTGTCGAATACGAACTCGATCAACCGATTATCACTTCACCAAAAAGTGAGGACGTCACAAATAACGAAGCGATGATTATAGAAGGAACTGCGCCTTCAAATGCAACCGTTAAAATTATAAACAACAGTGAAGAGGCAGGTTTTGGAACAGCCAATGCCGACGGAACTTTCGCAGTCCCAGTCAAATTGTCCAATGGGAAAAACAAACTTGAAGCCTTCGCCATCCTGGACGATAAAACTGTAGGCGAATCAAACCCAATCATCATCACGCTAAATACTGAAAAACCGACAATTGACCAATTAACACCGAAAACCGACCAATATGTAACGCCCGGCGATGAGGTAGTCGTCTCATTCAACAGTAATGTAACCAGCGGGAAAGCAAACTTTGAAGTAAAACTTCCTGGCACATTAAATACGAAATCCACTTCCGAAAACGATATGGAAGAAGTCGAACCAGGGAAATACCAAGGAACTTGGACAGTCCCATCAGCGACCGAACTTCAAGGCGCAACAATCGAAGTTAAAATCACTGACGACGCGGGCAATCAAACAACAGCAGAAGCAAACGGCAAACTATTCGTTTCCCAAAAATCAATCGACCGACTTGCAAACGACAACCGCTACTCAACAGCCAATGAAATTAGCAAAAAAGGCTGGGCACAATCAGACACAGTCGTTCTAGCACGTGGCGATAATTACGCAGATGCACTAGCTGGTGTACCATACGCCCATCAACAAAACGCACCCATTTTATTGTCACTAACGAATGATCTATACGAAGAAACCCTAGCAGAAATCACAAGACTAGGTGCCAAAAAAGTAGTCATCTTAGGCGGCGAAAGCGCGATAAGTGCTAACGTTGCAGGCCAATTAAAAACAGCGGGACTCACAGTCGAACGCATCTCAGGTAGCGACCGTTTCGAAACAGCAGCGAAAATCGCGAGCAATATGGAAGCATCTGATAAAGTCGTCATTGTAAATGGCATGGATTTCCCAGACGCATTATCCGTAGCCGCACACGCAGCAAAAGAAGGACTTCCGATACTATTAACACAGTCCGACAAGCTACCAACGAAAACATCTGATGCACTTGAAACACTCGGCGCAACCGAAACAATCGTCGTCGGCGGAAAAACAGTCGTATCCGAAAAAGTAGTCAACCAACTACCGAATCCAACGACATTAGCAGGCGACGATCGTTACAAAACCAATAGCGCAATCGCCGAACACTTCGGTGTAACAAGTAAACACTTATACATCGCAACCGGCCAAAACTATGCCGATGCCTTAACCGGCGCAGTCTTAGCCGCCAAAAACGACAGCGCAGTCCTACTCGTACACACGCGAGTACCAGAAGTCGTGACTGAATATATCACCGAAAACGGCACCAAACGCCTAACAATCTTCGGCGGCGAATCAGCAGTAAGTAAAAAAGTTGCCAATGATCTTGAAAAGATAATTCAATAAAACAAAGCTAGACTCCGTCAAACGATGGAGTCTAGCTTTTTAATATTGTGCAAAAAAGATGTCCGCGCAATCCAACTTTATCTCCGCCCAAATCAACAACCCCACGCATTCGCTCTCGCAGTCCTCTCATAGAAACAAAACCCCAATTACCAAAACCCACTAAGTGCAAAAAACCACACCCGAACTCCTCTCCAGGCCCCGCGAATTCCGCGCCCTCCACGAACTCCTCGCAACCGCTCCCGAACTCCTCTCTCGCCCCGCCGAATTCCGCGCAATCCACAAATTTCTTCCAATCCCAGCATCCAAACTATTTATATTTTATAAAAAATAGTTCTATAGAATCTTTTAAACACGTGCTACAATATACTTGTATTTAGGTAAAATATGGAGGACTTGGTATCTTCCATATACTCATGCTAAGGGGGTAGTAGACTGAACTATTGAAGAGTTCTCGCGTAGTAATGAGATAAGAAGTCTATCTATTAGCAGTAGTTCGAATAAACTCCAATTAGATTTAGCTCATGGAAAATGGTTGTACGGATAAAACATTTTAATAATAGAGCACGGATTATTTTTATCCTAAAGGAGATAAAAAATGAAACATAAAATTGGGATTTTAGGGATTGTCGCAGCGTTATTCATTTCACTGTTATTTGGAACGCAACACACAAACGCAGCAACAAAGGATTTAGTCGTCCATTTTATTGATGTCGGGCAAGGTGATTCAATCTATATTAAAACGCCTAACGGCAAAAACATCCTGATCGATGGAGGGAACAAAGCCAAAGGACATGACGTAGTCACCTATCTGAAAAAGCAAAAGGTGAAAACGATTGACTTCATGATTGCGACACACCCAGACGCTGATCACATCGGAGGTCTTGATGAAGTACTCGATGCCTTCGTGGTGAAAAATGTATACGCCCCAAAAGTTTCGCACACAACACAAGCCTATAAAGACTTCCTACTGGCTGTAAAAAGAGAGAAATTGAAAATAAAAACTGCGAAAATCGGCGTTGATCTACCAGTAGGCGACAAATTAATCGTCATGAAATTTCTCGCGCCCGTAAAAAGCTATGCCAATAGCGATTTAAACAACTGGAGCGCCGTGCTGCACTTGAAATACAACAAAAATACTTTCCTAATCACCGGCGATGCTGAAACACGATCCGAAAATGACATGATTGCCAAGAAAGTGCTATCAAAAGTTGATGTGTTAAAAGTTAGCCACCATGGCTCGAAAGGATCGACAACAGAAAAGTTTTTAAACGCGGTGAAACCCAAATATGCAGTGATCAGCGTAGGCAAAAGGAATCGATATAAACATCCGACACCAGAAACCCTAAAACGTCTCAAGAAAGTTAATGCACAAGTATATCGCACGGATACACAAGGAACGGTAAAGGCCACTTCCAATGGAAAGACAATAAAATTCCAAGTGACGACCAAACCTAAAAGCGTGAAATAAGGAAGGTGTTTTCATGAAAGGAATCATTGATCGATTCGAACATAAATGGGCAGTTGTTGAAATCGATGGTGAAACTCAAGATTTTGAAAGAGCCATCTTTCCAACAGAAGCAGTTGCCGGAGATGTTGTGAAAATTGAAGGCAATAAAGTAACAATCTTAAAAACCGAAACGAAACGACTTAGAAAAGAAATCGAAGAACTCATGGATGAAGTATGGGATGATTAAGATAGAATTACAAAGACCAACCAGCCAGTAATAATAGCTGGCTGGTCTTTTTTTCCTACAATCCGCTAAGAATCTGCATGTGCCCAATATGTCGAAAAATATATATTCCCACAGTTAAGAATAGCTATTTACTTCCATAAATTACATGCGATAATATTCTAAAGCGTATAAAAAAGAGAGGAGATAGGGTGCGCTACTTTATGATTATTTAAAGCAAAAAAGATTTCGTGTTTTTCCAAAATTAGGGGGTCAGTTGCATGATGAAGAAAAAGATGAATAGGCTTGTTGTAATGCTTCTAGTTTTCACATTATCTTTCAGTTTATTTTTACCCGAAATGAGTTTTGCCCGTAATGTAGTCAGTAATGAGTCGATAGATAATCCTACATTACTAACTCAAGGAGAAACACTGAACCAAACTTTCGATCAAACGGAAGCTGTCCACTGGTATGAAGTCACACCTTCAAATAATGACATTACTGTGAACACGCATATGAGACTGACAGTGTCTGGTGAAGCAGAACTTGAGGTCAAGATTTATCCGAGCAAGGAAAAAGCGAGCCAGGATGACACATTTGCAAGGTATGAGGCATTCAGTGCAGGGGACCAACATGCTCAACTGGATTTTCCATTTGCTTGGGAAGGCCCATACTACATCAAAGTAACGCATCACGGTGAATTGGATCCAGAAGAATTCCAGGAAACAACCGATTACCAAATAAACTTTGAGTCTGTAAATCTTCCACCATCCGGTTTACAAGAGGAGACTTGTCCTGTGGAATTAAGTACTTCCCAGAAAAAGTCTGCCACTGAAATCATAACTGCGCTACATCAAGTCAGGGATGGTTTACTGAAGAAATCAGACAAAGGAAAAGAATTAAGCACGCTGTATTACAATGCCGCGCCATTTTTAGTTGCCGATATGATATTTGATAAAAAGACAAAGGAAGAAGTCTATCAAAATCTCGTTCAATTGAAACCGTTGTTTAATGACTTGGCTAAAAACGGAGAAAAAACAACCTATCGATTAACACTTAAGGATCAGCAAGCAATACAGAACTTATACGACATTACCATAAAATCTGTCCCTAACACTTTGGATAAGAAGATCAACCAGATTGCCACAGAAAAAGAGCTCTCACAGCTTGCAGGAAAAACGCTAAAAAGTATACTGAATGAATTCGGTCTACTCGATACAAGTGCAGAGACAAACAAATTGATTATTAAAATGAAAAAAGGAAAGAGCATCAAATCGCTTTCAAAAATAATAGATGCTGGAAGCTTTGGAACAAAAAATGTATCAGCATTAACATCAAGCACCGAGTTAATTAACGATAGCGATATATATGTGGCTAATTTAAACGCCGGGTCAAACAAGGCTTTAATCGATCAGCTGAATAAGTTACCCGAAGTTGAATTTATCGAGCCTGTCAGAAAGTACCAGGCCTTATCAGATGTACAATATCCGTACCAATGGTCATTGAATAATACGGGGCAAGAGGGCGGAAAAACCGCTGCAGATATCCAACATGCTCCACTGCAAAAATTGTTAAAACAGCAGAATTTAAAAGAAACATTGATTGCGGTGGTTGATACAGGTGTAGACGGCTCCCTAGCGGATTTAAAAGGGAAAGTTCGTACAGACCTAGGGAAAAACTTCGTTGCACGTAATCAGGATGCAAATGACGACCACGGACATGGCACGCATGTTACTGGCATTATCGCAGCGGGTATAGACAACGGCTACTCAATGGCAGGAATCCACCCAAATGCAAAAATAATACCAGTTAAAGTACTGAATGAATCAGGTGAGGGAGAAACAGATCATGTAGCCTTAGGGATTATGCATGCAGCAGATCAAGGTGCAAAAGTGATCAATCTCAGCCTCGGCGGATATTACAGCCGAACGATTGAGTATGCGCTACAATATGCAGCAGCTAAAAACGTCACAATTATTGCAGCCAGCGGAAACGAAGGGATGGGAGGAGAATTATCTTATCCAGCATCCTCTAAGTACGCGATAGCTGTAGGTGCAACAAACAGAATCGACATTGTAGCGGATTATTCCAATTATGGGGATGAACTAGCACTTGTCGCGCCAGGTTCAGAGATTCCAAGCTTACTTCCTGATGGCAATGTCACATACATGTCTGGAACATCTATGGCAGCACCACATGTCGCAGCCGTTGCGGGAATACTATTGTCACAAAATACTAAGTTAAAGCCGCAAGATATCAAGAAAATTTTAGTAGACACAGCAGATGATGTAGCATTTGAAGGAACCGACAATAACGAGAGGGAAGAATGCTACGACGAATACTATGAAGCGATTCCTTGCCCTACACAACCTGGACATGATTATGTATCAGGTGGGGGAAGACTAAATGCCTTCAGCGCAGTCAGTGCCGTTGAATTGCAAGTAAAGGTCAATACGTTAAAGGATAATCAAAATACTGTAACAGGTACTGCTAAAAAAGGTTCACTTATTGAAGTGAAAAAAGGTAAGGTAGTATTAGGCAAGGCCAAAACGGATGCCAACGGTAAATTCACCGTAAAAATCAGCAAAGTACAAAGCGTCGACAGCCTGCTTCACGTAACAGCATCAGATGCGAGCGGAACAGCGAAGACAGCGTTAAAGATTGTTGTGAAAAAAGGAACACCACCATCGGCACCAAAAGTAAATGCCGTGAGCAATAAATCAACAGTTGTCTCAGGGAAAACAGTTGCAGGTTTACAAGTAAAAATAAAAAATAAATCTAATAAAGTCATCGCTTCCGGGACCGCGAACAGCAAAGGTGACTTCAAAATTACCATCAAGAAACAAAAAGCTGGCACAGCACTATATGTCCGGACAACCGATCTAGCGAAGAGAGAAAGCAAAGCCACTAAGATCGTTGTAAAAGACAAAATTGCACCAAATGCACCAAAAGTAAATGCCGTAACAAATAATGATACGGTGGTAAAAGGAAAAACCGAAGCCTATGCGACAGTGTTAGTCACACATAAAGGCAAAAAACTTGGTTCAAAAAAGGCGAACAGCAAAGGCGAATTCAAAGTGACGATTAAGAAACAAAAAGCCGGATCCAAAATTTCGATATCAGCCACAGACAAAGCCGGAAACAAAAGCAAGATAACAAGAGTGACCGTCAAGAAGTATAAAAAGAAATAAGTAATTGCATGAATGCAGGTTGCCACGACACCATATTTAATTGGTGTCACGGCAACCTGATTTTTTAAATGTCCGCGCAATTTCAATTTATGTCCACCCAATCGAATAAAACCACCGATTATGTCCACTCAATCCAGTATTATCTCCTCTCAAATCAAAGATGTCCGCTCAATCGCTCAAGATGTCCGCTCAATCGTTAAAAACGGCCAATTATGTCCACTCAATCCCAAATGATCCACGCCCATTCAATGAAAACCCAATTGCCAAAGCCCACTAAGTGCCAAAACACACACCTGAACGCCTCTCCCGCCCTTACGAATTCCGCGCAATCCACGAACGCTCCTCCATCCATGAAAGAAACCCCAATAAATTGGTTAAACTAACCATAAGTTAAAGGACTTTCCGCCCCCCGCGTCGAAATGAATAACACGAACTAGGAAATAGCCACATCCGTTACAAAAACACCCACATGACAGGAGATAAAAGTGAAAAGTGAAAAGCAAACTTAAACTACTCATAACAATCATGCTGAAATTCACTTCAATAGTGACTTATCGGATCCTGTGTTTTTTAGTTGCTCATAAGAAAAATCGCATTGTCTTCATGACACCGCGCCATGCCGAGTTAAAAGACAATCTCTATTACTTATATAAAGAAATGGTCGCGGAGAAACCAGAATTTGAATATATAATTTTAACAACTGAAAATCGCCAATTGGTGAAGCCCATTCGGAAAATGATCAAAGAGTATTACTACTTGGCGACCGCCAAAGTATTTATTCTAGATGATTATTATTTGCCGCTATACTTAATACGTGTGCGCAAAGAGACAAAAATCGTTCAACTTTGGCATGCATCGGGACCGTTAAAGCGCGTCGGCTATAGTTTGAGAGGCTATCCCGATGGTCCGAACGAGCGTTATACAAAAGTGGTTCCGATTCACAGTAATTATGACGTAGTTGCTGTGAATTCAGATGCTGAAATCGGCTACTATGCAGAAGCATTTGGAATGGAAGCGAATAAAGTTCACGCCATCGGTTCACCAAGGACGGACATCCTTTTTGCGAATCAACACAACAAGACAAAAAAACAACAATTCCTAACAAAATATCCGCAATTTAAAAATAAAGAACTCATTCTTTACGCACCAACTTTTAGAGGAAGAAGCACAGATCCAACCCCATACGTCCCACAACTAGACTTGCTTAAACTTGTTCCACATCTTCAAGCAAAAAATAAGGCATTACTATTAAATCTACATCCCTACATGAATGAAAATGAAGCGTACATGGAAATTTTAGATGAAAATACAGTGTTCTGGAATCGCAACGAATACACCATAGAAGAACTTCTCATGATATCTGATGCACTAATTTCGGATTACTCATCCGTCATTTATGACTTCGCAATTCTAGAAAAACCCATCGCGTTGTATTGCTATGATTATGAGACATACAACAAACAACGAGGATTTTATGTCGATATTAAGCAATTGCTGCCAGCCACTTATTTTGAAAAAGAGAACGATTTAATCGACTGGATTATCTCAGATATCAAAAACACAGCTGAAGTAAAGCGATTAAAAGTGAAAAACTTCAAATACCAGGATGGACAAGCATCGAAGAGAATTATTAAATCAATTTTCCAGGAAAATTGACCAGTCAATTTTTTCAGGGAATTTGACTCATTAACCATCTGGTAAATGAAATGGGGGAAAGGTTTTTGTTCAATCCAGACTATAATCTCGATACGTCTCAATATCCTATGAAACTAGTATCCATTAAATGGGAACGTATTCAACTCAATTTGACATTATCAATAGGAAAAGCACCATCCGACAACTTAGACTTCTACTTATTTCACCCGCAAACAGAAAGGACGGTGTATTTTTCTCAAGTCGAACAGATAGAGGAGTTCATTCACCTACGCATCAATCTATCAGTCGCCTGGGAAAACCAAAAACCAGTCCCTTCAGGAAGATGGTTGATCGTTGCAGAAGACCCTTCCACCGAAACGGTTTCAATCGCGACAACCGCGACTTCACTCATCGATTTCGTCACGACCAATCGTGATCACAATATGAATCATTATCGAAAAACCTTTAATCCAAATTCCGCTAACCATTACAGTGTCCGCCCGATGGCCAACGATGGAAATCAACTATTCTATCTTGCAATCTATAACAAAGCTGAACATCTAAAGACAAAACACGAAATTTCTCGGGAAATATATCGAAAAAAACGGAATGAACAGAGCTTAAAGGTCAGGCGAAGAATCTTCGAGTTAATTTATAAGCTATCAGGGCGAATTTTTGGGATAAAAGACAATCGAATCCTGTTCACATCGGATTCAAGAGCGGTGATAGGGGGGAATCTGAAGTTCGTTTACGATAGGATAATTAAGCGGAAGTTAGACGGAAAGTTTGACCTGAAAATGCTGTTTAAAGAAAATATTACCCGACGACGAAATTTCCTAGACAAGTTCAAGCTTCCTTATTATCTTGCTACATCGAAAACAATTCTGTTGGATGATTTTCACCCGATGCTTTACAACGTGGAATTTGATAAGACGCAAAACATCATCCAATTATGGCATGCATCCGGACCATTTAAAACAGTTGGTTATTCGCGAGTTGGTAAACCAGGGGGACCAAGTATCAATGCCCACTCGCATAAAATATACACAAGTGCAATTGTCGCGTCAGAACATTCGATTCCATTTTATGCAGAAGCTTTCGGCATGCAAGAAGCCGATGTTTATTCGACCGGCATTCCAAGAATCGATCCTTTCTTCGACGAGGCATATAAAGAGAAGATTAGAAGTAAAATGTATAAGGCGTTTCCAAAGGCCAAAAACGCAAATGTGATTTTATTCGCGCCAACATTTCGAGGGAGTGGACCGAAAACTGCTTATTATCCGATGGTTCAAATCCATTTAGAAAGGCTCGCGAAGTATGCCCGGGAAAATAATACAGTCATCATCTTCAAGCTGCACCCTTTCGTCCGGGAAGAAATTGAAATTCCAGAAGAATATGAAGATGTATTTATCGACGCATTTAATTACCGGGAAATAAATGATATTTTACTAATTTCAGATGTTCTCATTACGGATTATTCATCGGTTGTGTTCGAATACGCCTTATTAAATAAACCGATGATCTTCTACGCATTTGATTTCCATCATTATATTTCAAGTCGCGACTTTTACGAAGGGTTTCAAGATTTTGTTCCGGGAAAAATCGTCATGAATTTCAACGAGCTTATGAAAGCATTGGCGGAAAAAGATTATGAGATGGAAAAAGTGCAGCAATTCCGAGACAAGTATTTTAAATACCATGATTCAAATTCGACTGACCGTGTCATTGACTGGTTAATATTAGACGAGTTTCCGGAAGATATACCGAGGGGACCTAGACAAAAGCTTATATGAGGAAAATGAGAAGGGGTGGACATATATGATTTCATTAGTTCTGTTATCCAGTGGATCAGGTTCAAGAATGGAAAATAGTGTTCCGAAACAATATTTAAGCCTAGGCGGTAAACCGATTATCATTCACACATTGGAAAGAGTTGCCCAAGTGAAAGAAATTAATGAAGTGGTGATTTGCTGCACGGAAGAATACATGGAACACATCGCGCAATTGATCAAAAACCATTGCCCGCAGTTGAATTATAAACTTGTCAAAGGGGGCAAAACACGTCAAGAATCGACTTGGAATGGCATACAAGTTTGTGAGAATGCGAGTGTCATGATTCATGAAGCAGCGCGGCCTTTCGTGAAAATTAAAGAATTCGAGCGATTGGCGGCTGATGAAAATGAAAATGCCATTTACGGCATTGAAATTCCATTTACTGTATTAAAAGGCAATGGACAAATCGACGAAACATTAGATCGCGAGCAACTCGTAAATGTTCAACTGCCGCAAAAATTTAATCGAGATAAATTGCTGGATGCTTTTGAGCAAGCACATGTCCAAAACAAAAGTTTTACCGAAGATGCCAGTCTATTTTTCGAATACAATCCAAATGATGCCGTGAAGATATTAGAAGGCACAGTTCATAACTTAAAGCTAACGTACCCAATGGACTTAGTGATTGGGGAAACCATTTACCGTGAATACGTATTGGGGAGTGAGACGAATTGACAACAGCTATCGTAACGGGGGCGAGTCGTGGAATTGGTCGAGCCGCAGCGATTGAGATGAGTAACAATCCAGAGGTAGATAATATCGTATTAATCGCGCGTGATGAAGTAAAACTTTCAGAAACAATCGGCTTATTAAATCCACGGGTACGCGCACGTGCAATTGTCTATGACTTTTCATCGCAAGAAGGAATTCCAACGATGGTGAAAGAAATATACCAAGAATTCGGGTCAATCGATTGGCTGCTCAACATAGCAGGGTATACGGATCCCAAATCCCTTCTAGATACTACGCTAGCAAGCATGGAAAGAACCTATAAAATAAACGTTTTTTCCCTTGTCGAAATGACGAAAGAATGCGTAAAATATATGAAACAAAACGGACAATCAAAAATCCTGAACGTCGCGTCAACAGCAGGCATGACACCGAGGCCTGGATGGCTTTCTTATGCGTCTTCCAAATCAGCAGTCATCAGCATATCAGAAACACTCGCTCAGGAGCTATCGGAGTATAATATCCTCGTGTATTGTATATCACCAGGGCGTGCGGCAACCGATTTGCGAAAAAAGCTAGCACCCGAAGAAGATCCGACTACAATCATGCAACCTGCACATGTTGCCAAAGTAATCGGCAATCTCATGCGAATGACAGAACACTGTTTAGACGGGCAAAATATGGTTGTGCGGAAACAAGTGAAATAGTCAAGCACGCATACTAAATGAATGAAGAAATCAGCATTGCCTACCGCAGTGCTGATTTTATTATCGAAAGAACGGTGAAAAATGGTCATTATTGATCTCGCATTTTTTATGTACATATTGATATCTTTGATATATATACTGGTTAAAAAAGCAAAAAGTGAGGATATTCTGGAACGTTATTTATATTTCATTATGATCACTTCCTTTGCCTTTGTCTTTATCTTCAAAATTGAAATTGAAATTCTATGGATTACGCTTATTTGTGCAATCGGATTACTTTTGCATGCGAAGTCACCAATCAAAAACAAAGTCATTTTGTTGGTGTTTGCGGTTTTTGTTTTTGCAGTATTCCGTGTTCCTACACATCCGTCGGCGGAATTTGAGCAGTACTTAATAGACAAACATGGAATTTATTGTTCAGCTTTGGATTGTGTGGAGGTTGTTGAAGTTGAAGATGAGGACATGCGTCAAATGCAAACGACCAAATATGCAATTCAAGGTTTATCTTCTGACTGGTACTTCATTTATGCACGCAATGAACTCGTATTGGACAATAAAACAATAAAGGTAATCAATATTGCCGGCTTTTGGATACAATTAAATAATTAAACAGCCCGCTAATTCATATGCGAATGAATTAGCGGGCTGTTTTTTATAATATAATCAATTAGATTACTTTACTTTTGTAGTAACTTTTCTCGAATTCTTGGCTTTATCGGAAACAGTTACAGTGATTGTTGTGTTTTTCTTTTGGCGTTTGATGGCGATTTTAAAATCACCTTTAGCGTTTGCTGTTCCGGAACCAATGGTTGTTTTACCGACCTTGAAAGAAACTTTCGCGCCTGCTTCTGTTTTACCTGTAGCTGTTTTGGTAGTGGAGTAGATGTTTTTCACAGTGATGCTCGGTGCAGTCTTATCAACAACAGTAACAGTTTTTACTTTACTTACATTGCCTGCAGCATCTTTGGCAGTGAAGGTCAATTTCGTTCCAGCTTTCACAGATTTGATGGTCAGCTTAAATTTGCCTGATTTATCAACTTTAGGCGAACCCAGTATTTTTTTACCGTTCTTTACAGTAACAGTGGAATTCGCTTCGGCCGTACCAGATACTGTTTTATCATTGTCATCGACAGCTTTCACTTTAGGAGCGCTTGGCGCCGTCTTATCCTTAACTGTGATAGTCGTAGATTTGCTTACATTGCCGGCTGCATCCGTTGCCGTTGCAGTGATTTTGGAACCAGCTTTAATTTTTTTGACGGTCAACTTGAAGTTGCCGCTACGATCGGCTTTCGGCTTGCCCAATACAGTGCTTCCGTTTTTGATGGTGACAGTTGAATTTTTCTCCGCTTTTCCGGAGATGGAAGTATCATTATCATCGATTGCATTAACTGTAGGCGCGGAAGGGGCTTTGGTATCAAGCATCTGTGCCATAAGCATATAAAGCTCATTGCTTCCAAACTCATAATAATCCATTGCAAGGATATAGTAATCACCAGGCTTTACAGGTACAAGCAGATGGTAGATGCCGTCCTCATCGTCATATTCATATAGTTCCGGATCAATAAAGTTTAAGTCGGAATCAAATACGCCATAAGCAAGTTCCATATACGGATAATCGTCAAAAGCGGTGCCTAACACAAGCATATAATCAGTGGTTGTTACTTTCACCTTATAAAAGTCAATATCTTCTTCCCATTGAAAAGCGCCCACCATGCCTTTACCCATTGGTAGGTTATCCGCTAATTCTGGATAATCATTCGGCTCTGCTTCATATAGAATATCACTATCTGCATCGAGGCTGTTAGAGAAGCTGCTTACTCCGTTTTTATTGAGGATTTGAGGCAATTTAAAATTATCAGTGTTGAAGTTGCGGAATTCCTTACTTGGTTCTGCCGTGCCTGGTAATTCGATTTGATTCTTCAAGGTATCATTGGAATCGGCAAAAACGCTTCCTGAGAATGCAGTGGTTATTAATAGGACAGAAGCAAGGACACTAGTAATTTTCTTTTTCAAATAAAACCTTCCTCTCACGCTATATTGGGGTGTTAAGTGGTACTATATTCCTTTAAAAGGGCCGTGTCAATCGGTAAATTGAACTATTCAAAATTCTTTTTCTAGTTTGTGAATGTTGATGCATAAGCAAATTAAGGACCGCTAATCCATTCGCGGATTAGCGGTCTGTGTTATACATAAATTTGCATTTTCTTTCACTAAACTGAATGGTTCTAATTCACCTAGAAAACCGTTCTTTCACAACATGCATCAAAAACTGTGGAATCTTCAGCATCCGCTTTGCTCTAGTAGGCTGCGTGATCAACCGGTAAAACCATTCCAAGTTATTGTTTGTCCAGAACTTCGGCGCTCTCTTCACGTTCCCAGAGAGCACGTCAAAGCTTCCACCTACCCCGACCAATACCGACGTTGGAAATAGATCCTTATACTTCGCAATCCAACGTTCTTGGAGCGGAGCACCCATCGCAACGAAAACGAAATCTGGTTCAGTTACAGCAATTTCATTTGCAACCAACGGCCCTTTATTTGTATAACCGTCCATGAAACCCGCCACTTTCAATCCGCGATATTCAACCTTTGCATTCTTCGCAGCTTGTTCGGCCACGCCAGGTTTCGCCCCGAAAAAATAGACGGTTTTCCCGTGCCGATTCGCATATGCTAGAAAGTCATGCATTAACTCATAACCAGGCAATTTTTCACGAAGGGGAGCGCCAAGTATTTTCGACGCTATCAAGACACCAATCCCGTCGGCAAGAACATAATCTGCAGACGTAATCGCTTCTTTATAAGAATTTGAACTTTTTGTCAGCATAATGATTTCAGGATTTGCCGTAACAAAAAACAAATTCCCACCAGGCGTTTGAAAGTGATCGTCTATATCTTTTAGTAATTCTGCTTTATTTATATTTGAAATTGGAATATCCAATATCTCTATTTCATCCATTGTAAAGATCTCCTTTTAAAGGGAAGTATTAAGCTCCCTATAGTTATAACATATATATGCCTCTCAAATCGACCCTATCTAGTTAAAAAGGCAAGAGAATATTAAGGTGAGTAGGGGAATGTGTTAATGACGAAATAAAAAAAGGCGTACTCAAAATTGCTTTGTGAGTACGTCTTACGTATTTTCAATCCTACTCTTCATCTTCAACCTCAGCCGTATCATCCGGTTCAGCACTTGTGGTTGTCGCAAGCTCATTCATTTGTTCAAGCGCTTGTTCATAAATCGCATTCAAAGCTGCGGAAGTCTTAGCTTGTTCATCGCTATTATCAGTTTCCATATTCATAAGCAGCTCATCTGCATAACTTCGTAGCTCGCCAATACGAAGCGCAATTTCATCCTGTGTAAACTTAGCCAGTTCAGCTTCAGTGAGTTGTATTTCTTCCTGCAATCCTTTTTTCAACTCCACCATCAGTAAATCTTTTTCAATCGTGATAGCCTCGTCAATTTGATTAATCGATTCGGTCTTTTTAGCATTGAACCAATTAGTTAATAAACTATTAATATCTTGACCTGCAAAAGCGGATTTTACGCCGCTGCCAATGCTAACGCTTAAAAATAATGCTCCGAATACCATCAATATTCTTTTAAGTATCGTTAGTTTATCTATCATAACTAATCCTCCATTTAAAAGAATAAGGACCTCTGGAAAATGAGGTCCTTATTGTGTATGTTACTTATTGATTCCATTGATTAAATCATTCATATCCGACTGGGCTTTAGTCAGCTGCGCCGCTGCGGCCGTTTTAATAGAATCTTTCTGTTCATCAACCATTTTTTTTGTTTCAGTATTAATAATCCCACGTAGCTCTCCGACTTTAGCATTGATCAATCCAATAATCTCGGCTCTGGTCGTAACTACTTTTTGGCCAATTTGATTTATAATCTCCGATTTTGCAACTGTTATTGCCTCTTCAATATCAGAAAGGGCTTGCTTAGTCGTATCATTTAATTCCGCGTTTAAATTTTCAAGCGCTTCTTTACCTGCAGAATCTGTGTGTGTACCTAGATCATCCTTAGCGTACGTGAGAGCTGCCTCACCAGCTTCATTAATTCCTTTTTTTGCATTCTTAACAATTTCACTAAATTGCTCATCCATATATTTATTAATTTCTTCATGTTTTTCTTTAATTGCACCGATGTGTTCTCCGGCTTGGTTATTAATTGATTTGCTTGTAGTGCCAGTGGCATCTTTTCCAAACTTATTAATATCTGTTGCAGCAGTATCTTTAATCCCTTGGTATTCATTTCTTAACTTAGGCATTAACCCATCTACATGATCATTAACCCCAGTTTCAACCATTTGAGCATGCTGATTAAAAAGTTTGTTATACCAATCTTGTAGCTTTTCTCCTGCATTTGAAGCACCGAATGCCGTTCCTCCAGCTAGTAATAAAACTGCTGCTACGCCTGCGACTACTTTACCTTTTATAGTTTTCAACATAATAATTTCCCCTTTTTGTGCTTTATTTTATTCACCCAGAATTTCTGCCAAAATAGTTGTAACATCCTGTTCAATTTCATCTTCAATATTCCGGCTGTTAACAATCCCATCAAGACTTTCTTTTTCTAAGTCAGTCACGGTTTGATCGATTTGCTCTTTCAAGCCAGTCACTAATGCCTCAATATTGGCTTTTGATTCGTCTAGCTTTTTTTTACGAGATTCCTCAATTTCAATAGAAGCATCTTTTTTTGCTTCTCCCATGAACGCCCCTAACTGCTTGAAGCTTGTCCAAATCCCAGTCTCTACAGTTGAACTTATTTCTTCCTCCTCCTTTTGAAAATTGTCGGTATACCAATTTGAAAGCGTGGAGGCTGCTTGGACGTTTGCGTAAAGAAATCCTAAACATAATGTGACAGTGATGAGTAGTGAGGTACTGAGCCTTTTTTTTATGAAAACCACTCCAATCGAAATCTTATACGCTATATATACTAATTTAAGTATAAAAGATAGATAGCTATATTTCGTCACTCCAAAGTGGGCTTAAGAAGTAGCGAAAGTCTACTGACCTATACTACTTTCGTCTACTACTCATAGTTTTTTGTTTAAAACATTACCACCAAAAAATCTGCTATACTATTCATATATATTGTTGAAACTAAAGTAGATACTCATACGTCAGTATCATTAGAGAATTCAAGTAGAATTGAGTTGAGATTATGAAAAATAAAAGAACGCTCTTTAAAGGAGTCATATTACTAGTATTAGTCGCAGTTTTATTTAGCCTTTTTGGTCAACTCGGGCAAATTAAAACAGCATCCGAGCCGGTCTTAAAGCCGGATTCTTTTGAGAATATCGCATTAGAAGGTATGGAAATCGATCCAGAATTGATACCTGAAGAAGAAACCGAAACCGAAGAGGGTTCTGTTGAAGTAACAGCAGTTGAAGAAAAGACGGAAGTGATTGTAAAAATAGAAGTTCCGGTTGCTCCTGAAACAGATTTATCGTCAACCATCGCGAATGCGAAATCATTCGTCTACACGATTGACTCTGATTTGCAGCAAGGCTCAGGATTTCTATTTAATGAAAAAGGGGACATCGTAACGAATGCCCATGTCGCCAAAGATGCGGCTTACATAACAGTCACGAATAGTAACGGCCAACAATTTAATGGGCACGTCATCGGGATTTCAGACAAGACAGATATTGCACTTATACGCGTTCTCGATTTAGCAGGGAAACAACCGATGGAAATGGAGCTTTCGAGAGTTCCAGTTGGCACGAAAGTCTTTGCTTTAGGGAGCCCTGAAAACATCGCGAACACGTCAACCGAAGGGAAGATTACAGACTTCGGAAAAAGCTTCTTCGATGACTATGACTACAAAAACCTGTACGAAATGGATGCCACGATCAAGCAAGGCTCCAGCGGTGGTCCATTAATCGATGCGAGCACGGACCGAATCATCGGTATCAACTCGCTAATCCTTGAAAATAATCCAAACATTGGGTACGCGATTCCTATCTACACGGTCATCGATCAATTGAACCAATGGGCAGCAAATGTGAAAGAAATCGTTGATGAACGAGAAGACATTGAAATCGAAGGCGCCTATCTGGACGATGAATTGCTCAGAAGCTTCATCAACAGCTATTACGAATTAATCCCGTACTCACTTAACGACAAAAAGCTAGAATACTACTGGACTTACTTATTACCAGAAAGTCAAGCTGCAAAAGAAGGCGTTCGTCAAGTAGAGGAATTGTACGGGGAACATAAAGTTTATGAAGAAGTAAAATCTGAAATTACCAGCGTTGAGATCGGCGAAAATGAAGCAATCGTAAAAGCGAATGCAACATTTACTTATCACGACACGGAAAGTGATGAAGTCAAAACAATCGATTACGGGGCAACATTCACTGTCGTCATTGACGAATACGGAGATTACGCCATTAAAAATATTGAACAATAAAAAATGCACAGTCGAGTAAATCGACTGTGCATTTTCTAATTCTATTTAGAAGCTTCTGTAACTGTGGAAGTACTTGCTCCAATAAGGATCGCTCATGCTACGAACGTGTACGTTTTTTCCACCAGAATGGATGAACTGGTTATTTCCGATATAAATCCCAACATGCGAAATACCTGCTTTGTAAGTACCAGCAAAGAATACTAAATCGCCTGGTTGAGGATTTGAAACTTTTGTCGTTGCTGCATATTGTCCAGTTGTAGCGCGAGGAATGCTTTTCCCGGATTGCTTGAATGCATATTGAACAAATCCACTGCAGTCAAAACCGCTTGTCGTCGTACCACCGTAACGGTAAGGTACACCGCGAAGTTTCATCGCATTTGCGATTAAGTCCGTAGAGAACGTGCTGTTTGAAGCTTTTTTCGTTTTCTTAGCAGGGGCTTTCGCTTTAGTCGCCTTCGCCAATAAATCACTGGAAACCCAACCTGTCTTACCGTTAGCTTTTACTTTATACCAAGTTGTCTTACCGACTTTCTTCTGTGCAGATACAGTAACCTTAGTACCTTTTTTAGCAGTTGTTACAATTTTATTATTCGTACCCGCATTTGAACGGATATTTGAATTATATTTTGTTGTGTATGAACCACTTGCTGCTTGAGTTGTTGCTTTCGGAGCCGCTTTTTTTGGTGCAGCCTTTTTAGCAGGCGCTTTAGCCGCTGCTTTCGCTGGAGTTAGCAATGTGCTTAGAACCCAACCAGACTTTCCACTAACTTTAACTTTATACCAAGTTTCTTTGCCAACTTTTTTCTGATGAGTTGCAGTTGCAGTCGATCCTTTTTTCGCTGTAATAACAATTTTGTTCTTTGTTCCAGCGTCTCTGCGGACATTCGTATTATACTTTAATTTGAAACTACCAGATTTAGCTGTTGCTTTAGTAGACCCTACTTTCGTTACTGTCTTATATGTGTAAGATGACTCTGATTGAACACTGACTTGTCCAACCGGTTCAGTGGCGTGTGCGTCAATTGTGGCAGTGGTAAATAAAATAGAAGCCGCAGTTACTAGTGAAATGACAACTTTTCTCATTATTTCTCCCCTAACAAAGTTTTGTTTTTTTATATATAATCGTGACTTTACGGTTAATTCTTCCTGCTTATCACTTTATAGGGAATATAACCAGATAACAACGACATTTGCGTTACATATATATTACAGTTGTATTACAAAGGGTGAATTTGGAATGAAATGCGGGGAAGGTACACGGATTTGTGCAACATCCACGCTAGTTCCGCGTAATCACTCATTATGTCCTCTCAATCTCGTAAATCGGCCAATTATGTCCGCTCAAACTCAAATGATCTCCGCCCAATCACACCCGCTGGCCATGATGTCCGCGCAATTCCTCATTATGTCCTCTCAATCTCGCGAATCGGCCAATTATGTCCGCCCAAACTCAAAAGATCTCCGCCCAATTCCTCCCGCTGGCCATGATGTCCGCGCAATCGCTCATTATGTCCTCCCAATCTCGCGAATCGGCCAATTATGTCCGCCCAATTCCGCCCGCTGGCCATGATGTCCGCGCAATCCCTCATTATGTCCTCTCAATCTCGCGAATCGGCCAATTATGTCCGCTCAAACTCAAAACATCTCCACTCAATTACGCCAGCTCGCCATGATGTCCGCGCAATCGCTCATTATGACCTCCCAATCTCACGAATCGGCCAATTATGTCCGCTCAAAC
Organism: Sporosarcina sp. 6E9; assembly: GCF_017921835.1. Lineage (NCBI taxonomy): Bacteria > Bacillati > Bacillota > Bacilli > Caryophanales > Caryophanaceae > Sporosarcina > Sporosarcina sp. 6E9. The sequence goes on along the minus strand of NZ_JAGEMN010000001.1, from coordinate 2,116,119 downwards.
TTGAAAGATCTCCGCGCAATCACGCCAGCTGGCCATGATGTCCGTGCAATCCCTCATTATGTCCTCTCAATCTCCCGAATCCACCATTTATCTCCGCTCAATCCCAAAAGATGTCTAACCACCACACCAACTACGCACCCAACAACCCCCTCAAAATTCAATCTTCCCCCACATCTTGTCCCCACACGCAATACCTGCTATATTAAATTTAACAATTCAGAAAGAGGTTGATAGCTATCAAAATAATGCCAAGAAAAGAACCGCCATTATTAAGGGCAATCCCAAGATTAATCGCGCGACTCCCAAAAGATTCACCGCATCTTAAAAAACTTGAAAAACAACTATATAGAGTGAGCGCAGGCTACGCTGGCGAACTCGAAATAGATCAATACTTGGCTACACTTGATATCCCCACATCAATGACGGTACTCAAAGATATCCAACTTTCTCATTCCCCCGGTATGACATTCCAAATCGACACCCTAATTTTGGCCGAGAAATTCATCTTGATAATTGATGTCAAAAATATAACTGACAAACTTCGTTTCAAAACAAATCCAAACCAGCTAGAACAAGAAAAGCAGACAGGCGAAATCATACGAATGGATTGCCCACTCGAGCAACTTCATACGCATATTCACAATCTACAAAATTGGCTTGCCAGAAGGGAACTACAAGTCGACATCATCGGTCGGGTACTTCTATCAAATCCCAATTCCCATGTCATAGAAGAAGCACCGAACGCCCCGATCCTCTATAAAAAAGGGCTGCCCGTCTTATTGCGCAATCTACCAAAAAGCAATCAATGTACAGCACAAAACTTATTAAACGCATAGAAGAACTAATCCAAAAACACCGAATCGACTACGATCCATTCCCACTCTGTAACTACTTTTCAATTGACCCAGATAGCCTAAAGAGGGGACAACTATGTACAAAATGCGGTGATGCCATGCACTACGTGAGCCATAAACAACGCAGATGCATCGAGTGCGATATCACAGCGCCCAATAATTACAGCGAAACATTAATTGATTATTTCACGCTAATTAACACATCAATCTCAAATCGGGAGTGCAGAGGATTTCTACAACTAAAAAACAAAGACGCAGCCCGTTACGCCATTAAATCACTTCCTTTGAATAAAACCGGAAATTCCGTCGCAACGAGATACGTGTGGCGAAAAAACTAACCAAAGCTAAATACCAGAAGAAAAGGGATGCCGCTGGCATTCCTTTTCAAGTGCCCTTAAAAAACCATTTATAAATTTCACAAAATACCAATTGAAGTCCTCTCCCGACACCCGCAATTCCGCGGAAGCCGCAGGCCTCCCTTTGCAACCCCCCACAAAAAACTACCCCAAAAACCCATTCCATGCGATAATCATTTTACAAACCGAGAAAGGGGCCACACCATGCCAACCCTAATAAGATCAATCAAACAACAACTAGAATCCCTATCCGCAGCCGAAAAACAAATCGCCAAATACATCATTCAAAACCCAGACCTAATCCCGAACATGACCACAAAAGAACTATCCGCAAAAACCGGCGTATCCGAAGCGAGCGTCGTCCGTTTCTGCAAATCAATCGGAGTGGGTAGTTTCAAATCATTTAAACTCGCACTCGTCAGAGACCTAACGATTGCTGAAATGAATATTACAGACGTCACAAACTTACAAAAAAACGATTCACCTTACGATCTGTTCCAAAAAGTGATTCAAGTAAACAAATTCGCCATCGACTCTTGCACGGACTCGATGAACAAAAAAGAACTCGATAAAGCTGTCACAACCATCAAATCAGCAAAAAGGATCGTCTTCTTCGGCGTAGGGGGATCATCAATTGCTGCGGTGGATGCGCATTATAAATTTACAAGACTCGGCTATCATTCCATCACAAGCACAGACTTTCACCATTTACTAACCGTGATTCCATACCTAGAAAAAGGGGATGTCTTCATCGCTATCAGTACATCTGGAATGACGAAAGATGTCATAGAGCTTGCGCAGTTCGCACAAAAAACAGGGGCAACCGTCATAGCCATATCCAATCTAGATGACAAATCGACCCTGCATAAACTCGCAGACATCAATCTCTCCACGCCGAATGTCGAACGAGATTTCAGAATCGGAAGTATCCCGTCACGCATGACGCAACTGACAATTATCGACACGTTATACATGAGCGTTTTCCACCAAATCGGTGACAAAGTCATTAAACATTACCACGAAGCAAGAAAAGAGATGGAACAGCTCCGACGCTAATGGAGAAACTCTTTTTTCACTTAAATGAAATTTAGTTTCATGAATAACGGAAACACCATTGACATATAATTTCATAGGGGTACAATAAAACTATAAAAGAGTTTACCAGAGAGGTGATTGAATGCTCGAGAAATTAGCAACCGAAACAAGAAACCCGAACACCATGCAATTAGATGAAATGTCGCCAAGAGAAATTCTGATCGCGATGAACCAAGAAGACAAAACAGTTCCGGAAACAATTGAAAATGAGATCGACAGCATCGAAAAAGTAGTGAAAGCAGTAATTCATTCATTCAATAACGACGGACGTTTAATCTACGTCGGCGCAGGTACAAGTGGCAGACTTGGCATCCTGGACGCAGTCGAATGTGTACCAACTTTCGGCGTTTCACCAAGCAAAGTTCAAGGTTTAATTGCAGGTGGAATGAAAGCGTTTACAGTTGCGGTAGAAGGTGCCGAGGATAGCGCAGCACTAGGCGCAGAAGACTTGAAAGCCATTAACCTGACAGAAAACGACATCGTCATCGGACTCGCTGCAAGCGGCCGAACGCCTTATGTGATCGGTGCACTAAATTACGCGAAAAAACTAAACGTAAAAACAGCATCCATCTCTTGCAATAAAAACGCAGAAATGAGCAAACACGCTGACATGGCTATTGAAATCGAAACCGGTCCAGAAGTCTTAACAGGTTCCACGAGACTCAAAGCAGGTACTGGACAAAAACTCGTCCTCAACATGATCTCAACAGCAGCGATGATCGGCATCGGGAAAGCGTATGAAAACCTGATGGTGGACGTACAAGCGACCAATGAGAAATTAGTAGAACGCTCTAAACGTATCATTATGGAAGCAACCGGAGTTGACTACGAAACGGCCGCAAGTTATTACGAACAAGCACAGCATCACGTCAAAACGGCCATTGTTATGATTCTATTACAATGTTCATATAATGAAGCGGTAGAAAAACTAACAGAATCAAACGGCTTTGTCCGACAATCAATAAAATAACTTACAAAGTGGGGGATTGAAGTGAAGAAAGAAGAACGCATGGCCACCGATATATTTGAACATATTGGCGGCAAAGGGAACATTCAACGACTATCGCATTGCATGACCCGTCTACGCTTGCAACTAAAAGACGACAGCAAAGCGAACATCGATGCACTCAAAAAAATCGACGGCGTCATGGGCGTCATTGATGACGACACGCTACAAATCGTCGTCGGTCCGGGAACGGTCAATCGAGTCGCTGCAGAAATGAGCAAAGTCACGGGACTCGCGATTGGCGAAGAGGCCAATCCAGACGACGATGATCTGACATTCAGCGAAAAAGCGGCGCGCGACAACGCAAAACGAAAAGAGAAGAACAAAACACCATTCAAAATGCTATTACGCAGAATCGGTAACATCTTCATTCCACTCATCCCTGGTCTTGTCGCATCGGGATTACTGAACGGGGCGGCGAACTTCGCCAAAAACGCAGAAGTCGATGTAACAACATCTTGGATGCAAATCCTTCTCGTCCTGGGTAGCGGGGTCTTCATGTACCTAATGATTTTAGTCGGTTGGAACACAGCGAAAGAATTTGGCGGAACCCCGGTTCTCGGTGCCATCGCAGGGGCTACATTATTCCATCCAGGACTCGGGGATATAGTGATTTACGGCGAACCATTAGTCTCAGGTCGCGGCGGATTATTCGGCGTCATTTTTGCAGCATTTCTCATGACTGTCGTTGAAAAACGCGTTCGTAGAGTCATGCCAGCTGCAGTTGATATTATCTTTACACCATTACTCACGTTATTAATTGTTGGATTCTTTTCACTATACGCAATCATGCCAGTTGCTGGCGTACTATCAGATGCCATCACATCAGGCATCAACTCGCTTCTTGATGTAGGGGGAATCGTAGCAGGTGCAGTTCTTGCAGGATTCTTCTTGCCACTCGTTATGGCAGGACTCCACCATGGCCTAACGCCAATTCACTTGGAGTTAATCGAAACGTTAAGCTACACAGCATTATTACCAATTCTCGCAATGGCAGGCGCAGGTCAAGTCGGCGCAGCAATCGCGATCTTCGTGAAAACGAAAAACAAACGCTTACGCAACATTATCAAAGGTGCACTTCCAGTCGGATTCCTCGGAATCGGAGAGCCGCTACTGTACGGGGTCACGCTTCCATTAGGTCGCCCGTTCATCACAGCTTGTATGGGCGCAGCAGTCGGCGGTGCATTCCAAGCCCTGATGAAAGTCGCAGCAACAGGAATCGGCGTTTCCGGGATTTCACTAATCCCACTCATCGCCAACAACCAATACCTATACTATTTCATAGGCTTGGTCATCGCATACACTTTCGGATTCCTATTCACCTATCTATGGGGATTCAAAGAAGAGATGGCAGAAGGCATCTAATGGAGAGGGGGAGGGGAAACCCTCTCCTTTTTAAATTAATTAAGGAGTGACATAAACATGCTAGGCCTATCAGTTTACTTAGGAAACGACAACATCACCGATCTCGAAACATACATAACCAAAATGCAACACGCAGGATTCACAGCCATCTTCACATCGCTACACATCCCAGAAGACGACCCAACAAAATACACAGAACGTCTAAAAGCACTAGGCGCAGTCGCAAAACGCAACAACATGGAACTCATGGCCGACATTTCACCAAAATCCCTCGGCCACCTCGGCTTCACCTGGGAAAACGCCGCAGGACTCCTCGAATGGGGCGTCACTGGACTAAGACTAGACTACGGCATCCCAGAAGAAACAATGATCAAGCTATCTAAAGAATTGAAAATCGCCCTAAACGCCAGCACACTAACAAAAGAAATGCTCGAAAGATTAAAATCAAACGGCCTACAAACCGATTCCGTAGAAGCATGGCATAACTTCTACCCAAGACCAGAAACTGGCCTCGACAAAATTGAGTTCCAAAAAGTGAACAACTGGCTCAAAAAAGAAGGACTAACCGTCATGGCCTTCATCCCAGGCGACGCCGACCTAAGAGGTCCCTTACATGAAGGCCTCCCAACACTAGAAGATCATCGACACAGCGCACCATTCGAAGCCCATCTAGACCTAATCACAAACTGCGCAGTCGAAAAAGTCCTAGTCGGAGACCTAAACCTAACCGAAAAAACCTTAGCACAATTCACAGCCTATCAAGATGGAATCCTAAAACTACAGGCAAAACCGTTCGCCGCGAATCAACAGCTAAGTGATATATTATCCACCATCCAAACCAATCGTTGGGACGCAGCTAGAGACTGCATCAGATCCATGGAGTCAAGAGAATACGGACTAATCGGAACCCGTCCAGTCACAGCACAAAATACTATCGAAAGACCAATTGGCTCGATAACAGTTGATAACGAGAGATATGGACGATACCAAGGTGAGATACAAATTACGAAACGTGATTTGAAAGTGGATGAAAAAGTAAACGTCATTGGTAGAGTTATTGAAGAAGACCAGCCGCTACTGCAATACATAAATGGTGGCATGAAATTTCAGATTGAATTTGTGTAATCAAAAAGGGATGCTGCAGCATCCCTTTTCACTTTCAATAGTACGATGTCCGCGCAATCCTTGATGATGTCCTCTCAATCTAATGAATACACCAATTATGTCCGCCCAATCCCAAAAGATATCCGCCCAATTTCAGGTAGCACGCACGTTGTCCGCGCAATTTATGATTATGTCCTCTCTATCTCATAAATTCGCCAATTATGTCCGCTCAATCCCGAAAGATGTCATCCCAATTTCAGTCGGCACGCACGATGTCCGCGCAATTTATGATTATGTCCTCCCAATCTCATGAATTCGTCAATTATGTCCTCCCAATCCTGAAAGATGTCCGCCCAATTGTCCAGCATCTCACGATGCCCGCCTAATTCCAAAACCGTCAAAAATGCCCCTCAATATCCTCAATCAACTCTCGAATCGCAGCAGGAAAATACCGCTGCTTCATATAAGTCAAATACACCGTCCGCGTCAAATGAGCAGAATCCACTTCCTTAACCACTACCCGAGAACCACGAATATCCTTCACATAACTCTCCGGCAGAAATGCAATCCCCAAATTTTCCTCAACCAGCTTCCAAGCAGTTTCAAAACGTTCGATTTCAAACATAATTGAAGGCTCAACCCCATCAGCTTCAAACGCTTCTAATATATTAACCCTCGTTTGATATCCCTCTTTACTAATGATTAAAGGCTTATCTTTCAAATCCTCTAACGACAAATCCCGCTTCGAAGAAAGCTCATGATCTTCATGCATAATTAACAAAAATCTCTCTGTATAAATGGGAATGAATTCAATATCCTCTTCTTCAACAAGCTGATTCGTAATACTCAAGTGAGTCTCATAACTCCTAAGTGATTGGATCACATGCTTCTTATTCGTAATCTCTGTGAAATGAATTTTCATCGTCGGATACGTTTGTTTAAAATTTTTAATCACTTTGGGAATCCAATTTTGAGTGGACTCAATAATGCTTAAGTGCACCTCGCCTTTACCCGTTGCATTTAATTCTACGATTTCTTTTTCGACAATTGATAAATTTAACAGCAACTTTTTGGCACGATCATACAGAAGTTGTCCACCGTCTGTGATTTGCATTCCGCGTGTATTTCGTTCAAAAAGTTGCGTATTTAATTGTTGTTCGAGCGCTTTTATGGACAGACTTAGCGTCGGTTGAGAAATATGAAGTATTTTGGCAGCCTTTGTAAAACTGTTTTCTTCAACAACAGCGACAAAGTATTTCAATTGCTTAAGATCCATGTCAAAGGCACCCTTTCACTTATTAGTAAAACCAATAAGTATATAGTTTTTCGATATTAGAAATTATAAATCAAGCTCTATATAATGTAAACAATAAGAAATGCACACATATAGCGCTTTCACAGCGTTGACATAAAAGGAGGAACACCATGACAATTGAACTCAACCAAGTTACGACAATATTCTTGTCCGTTGCACTTTTCGTCTTAGGGACATTACTCGTCAAAAGAGTAGGTATATTACAACGTTTTTGTATTCCAGCTCCAGTAGTAGGCGGGCTTTTATTCGCAATTGTTGCGGCACTCCTCAAACAACTGAACTGGGTTGAAGTTGCGCTGGACACTTCCTTGCAGGGCATGTTCATGCTCGCGTTCTTTACGACTGTTGGAATCGGTGCCAGCTTCAAGTTAGTTAAGCTTGGTGGAAAATTATTAATCATATACTGGCTCGCATGTGGATTTTTAGCCTTAGCACAAAACGTCATTGCGATTTCACTGGCAAAAGTATTCGACATTCACCCTTTACTCGGTTTAATGGCTGGGGCAATTTCTATGGAAGGCGGACACGGAGGCGCAACGGCATTCGGTCAAACGATTGAAGGTTTAGGCGTAGCTTCAGCACTTCCAATTGGAATTGCAGCCGCTACTTTCGGCTTGATCGCCGGTGGACTTGTCGGTGGACCCATCGCAAAACATCTCATCACGAAATACAATTTAAAATCTTCGGAAGATGCAGCTGAATCTACAGAAATCGAGGAAGTAGTGAAAAACATCCCAATAGACTCAAATCGCTTTTTCACGCAACTTTTATTAATCACATTTTCAATGGCAGCGGGTTCGTACTTAGCGGAACTGTTCTCCGCGTCAACTGGATTCGTGCTTCCGAGTTACGTCGGGGCGATGTTTGTCGCAGTAATTGTACGAAATGTTGTCGATAAGATTAATCCTGAAATCGTAGACATGAAGAGCGTGGAACTAGTCGGGGATATTACATTAGGCGTATTCCTATCAATGGCGCTTATGAGTATCAAGCTGTGGGAACTGACAGGGTTGGCACTTCCAATCTTAGTCATCGTATTCGTCCAATCACTTTTCATCGTGTTTTTCGGGATTTTCGTTCTCTTCCGTTTACTCGGAAAATCATTCGACGCGGCAGTTATGGTCGGTGGATTTGCAGGTCACGGATTAGGCGCAACGCCAAATGCTATGGCGAATATGGCGGCAATTACAGGGAAGTTCGGCCATTCTAGAAAAGCCTATCTAGTCGTACCAATCGTAGGCGCATTCTTAGTTGATGTCTTTGCTATGCCGATTATTATTACGACAATTAATATCTTTTCCTAAGGCTAATTGAGAGTACTCGGTTGAGCGGTACAAAACATAAATAAAACACACTATTAGAGTCCAAATTCGCATATGAATTGGACTCTTTCCTTTTGCCTATGTATCGGCACCCTACTGACAAGCCTATTAGCAGGATTACAATTTCTATTGTAGGTCAGCTAATGTATGTATTAATACCACTGTTAACTCGTATGTCCAAACGCAATTTTATAAATAGGAGTGATCACATTGAAACTGATTAAATTGTGGGATAAATTAAATATTTCGAAGGTCTCGTTCGGTATCTCTGGTATAATAGAGAGTATGAAATGAATTTGACACTTCTACAAACGGTCGTTTTATCGATTAGCAGTAGCTTTAAAGTGAAATAAAGTCTTTTACGATAGCCAGAAGGAAAGTTAGGTGTTCTGTGTATGAATATAGGTCCAGTAATAGTTTGTCTTTTTACTAGTGCTCTTCTTTTCTTTTTTAGTTACCTGATATGGAAAAAACAAGAATTCACTCTCATTGCAGGTTTTAATGAGAACACTTTTCGGGGAGATAAAAACAAGTTAGCTAATGCAGTAGGTTTATTCCTTATGATTAGTGGGGTACTTATTCTTATTTTGCCGTTAGGTATTGGAAAAATAGGATTAGTAGCAGGACAAGTGATTTCTATTTTGATTATATTAGGCATTGTTATACTCGTATTTTACATTAATCGACTAAGTAAATCGGATGCTTAATAATGTCTACCGTAATTGAGCGCAGTTGTTGAATAAGGACTGTGCCTCAATAGGGCCATTATGGGGGGGGGCAACAAATGGGCAAGCGTAAAAAAAGTAAAGAGTATAGTATCGTTTTAGACGCGGCTGTGGAGATAATGCTAAACGTTCTGCTCTACCTTCCAAGGTTAATTATTAATTTAGTTAGATGGTTATCCTGAAGGTCAAATTTCATCTAATTGATGCTCTAATTGGATGCTATTTGTGGTGATAAATGGTGTGTTAATTCACGTTTTGTACCAGAGAACTCATGGCCACCTGGAACCCCATTTCGATAGGGAGGGGATGCCCCGGCATCCCTTTTTATCAAGAATATCGTCGCAATCGACAAAAATGTCGTCTCAATCTTTCATAATGTCGTCCCAATACGGGAATGTCGTCTCAATCTCTCAAATTGTCATCGCTATAACTCATAATGTTGTCTCTCTCACAAGTAATCTCGTCCCAATCCTCACGGATTCCAAATCTACATAAAAAAAGGTCCCTGTCCGGCACAGCCGGACAGGGACCCACTCACGATTTACAACTCCAAATGCTCTTTCAACTCACTAGTAATTCCATTTAACTCTTCATCATTCATAATGTAATACCAAATATTATTCATCTTCTGGCCTTGTCCTTTTTCAATATACAGCTGATCCACTTTACCAGCTGCATCCTTGTAATTCTTCTGAACCTCAACCATTTCATCAAACGTCATATTCGTCTTCACATTACTACCAATCGCACCGAATATACTCTTATAATTCAACAAACTACTAACTGATGCGCCTTCACGCAACACAGCCTGAATCACTTGCTTCTGACGATCCTGTCTTCCAAAATCTCCACGTGGATCTTCATAACGCATTCTTACAAAGTCAAGCGCCTCGTCACCATTCAATGAAATCTGCCCTTTAGGATACGTATGGCTTCCAACTTTGAAATCCAAAGTGTTATTAATCGTAATCCCGCCAACAGCATCTACAATATCTTTAAAGCTTTCCATATTCACTTGTACTACGTAGTCTATTGGAATGTCTAGTAGATTTTCTACTGTAGCCATCGACATTTCGGTTCCACCGAACGCATATGCGTGGTTAATCTTATCATTAATGCCTTTACCAACAATTTCCGTATACGTATCACGTGGAATACTTACCATTTTCGTAGACTTCGTTTCAGGATTCACCGTCATCACGATCATCGTATCCGAACGGCCGCTATCGCCTTCGCGTTCATCAACACCCAAAACTAACATCGAAAAGGGTTCAGCATCTTTAAACACAACAGGTTCCTCACGCTTTTCAGATACAGCACGCTCAATCGGCTCGTGAATTTCTTTCGCTGTATCTGTTAAATTCTTAACGATCATCGCACCGTAAACAACTACACCTAAAACTAATACGCCTATAACGCCGACAATCCAAGGCCATTTCTTCTTTTTCTTGCGATTTACTCTACTGTCCATCGAATCCTTCTCCTCCATCTATCTATTCAGCTATAAAATACGTAATCAGTGCATTCGCCCAAAGTTCGGCACCTTCGGGATTCGGCCAATTATCTTCATCTAAATACTGAACTAATTCTTCCGAGTTAACTTCTGGCCACTCAGTCCAATGGTCGATATAAGGGATGTTTTCTGAATCAGCATAACCCTTAACGGATTGAACCTGGGCTGGATAGTTCATTGCACGACGTAATAGTTGCGCAGGATGTAGGACAACTACTGCATCATCGACTTCATCTTTCATTCGGTCAATAAACATCCCGATATGTTCGTGTTGCGTTTCTGGAAGAATGACGCCGCTACTGTTAAGTGTTAGTGGTTCGAACAAGACGACATCATAACCAACATCAAAATCTATTACATCATCCATCCCATTGATGATTGAATCCGTTGCCCCATCCAATACAATCGTTGAAACGTTCACTGCCTCGCCATATGACTCTTGCAGTGAAAGCTGCAAACGTTCTGCGTATCCCGGATCGCCATAATTCATCGATTCAGATCCGACAATTAAAAAGTCAACAACCTCATCTGCTTCCAAGCGACTCCGGAATACAGACGATACAACCTTGTCCTGATTAGAAGTCAATGATAGTAGACGTTCAACATCCACATCAGGTTTCACAACTTCTGCCTTTTCCTCATCCTCATCTACAGAAGAAGAACTAGTATCCGTTACCTCTTTCAAAGTGGATGATTCCATCCCCTTAGCAGAATCAATTTTGTCCTGCCATTGCATATAACTAAAGATTAACAAAATAAGACAAATAACTACAAGAATAATAGATAGTACTTTTCTCATTTGATAATTACTACTCCTTTCCTAGTAAAACGTGTCGAATATTTACATAATAGTTTAATTATCGCATATATCAGTCGAAAATAATATATCAAAAATTGTCGAATCATGTTATAATAATCGCTATGTTAATTATTTGAATTTAAAAGGAGTAATAATAAATATGGAAGAAACGATTAGTCTTCAGGACTTATTTAAGACATTAAAAAAACGTTTAGGCTTAATTGCACTCATAACAATTATCGCAATAACGATTAGTGGTGTCGTCAGTTTTTGGCTTCTAACGCCAATCTATCAATCATCCACACAAATACTTGTCACAACATCAAAAACAGATCAACAACAACAAAATAACGCGCAAGATATCCAAGCAAACCTACAATTAATCAATACATATAACGTTATTATTAAAAGTCCGGCCATACTTGGAATCGTTAAAGAAGAATTGAACTTGGAACGATCGGTAGGCGCATTAATCAATCAAGTGACAGTGAACAGCGCCCAAAATTCACAAGTCGTTAATATTCAAGTTCAAGACGAAGATCCTAAAATGGCAGTCGAACTCGCCAATAAAATCGCGACAGTTTTCCAAAAAGAAATACAAGTATTAATGAATGTGGATAATGTGAACATACTAACCCCAGCAGAACTTGGGGCTAACCCGTCACCTGTTAAACCAGATCCGAAACTGAATATGGCAATCGCAGCCGTTATCGGCCTCATGCTCGGTGTAGGCGTGGCATTTTTACTTGAATACCTAGATACAACGATGAAAGACGAACAAGACGTCGAAGAAATATTAAACTTACCAATCATCGGCTTAATCAGTCCGATACCAGATAGCGACATCGCGAAAATGAAAGTCGAAGTTAAACAAAGAAGAGGAAGGGGGAGAAGGTAAAAATGGTGAGAAAAGCGAGAAAGAAAAAAACAGTCCAAACAGCGGCGCGTAAAGTCGTTACAAGTGTCAACCCCAAATCAGTGGTATCCGAACAATTTCGTACAATGCGTACCAATATCAACTTTTCACTACCCGATGGTGAACTTAAAACATTACTCGTAACTTCCGCATCCCCTGGTGACGGAAAGTCGACAATATCAGCAAACACTGCTGTCGTTTTTGCGCAAGAAGGCAAACGCGTTCTGCTTGTCGATGCTGACATGAGAAAGCCGACCGTTCATTACACATTCCACTTGACAAACACAGTAGGTTTATCAAACCTTCTTACACGCCAAGCGGACCTTTCTGAAGTCATCAACCCTAGCGATACAGAAGGGCTTGACATTATTACATGCGGACCGATTCCGCCGAACCCTGCAGAACTGCTCGGATCGCAAACGATGGATAAACTAATGGACCAGATGAAAAACAAATATGATGTGATTATTTTTGATGCACCGCCTGTATTATCAGTTACTGATGCGCAAATCATGTCGAATAAATGTGACGGTACTGTACTCGTATTAAGTGCCGGCGAAACTGAAAAAGAAAATATCATCAAGGCAAAAGAAGCGCTTTTCTCTTCACAAGCGAAGATTCTCGGAGCTGTATTGAATAACTTTGAATTAGATAAAGATCATTATTACTACCAATACTACGGAACGGGAGAGTAAATGGGTGTAATTCCCTGTTTACTCTTTTTCAAATCGAACACTTAATGCCAACGGAGGGATTCAAATGGTAGATATACATTCACATATTTTACCCGGAGTTGATGACGGGCCGAAAACTGTTGAAGAATCTGTTCAATTACTAGAAATGGCAGTAGCGGAAGGAATTACAGATATCATCGCTACCCCTCACGCCTACAGCCCGCATTTTGACGTACCCAAAGACACAGTTTTACAAAAGACGAGCATGTTGAACGAAATTTGTAAAGAAAAAGGTTTATCAATAATCGTGCATGCAGGGCAAGAATTACGCATAAAAGACTTCATTGTTGAAAAGTTGAAAACGAAAGAAGCTTTGACACTTGCGGACTCTAAATATGTCTTACTTGAACTACCATCAAGCGGAATCCCAACCTATACGGTGGACATCATCCAAAGCATTCTAAGTATGGATAAAGTACCAATCATTGCACACCCAGAAAGAAACCGTGCCATCGCTCAAAAGCCTGAACGACTGGCGAGATTGATTAACCACGGTGCACTTTCTCAAATAACAGCGGGGAGTCTTGCTGGGCATTTTGGCAAACAAGTTCAAAATTTGTCTTTACGACTCGTTGAAGCGAATTTAGTACACACATACGGGTCTGACGTACATAATCCAGTCAACCGTCCATTCCATTTTGAAAAGGGACTCAACTTTTTAGATAAACGAAAACTACATGACTTAGCAGACATATTGTTGGAAAACAATGATAGAATTTTAACAAACGAAGATTTCATTTTATTGGAGCCGAATGCACTAGAAACGAAGAAATGGTGGAAGTTATTACCTTAAAATGCTATAATGAACAATCGTAAACTAGTAAAAAGTATCTATTATGAGAGAATATAACAAGAAAAGCTGTGTAATAATTACTAGAAAGGAGAATGCCCTGTTGTCAGTTAAAAAAAGAACGACCTATTTAGTTTTCGTCGACTCCTTGATTGTCCTATTCTCTATATACATCGGATTTTATATGTTGCATCCTACGACCAATATATTTATGAGTAAAACGTTACTCATGAGTGTCGTGACAATCCAAATCGCGCATCATTTCTTCGCATGGCATTACGGACTTTACCGTAAAGCATGGGCGTATGCATCCATTGGAGAATTAAAATCAATCTTCAAGGCGGTAACATTAACGATAGCTGTTGTCGCGGTTGTCCAACTTGTTGTCGTGCAAAATATATACATACGCGCGCTCATCTTAACTTGGATGCTACATATCCTGCTTATTGGAGGATCAAGATTATCTTGGCGACTCATGCGTGACACCGTGAATCATCATAACGGAAACGCAACAACAAGAACCATGATTGTCGGTGCTGGACAAGCAGGAACAATGGTAGCTCGTCAACTACTAAACAATCCTGATTCTGGCATGAAACCTGTCCTCTTCGTAGATGATGACCAATCAAAAAACGGTCTCGAAATATTCGGTATTAAAGTAGCCAGTGGGGGCAACAACATACCTGCATTGGTAGCGGCGAATAATATTGAGAAAATTGTCATCGCGATTCCATCCTTACCGAAGCAAGAAATGGCTGACTTATCGAAGCTATGTATTGAAACAGGTATTAAAACTCAAACAATGCCACGTATCGAAGATTTAATGACAGGAAAAGTATCCGTCAATGATATGCAAGACGTTCAAATAGAGGACTTACTTGGCAGAGACGAAGTCCAACTTGATTTAAAAGCAATTGCGGATAAACTTACCAATAAAACCATACTAGTCACAGGGGCTGGCGGTTCGATAGGTTCCGAGATTTGTCGACAGGTAAGTGAATTCCGTCCGAAACGATTGATTCTATTAGGGCACGGTGAAAGTTCTATCTATAGTATAGACATGGAACTGCGGCAAAAAGTTTCACCTGACACGGAAATAATTCCAATCATTGCAGATGTTAAAGATCGAAATCGTATATTTGATATCGTTAGCGAATATAAACCGGATGTTATGTATCATGCGGCGGCACATAAACATGTACCTTTAATGGAAGCTAATCCGATGGAGGCTGTTAAAAATAATATCTTTGGTACGAAGAATGTTGCGGAAGCGGCGGACATTTTCGGCGTGCCTTACTTTGTTCTGGTATCTACTGACAAAGCAGTTAATCCTCCGAATGTTATGGGGGCGACGAAACGCTTTGCGGAGATGATTATTCAAAATCTAGCGAAGAAAAGCGAGACGAAATTTGCGGCTGTTCGGTTTGGGAATGTTCTTGGATCTAGAGGTAGTGTTGTTCCTTTGTTCAAGGAGCAAATTGCCAAGGGGGGACCGATTACGGTGACTGACCCGGAAATGACGCGTTATTTTATGACGATTCCGGAAGCATCTCGGCTTGTTATTCAGGCAGGGACTTTGGCTGCTGGTGGGGAAGTTTTTGTGCTTGATATGGGCGAACCTGTTAAGATTGTTGATTTGGCGAAGAATCTTATTAAACTATCAGGGTTTAGTGAGGATGAGATTGGGATTAACTATTCAGGGATTCGTCCTGGGGAAAAGTTGTTTGAGGAGTTATTGAATGAGAATGAACGGCAGAGTGAGTATGTGTTTCCTAAGATATTTGTTGGGAAGGCGGAGCCGATTAGTTTGACTGAAATGAACTTCGTCCTCGAGAAATTACCGGATATGGATAATGTTGAAGTTAAAGACACACTTGTTGGGTTAGCTAATCGGAAGATTGTAGAACTGCAGGGTAAAACCACGGCTATCTAAAAGGTCCAGGTAGCCAGTTTTATCTCGGGAAAATTGCGCCTAGTGTACCTATGCGTTGAAGTAAGCATTTAGATTAATTAATACAGAGTTTAATTGCTGTCTAAGAATAAAAATGTTAAAGGCGAGTTCTATAATTATTAAAAAGGTTACGATGCCGGAGGTTACAATTTATGTTTTACTTGAAGGTTAAAAGATTTATAGATTTCATTTTATCATTTATAGGGTTGGTTATTTTATCTCCGATATTCCTAGTACTCATTGTTGCGATTAAACTGGATTCAAAAGGTCCAATATTATTTAAGCAAAAGAGGGTCGGAATACATAAAAGTTATTTTAACATACTTAAATTCCGTACAATGAAAATAGATGCACCAAAAGATACCCCTACACATCTCTTAGAGGATCCAGAACAGTATATTACTAGAATGGGGAAATTCTTACGAAAAACATCACTTGATGAACTACCACAAATATGGAATATATTCGTTGGTCAAATGAGTACTATTGGTCCGAGGCCAGCATTGTGGAATCAATATGATTTAATAGCCGAAAGAGATAAATATAGAGCAAATGACGTGAAACCAGGTTTAACAGGTTGGGCACAGATAAATGGAAGAGATGAAGTTCCAATTGAAGTCAAGTCTAAATTAGATGGTGAATACGTTGAGAAATTAGGGCCGTGGATGGATATTAAATGTTTTTTCGGAACCATAGTTAGTGTTTTTAAGAGTGATGGTGTGTTAGAAGGTGGAACTGGAGCTCAGGATAAAGTAAAAGTCTCTAAATCTACAAGCAAGGAGAACATTTCGAAATGAAACAGATACTTATTACTGGTGAAAATAGCTATGTAGGAAATGCATTTGATACATGGCTTTCGAATAATCCGGATTTGTATTCCATTGATAAAGTTAGTATGCGAGATCGCTCTTGGAAGAAAAAGGATTTTTCTCCCTATGATGTTGTTGTCCATGTTGCTGGGATCGCGCATGTTTCTACAGATCCGGATATGGAAGAAAAATATTATCGAGTAAATCGAGATTTAACAATTGAGGTTGCCGAAAAAGCTAAAGCTGATGGAGTGAAGCAATTTATATTTTTAAGCAGTCTCATTGTTTACGGAGAAAACATTACTAACAACGGAATAATTGATATGTATACAACACCAGCCCCGAGCAATTTTTATGGGGACAGTAAGCTGCAAGCTGAAAATCAAATTAAGTCTTTGAATGAAGACAGTTTCAAGGTAGTCATCCTTAGACCACCGATGATTTATGGTAAAGGGTCAAAAGGTAATTATCCTAAACTTGCAAAAGCAGCCCGAAAACTTCCGGTTTTTCCAAATATCGATAATCAGCGGAGTATGTTGCATATCGATAATCTTTGTGAGTTTATGAAACTTATGATAGATAATCAAGAAAGTGGGATGTTTTTTCCGCAAAATAAAGAATATGTTAATACTAGTGAAATGGTCTGTATTATTTCAGAAATTCATAATAAAAAAATTAAGTTAGTCAAGTTATTTAATCCCATTTTAATATTAATGCAAAAAAAAGTTGGCCTTGTTAATAAAGTGTTT
This sequence comes from Sporosarcina sp. 6E9, assembly GCF_017921835.1. Classification (NCBI taxonomy): domain Bacteria; kingdom Bacillati; phylum Bacillota; class Bacilli; order Caryophanales; family Caryophanaceae; genus Sporosarcina; species Sporosarcina sp. 6E9. The sequence goes on along the minus strand of NZ_JAGEMN010000001.1, from coordinate 2,098,716 downwards.
GGTAATATGGTTTATGAAAAATCGATGAGTAGGTATAAAGAAGACTATCAAATTAGAGATTTTCGTGAGTCAATCAAGTTGACGGAGAGATAATTGGGAAGGTTGGAAATTTGATTGAAAAAGCATATATTAGTAATTGCGCAGTACTTTTATCCTGAACAATTCCGCATAAATGATATCTGTACTGAATGGGTAAAAAGAGGATATAAGGTAACAGTGATTACAGGGATACCTAATTATCCACAGGGAAAGTATTATAACGGATACGGGTTATTTAAAAAAAGAAAAGAAATCTACAATGGAATTGAAGTTATTAGAATACCGCTTATTCCTAGAGGAAACAACTCAATAATGCTCGCCTTAAATTATTTATCCTTCGTTGTTTCTGGATTTTTTTGGAAAACATTCACGAAATTAAAGGCCGATTATGTTTACATTTATGAAGTTTCACCAATGACTCAAGCATTGCCTGGAGTATGGTTTGCGAAAAAAAGGAAAATTCCATGTTATTTATATGTCACGGATTTATGGCCCGAAAACGTGGAAATAATTACTGGAATTAAAAATAAATACTTTTTGAATACAATAGGAATAATGGTGGATTACATCTATAAAAATTGTGATAGAATATTTACCTCGTCAAAAAGTTTTATATCCGCGATAAATCAAAGAGGTGTTAAACTTGAAAAGTTGGAATTTTGGCCTCAATATGCTGAAGACTTTTATATACCTGTTAGTAAAGAAGAAGTGGTAGTTAATGATATTCCTCAAGATGATGTTTTCAATATTATTTTTGCAGGAAATATTGGAACAGCCCAGGGCTTAGAGATATTGCCTGAAGTAGCAAGTTTATTGCAAATTGAAAGCACTAAAGTTCGGTTTAACATAATTGGTGATGGCCGCTTTAAAAATGAGCTGAAAAGATTGGTAAATGAATTCGATGTACGGGAAATGTTTAATTTTATACCTAAACAACCTGCAACAAAGATACCCGAATATATGGCATTGTGTGATGCCTCATTAATAAGTCTAGCAAAAAGTAAAGTTTTTTCAATTACTTTACCTGCAAAAACTCAATCATGTTTAGCTTCCGGTTTACCAGTTATTGTTTCAGCTGATGGAGAAATACAAGATGTCATTCATGAGGCTAATGCGGGTATTTGTAGCGATGCTGGTGATGTACAAATGCTTGCTAACAATATAATTGAATTAACTTCAATGTCGGAAGAAAAACGAGAAAAAATGGCTATCAATGCTATTAATTACTATAAGAATAACTTTGATAAGAGTAATTTATTAGACAAAATGGATGGCTGGTTCAGTTAATTTTATATAAGGGAGATAATATATATGTTTAAAAACAAAACATTGTTAATTACAGGTGGAACAGGCTCATTTGGAAATGCGGTAATGGAAAGATTTTTAAATACAGATGTTAGTGAAATCAGGATTTTTTCGAGGGATGAAAAAAAACAAGACGATATGCGTAAATTATATAAAAATGAAAAATTGAAGTTTTACATAGGCGATGTGAGAGATATTAATAGTGTGAAAAATGCAATGTACAATGTAGATTATGTTTTCCATGCTGCTGCATTAAAGCAAGTACCATCTTGTGAGTTTTTTCCTATGGAAGCAGTAAAAACAAATGTAATTGGTACAGAAAATGTAGTAAATGCTGCAATCGACTTTAAAGTTAAAAAAGTTATATGCTTATCTACTGATAAAGCAGCTTATCCCATTAACGCAATGGGGATATCAAAAGCTATGATGGAGAAAGTTTTTGTAGCAAAGTCTAAAAATGTAAATCCAGAGGATACTTTAATATGTGGAACTAGATATGGAAATGTAATGGCATCACGCGGATCTGTAATTCCTTTATTTATTGAACAGATAAAAAAAGGTTTACCTATTACTATTACAGACCCAAATATGACTAGGTTTTTAATGAGTCTTGAAGATGCTGTTGAATTAGTAGTGTTTGCTTTTAAGAATGCTGAAGCTGGAGATATTATGGTGCAAAAGTCACCAGCAAGTACTATTCAGGATTTGGCATATGCTTTACTAGAATTATTTGAAGTAGAAAATGATATTAAGATAATTGGTACAAGGCATGGTGAAAAATTGTATGAAACACTTTTAACTAAAGAAGAAAGTGTCGTGTCCGAGGACTTAGAAGGATTTTACAGGGTGCCTGCTGATCAAAGAGATTTAAATTATGATAAATATTTTGTAGACGGTAACAAAGGTCTAACTTTAGTAGAAGAATATAATTCACATAATACACACCGTTTATCAATCGAAGAAATCAAGCAAAAATTAGTTGAGTTGAAATATGTAAGAGAAGAATTGAAATTATGGAGAAATGTCAAATGAGAATATTAGTATTAGGTGCAAGCGGAATGGCTGGACATACAATTTCATTGTATTTTATAGAGAAAGGTCATCAGGTTACAACATTAACTAGGAAGCCTTTCAATATCGGAAATAATATTAACCTATCCTTAAATATTAACAATGTTGATAAGTTAAAAGAAGTAATTGTAACGGGCGAATTTGATGCCGTAATTAATTGTGTTGGTATCTTAAATGAAGATGCTGAATACAACCGAGATTCTGCAGTATTTTTAAATAGTTATTTGCCGCACTATTTAAGTAAAGTTACAGTGGACTCCGTTACTAGAATTATTCACATGAGTACCGATTGTGTCTTTTCTGGCGATACGGGAAGTTATACTGAAAGTTCTTTGAGGGATGGTTTGACATTTTATGATCGCTCAAAAGCTTTAGGAGAACTTAATAATAACAAGGATTTAACATTTAGAAACTCGATTATTGGACCCGATATAAATGAAGAGGGAATTGGTTTATTTAATTGGTTTATGAAACAAACAGGGAAAATAAATGGATTCGATCGTGCAATATGGACTGGTGTCACTACATTAACTTTAGCAAAAGCAATGGAAGAAGCGTTAAATCAAAAATTAACAGGACTATATAATCTGGTTAACAATGATATGATTAATAAGTTTGAACTGCTAAACCTATTTAAAGATGTATTTAAAAAAGAGGAATTGCTTATTACTCCATTTTCAGATGTTGAAGTAAATAAATCCTTAATTAATACAAGGTTAGAAGACTTTGATTTTAAAATCCCTTCTTATAGAACAATGATAGAAGAAATGGAAGAATGGATTGTTAAACACAAAAATATGTATCCCCACTATTTCAAATGAAGATGGAGTGAATTAATTGGAAAAGTTGAAAGTTATGACAATTGTTGGGACAAGGCCTGAAATCATTCGTTTAAGTGAATCAATAAAAAAAATGGATAAATATTTTGATCATTTATTAGTACACACAGGTCAAAATTATGATTATAATTTAAATCAAGTGTTTTTTGATGACTTAAATATTCGAAAACCAGATATATTCCTAGAATCAGTAGGGGAACATTTGGGAGAAACGATTGGAAATATAATTTCATTATCATTTGAAGTATTAGAAAGGGAAAAGCCTGATGCACTTCTAATATTAGGTGACACGAACTCGTCACTTGCAGCAATACCTGCAAAAAGGTTGAAGATTCCTATTTTCCATATGGAAGCAGGTAATAGATGTTTTGATCAGAACTTACCCGAAGAAATTAATAGGAAAATAGTCGACCATATTGCCGACGTTAATTTACCATATACAGAACATGCCAGAAGGTACCTAATCTCCGAAGGTTATCGCAAAGAGCATATATTTGTAACAGGCTCTCCTTTAACAGAGGTAATTAAGGCAAATAGAGAAAAAATTAACAAAAGTAATGTCTTGGAAGAATTAAATTTAATAGAGGGTAAATATATTTTAATCTCAGCCCATAGAGAGGAAAATATAGATAATGAAAAAAACTTCTTTTCACTTATGAATGCAATAAATCACATAGCTGAAAAATATCAATTAACTATTATATATTCAGTCCATCCAAGGAGTAAAAAATACATTAAAAATCGTAACTTTAAATTTCATCCGCTTGTTAAACCTTTAGAACCATTTGGTTTCTCAGACTACAACAAATTACAAATGAATTCATTTTGTGTTCTATCCGACAGTGGAACGGTTCCAGAAGAGGCCGCTATTTTAAATTTTCCCGCAGTGTCGATTAGAACGTCTACGGAAAGACCGGAAGCCCTTGATAAAGGTGGAATAGTTTTAGGTGGGATTAATACAAAAGACATTGTGCAATCAGTGAACTTGGCCAGAACTATGTGGGAAAACCAAGATAATGGGATACCTGTTAATGATTACAAAGATACAAATGTCTCGGTTAAAGTTATTAAGATAATACAAAGTTATACAAAAATAATAAATCGAGTAGTATGGAATAAGGAGTAAATTATTGTGAATATAATGGTTTTTGATGTGCCTGCGGAAAGTGTTGGAGCATTATCCATATTAGAAGAATTTTATAATGATGCTTTGCTAGATAAAAACAATAATTACTTTTTTATAGTAAGTAAACCGAAACTAAAATCTAAAGAAAATGTAAAAGTTATTCGTTTTCCATGGATCAAAAGAAGCCCTGTTCATAGAATATATTTTGAATTATTTATTGCTAATAAAGTTACTTCGAAGTATTCTATTGATAAAATAGTTTCATTGCAAAACTTGATTATTCCTCGGGTGACGGTTAAGCAGGAAATATATATTCATAATGCAATTCCATTATCAAAAACAAAGTTTGATTTGATTAAATTTCCCAAATTATGGTTTTATCAGAATGTTTATAAACACTTAATGCAGTATTCTATTAAAAAAGCCGATAAAATTTATGTTCAAACTAAATGGATGAAAAGAGAAATTGAAACATTTGTTAAAGATAATAAAAAAATAATAATTAAAGCGCCAAATATTAATAATAACTTAATTACCAATAGCCACACAACGATTAAGAATAAGGGTAAATTGTTATTTTTCTATCCTTCAAGTGGGTTTGTTTTCAAAAATCACGAAGTAATATTAAAAGCTTGTTATTTTATGAATAAAAGTCTATTTAATCATTTTGAAATAATCTTCACTTTAGATCCAAATGAAAATAAATATACAAAACGTTTGTATAATTATTCAATTTATAATAAATTACCTATTGTTTTTACAGGCATGCTATCAAAAGAGGAAGTATTCAATTATTATGGAAAATCAATATTGATTTTCCCTTCCTTGATAGAGTCATTTGGACTTCCTCTAGTAGAAGCTATGTCTAAAAAATGTAAAATAATTGCAGCCAAGTTACCATATTCAGAGGAGTTATTAAGTAGTTATAATCATAAATCTTTGTTTAACCCGTTGGATGCAAGTACTTTAAAAGAAATATTGGAAAATGAGGTTTCACTTTATTTAAAAGATTTAAAAGAGGATGATGATATTGAGGATTAGTGAAAGTTTAATTGATAATAAAAATATTCTTCTCTTTATTATTAATACTCTATTATCATTATTAATACTTTTCATTTCATATAATATTTATATATCGCCTGATGCTATAGCTAATATAAAATTATTTTCAATAATATCGTTGATATACTTTCCGTTAATTATTACTATTTGGGGTTTAATGACCAAAGAATTATTTAATATATATAATATTATTTTATTATTTTCATTTGTGTTTTATTTTGGTCAACCGATAGCATTTCTTATAGATAATAATTCAGGCAGCTATGGGGTAGTAACTTTTACTAGGATTTCATTAGAAGCAATAAATTATTCACTCTTGTTTATAATCTGTTCATTTACAATAATTGATTTTTTTGTTAAGGCTATTTATTTATTAAGGAAGTCTTTAATTGTAAAATCAAAAAATGATTATCGTATACCTATGAAATATACAGGATATATCTTACTCTTAATTTCAATTGTTCCTACGATGATAACTTTTAGTTCTAATATTTTAGTTGCTTTACAAGGCGGATATTCTGATCTATTTTCTTCAAATATTTATACTAGTTCAGGATTTTCAGGAGGATATATCAGAGTACTTTCGAATTACTTAGAACCTGCACTTTTGTTATTAATAATAAGTAATATAGATAATAAAAAAAGCAGGAATAAATGGATCTTATTATCTTTTATTTATATCTTGTTAAACTATTTTGTTGGAATTAGAGGTCAAAGTACTTTATACATTATCAGTCTTATTTTAATCTATCATTATTTAATAAAAAAAGTGACCTACAAAAAGTTGGCCTTTGTTAGCTTATTTGGTGTTTTTTTCGCAGTACTATTAAGATATCTAGCTACTATTAGGAACATTAGTAGACAAGATAAAAGCCTTTTCCAAATAGTTGAGGATTCTTGGAGTCAATTTATTAATGATTCTCCATTAATATCGACTCTTTATGAGTTTGGCCAAACCTTAGTTTCAGTCGGAATTGTTTTTGAAAAAACTCCCGATACTATTCCTTATAATTATGGTTTTTCATACATTAATTCTTTTTTTGCAATGTTTCCAAACTTGTTTTGGGATGTTCATCCTGCTGTAAAGTCTGGAAGTATGGATAGTATTTTTTCAGGATTTGTAACGGGTTATGGTGGGTTAGGAGGTTCATTTATTTCAGAGGCTTATTATAACTTTGGTTTATATTCTCTAGCTTTTATGTCAATTATAGGAATCTTTATTGCTTTCCTTTATACGAATATTGTTAAATCGGCATCGAGAAAAGATTTACTTGTTTTCTTTATATTCATATACATTACTAAGTTTATCTTATGGTATATTAGATCTGAGACATTTAGTTTTTGGAGAAACACCCTTTATTATGTCCTGATTCCTTGCTGTCTTGTATTAATAATTAATAGTTTGTTAATTAACTCAAATAAATATAAAAAGAGGATTTTCTAATGGGAAGTCTATTTCAAAAAGAAAGTATTACAAATACAATTTACATTACTCTTTCCCAACTCATTTCATTGGTTCTTTCTATTTTATTAACCTTCATATTACCATTAATTATTTCGATAGAAAATTTTGGGTATTGGCAAATTTATATCTTGTATGTTACTTATGTTGGAATACTAACACTTGGTTTTAACGACGGAATATATCTAAAATATGGTCATCTAAACATTGATCAATTACCCTTCAAATTAATTAGAACATCAATGTTGATATATTTATTAGTATTAATAATAGAAACATTGATTTTCATAACGTTAATTATTCTTTTTGAATCCAATGAAAAGTTATTCATATTTTATATGGTAGGTATTAACATAATTATAATGGGTTTAAATGGAACATTTTCAATGATATTATTAACTACTAATCAAATGAAAAAATATTCTTTGACAATAATAGTGAATAGGGTTCTATTATTTTTCCCTGTAATAATATTGCTATTATTTAAATTCGATAATTATAAAATTATTATCTATGGAGATATATTTGCTAAGATAGTCGTATGTATTATCAGTGCAATTTTTTTAAAGGATATAATTAAAGGTTCTTATAAAGTTACTAAAAAAAGTATAAAAGAATACTTAAATAATATAAGTGTAGGATTTTATTTATTGTTAGCCAATTTATCAGGCATGTTGATTTTGGGGGTAGGAAGAATATTAGTGGAAAGGTTTTCTACTATTGAACAGTATTCTATTTATTCATTTGGGATTTCTGTAGCAAATATTATATTAGTTTTCATTTCTTCCTTAAGCTTAGTATTATATCCCACTCTTAAAAGATTGCCAAATGAAAACTTAGGAAAATACTTTGATCAAGTTAATATAATTTTAAGAATTTTGATATTTTCCTCATTTTTTTTGTATTTTTTTGTAGATATATTTATTGTAAAATTATTGCCAAATTACGTTCAAATATTCACATATTTACCTTACTTGTTTTTAATAATCAGTTTCCAATCAAAAATACAACTTTTAAATAACACATTTTATAAAGCATTAAGAGAGGAAAAGTCAATGTTTAAGGCTAATATATATAGTTTAATATTATTTATTAGTATTGCTGTTCCTGTCTTTTATTTTACAGAGTCAATTATATTATTAGTTTTTATTACTTTGATAATTAATTTATTAAGATCATATAGCTCTGAATACTATTTATCAAAAAAACTTAATGTGTTTAGATTTAAAAACTTTTTTTGGGAAATCATTTACATGACTACCTTTTTAGTTTCAACATTATTATTTAGTAAAAATATTGCAATTACAATTATGTTTATAGTTTATATGATATTTATTTATTATAATAAAAAGGTTTTCAGACAAATTTCAAAGAAAATAACGGGAAAGATGGTGAAAAATTGAAACATATTGTTTTTATCTTAGGGAATTACTATCCAAATCCCTCGGCCAACGGAAAGTGTATAGACAATGTAATTAATGAATTGAAAAAAAGTTATCACATCTCTATATTGAGTTTGGAACAATCTGATAAATCGAAATTAAAACTTAATGGAGTTAACTTATATTTTTATGAGAAACCAGAATTGAACAATATTTTTAAAAAGATACTTTTTAGAATGAATTTTATTTTTAATAAAAGTAGTATTAATCAAAGTCTAACAAAAAATCAATTACATATGATTAGAGAAATAAATGAACAGGCAAAAATAGATTCATTAATACCAATTTCTCTTCCTTTTGAAAATATAGTTTCGAGTATTGAGTTTCAAAAAAACAATCCAAAGTGTGAGGTCATTCCATATATATTTGACCCATTTTCTGATAACTCAGTTCTCCATCGTTTGAAAGTTATAAAAAAATTGAGAATGAAAGTTCATAAATATATCGAAGCGAACGCATTAGAAAATGTTGAAAATTTAATTCTAATGAAACACTTGGAAAACACAAATATTCATAATATTGCAAGGAAGAACAATAAAGTTATCCATTTTGTTGAACACCCTTTATTAACTGAAAATGAGTTAAAATCTTATGATGTAACGACTGATGTAACGACTGATGTAACGACTGATGTAACGACTTTAATCTATGCAGGTGCATTTTATAAAAAAATCCGAAATCCAAAATATTTACTTAATGTTTTAACTGAACTTACCAAACGAACTAATATTAAGATTAACTTTTTTTCCTTTGGAGACTGTGAAAAAATAATTGGGAAATTTGCAAAAAACAATCCAAAACACATAATTCAACATGGTAAAGTTAATAAAGAAGTACTCGAAAAAGAATACTCGAAAGCATCAATTTTAATAAGCGTAGGAAATACAATAACTAACCAAACTCCAAGTAAAGTTATTGAGTATATATCTATGCTTAAACCGATTATACATTTTGTTAAAAACATCGATGATCCAATCATTCCCTTACTTGAAAATTATCCGTATTCCCTTTGTATATATGAAAACAATAAAGATTTAAATACAAATTTAATGAAAATTGAGGAATTTATTGAAAACATGACTAGTACTAAAGTTATAAAAAGTGATATTTATTCTGCATATTATGAGGCGGTCCCTTCTTACACTGCTAATATCATCAAAGATATAATTGAATAATTTTATTATGGATAATATAAGAGGTGGAAAACTTGACAGTTTTTGAAATGACTGATGAAAATTTAAGGTTACTTCAATTAAAATGCCTTGATATTTTACTAGAGATTGATAAGGTTTGTAAACAAAATAATATAGATTATTCATTAGTAGGAGGTTCAGCAATTGGAGCAGTTGTACATAAAGGTTTTATTCCATGGGATGATGATATTGATATAGTTATGAATCGCACTAACTTCGAGAGATTTAAAAGTTTATCAAAAAAAGAGTTGCCTAGTAATTTAATGCTTAAAGATTTTGATTCTGATAATAATTTTAATTTACTTATCGCAAAAGTAATTGATCAGACTACCACTTGTGTAACAAAAAGTCAATATGGCGAGAGAATTGTTAGTGGAGTTTTTGTTGATATATCTGTGTTTGATATAGTTCCATCCAATAAACTTCTTGCGTTAAAGCAACTGTTTTATTCAAACTTAGCATTGCTATTTATTAACAAAAGACCTCCTGAAAATAAAGGGAAAGTTGTGAAGTATTGTTCCCTAATTGCACAATCAATATTACCTGAAAAATATCGATATAATGTTATTAAATATAGTGAAAAGAAAATAAAGGCATATTCTAATTCTAAAAAAGGTAATCTTTCTGAACTCGTTTTTTTTAATACGAACAGGATTCATTTCCCTTTGGATTTATTAGATAATATCATAATGGTTAAGTTTGAGAACTATCAATTCCCAGTGATGAAAAATTATCATGATTACCTCTCGTTAAGATATAATAGAGATTATACAATATTGCCTGATGTTGAGGAAAGGGTTCCTCATCACAATATTGTTTATCTAGATTTAAATGAAGGTTTTAATTCATTTAACTTTAAACAATTAGATAATAATATTTGATTTTATTATGTATTAGTTATTATTTACTTTTCCATATCACTCTCATTAGCACATTTCATGTAGTTTCACGGCTTAAAGTTGATTTTAAAACGAGTCAAGAAACTATACCAAGGTTGGCGACCCATAAAAGTTATAGTTTTTATTATGCAGCTGATTGGCTGGATTGAGTTCGGTATTCGATCGAGCGCATTCCAGTCAATTTTACTTTTAATAGAAGTGAATAAATGTAAATTACCCTAAAAAAGGTAATAAATTAAATAGATTAATAACTTTCTGAAACACAAAAAAGCTCCTGATGTTAGGTAAGGAAACGACGAATAAATCAGTTCCCTACACTATCAAAAAGGAGCTCCACCATGACCAGTGTAAACCAAAATTTAGTCTTTCGTCAATACTTATCTAATTTTCCAACAAATATTTTAGCATGTCCACTCATGAACTATTACGCCAAGAAACTAACCGACTTTTCAGTCGTGAAAATATTTATTATGGCAAGTCTTTGCAAATGGGAATCCCTAAGGGAAATCGATACAGTTATTCGTTCTAAAATATTTTCGCAAAGAAATTGGCGTCGACTCTATTAGTCATTCTCAAATTAGCCGGCGTTTGATTGATATGAATACTGTCGATTTAGCTGATTTATTAAGTCTACTAGCTGAACAATATTGGACATTGAAAGGTAACGCTAAGGGGATTAATAGCAACGTGGGACCCTTACGAATCATTGATGGTACCTATGTTAAGTTGCCAAAAAACGCATTAAATTGGACTGCAATCTCCAAGGATTCCTGCGGAATCAAGTTGCATGTACGTGTCGTTGTTGCTTCCGCAAATAGTATATATCCTGAAAAGATGATTCCATCAACCGGAAATGTCGCTGACTCAGACGCTGTTAATCACATCATTGATGCAGATGGTGCCTTATACGTTATGGATCGTGAGTATGCCCATAAAACAAAAATGGGTGGATGGATTGAAAGATGTACAATTTCTCGTCCGTATTAGAAAGACCTTTAAGATGGAAACGTTAAAGTCTTACGAACCTACACATCCTAATGTTACAAAGAATGAATTGGTATCAATAATAATGCGGGAAGAACCTGTTCGTTATATCGAATTCATTGACGATGACGGGAATCCTTATCACTTGATTACAAATCGGCTAGATTTAACAGAAGAAGAAATTTTAGAGGCTTATAAAAATCGTTGGTATATCGAACTGTTCTTTAAATGGTTAAAACAGCATGTGAAAGTTAGCCATTTATTCAGTCATTCTCCTGTTGGAATCTGGAATCAAATGTACATTGCATTAATTACCTGCGCATTAGCTGAAATCATGCGACTTATCTATCAACCGACTAAAAGTGGTTGAAATTCTTAAGGACAGTGCAGCAATTTCTGTTCGAGTCGATTTAAACGCTCATGAAGGACTTCAACCGAAGGTTGCGAAAGAGTAAGGGACGGCAAAAAGTACCGATAAAAAGTCTGATACCATACGGTTTGGAGAAGATTTTGCCATTGTTAGTCCAATTACAAAAAAGCATTTTACCGACAAAGCAAGAGAAAAAAGCATCTAAAGAAAAAGTAGGATAAGACAACAAACAACATATGTAAAAAATGGAACTGTTTCCTTATTGTGAATATCGGTGTTAAAATAATCAATAATAACGGTTTAAAATTCCCCAATCTTCACGGATAATTTATTTCAGATAGAGATAGATTGGAAGTGTGGGAATGTCGTTATTGTTGGAGGATTTTTTTATGATAAGAGAATTGAAACAGAAAGGCTGGACGATTAGTGTAATCGCAAGGGAAACCGGATTTGTTTATGGCATTATAGAAATGTAGAAAACGGCAGCTAATTTATGTATATAAAAAAAGCCACTTGCCAACATCCTAAAAAATACATACAAACTGCCGGGAAATGCCTATAAGTGCGTACGGTTCGAGCGTGCAAAAGCAGATAAGTACGGTTTTATCCGAATTGATCAAAAGCAATATTCCACATCCCCCCGGTTTGCAGGACAGGTGGTTATGGTTAAGGTTTCTTTTGATACCGTGACTATCCATTTTGACTTCCCTGACGGGCTGGAATACCTTATCTGTAATCATTTCCAAATGCATTTAGAAATATAATCTTGCTTACTTGCTATCGCTTTATCACTGTTTTTGCCTCGCAATTTTAGTATTCCATTTGCTTCTTCTTTCCCAATTCTATTGGTACCCTCTATAAGTGTCGATGTTTTTACAGTATATTTGACCTTATTATCTTTTAATAATACATCATGCGGATACCTAACTGAAGCTGTTAGTTTAAGCGAATCTTTTACGCTATAATCATCCCGTTCTTTTTCCTTTTTATTATTAAGTGTATATTTTATTTCATCTAAGTCTGCTTCAAGTTCATAATTATATAATTCCAATTTAAAAATCATAAGTTGTGTATCTCTATCAATTGTTACGGCTGTCAAATTTGCATAATAGACAGCTAGAGCAATGTCTTTAGTCAAATAGACATATCCATCACTTGTAGGCATAATATGATTTTCATCATACACCCTATTAATATTTTTTGCTTTAATTTTTCCATCAGCTAGTATGTGAGAACCTCTTTCTTTTGATGTTCCATGATACAAAGTAATTTTCATCCATATTTTCCTCCCTTCTTCATCATACTACAAGAAAGGAATAAATTGGGTGATTGCGCAATAAGATATTCATATTAATTATATTATTTCGGGTACCAGTGCAAGACAATACACTACAATTGCTGAAAAATAGAAAGGGGATACCGACTATCTAGCACTTTATCGATATCCCCTTGTTTTTTATTCAAAAACCATGAATAGCCACAATTGCACCTGACACAGCGTTTAATGTGAAATAAGTCAAGCGCTAAGAAAACAGATTTTTGGCCGCACGAAACTACAGTCTCTCAACAATCACAGAACAATATAATGGTGTTTTTCCGCAACGTGAAAGGTCTTGCGTTTCATCCCACAGGGATACATCCTATTAAATACAAGCTCATTTTCTTTAACGTTTTATTCGTATTTGTAGAACAAGACCCATAACGAACAATGTGGTCTACGTTCCGGGAAAACGCCTTTGTTTATTCCTAAATGTACTACTTACAGCCTTTCTTCTTATAAAAATCGTTGATTGAACAACTCTTGTTTTACCGTATTTCTAAGTTTTCCAGCGATGACTTTTTCAAGACAATAATCCAGTTGACTGCTCTAATAAAGCTTTTGGTCCTTAATCATGGCGATGGCGATCCGTAGAATCCGATTCCCTAGAGCGATATAGGCCTGACCTGGTTTCTTACCCTTATCCTTCATCGCAAGGTAGCGTATCTTCATGTCTGGATTCTGAATCGAAACATTTTTTTCTACCTGATAGACGACGTTTCGGAAAGCGGCTCTGCCTTGTTTGGATATGCGGTAATGATTCGCACGTTTCCCTCCGGATTGTCTAACAATCGGATATGTTCAGGCCATCTTGATGAGTTGCCCCGCGTGTGAAAAGTCATGAACATTCCCTATTTCAGCAGTCAATTCTGCAGCTGTAGTGATACCCAAACCCGGTACACTCGAGAGGATACCACCGTCTGTTTCCAGTAGTTTCTCTTCAATTATAATTGCTTAATTTGACCGTGATAACTCATATTCATCAAGCTTAAGTTGAAGTAAAATCAACTCACTATCAAGCATGAACTTGGGTTTGGATATCGAGTTTTGAGCGTAATCCAAAAGCCTATCGATTGCATCTTCACGGAGCTTCAAGTTATTTTCTATTGAAATTTTTCTTAGTCCGATTTTACCTATAGTCAAGATATCCGAAGGATGTGGATAGTTTCTTATAAAGAATAGGGACATTTTTGAAACGAACTGATCCAGGATTTTTATGACTTTATTTTCACCATCAACCTTTACATTTTTACCCTGGAATTCACGGAAGATATGATCCATATACATTCGCAGATGATTGATTATCCACGAGTGCACGTCTGGCTCTCGTTAATGTTTTTAACGACTCTAACTCCTGTAAGGAGTCCACGCTCGTTCCACCCCGTCCATGAAGTAAGGACTGGACAATTGCCATCAGGTCCACACGGTCATTTTTTGTGTAATTTAACACAGTTTCTCTTTCCCCTAGCGGTCGTTGCCGCATTCAATATCCGGACGATATATCCCTCATCCATGCATAGTCTTATAAGGTCTTCATAGTAGTGCGCAGTCGAATCACTTGCGATAGGGAGTAAGCCTTGCATGTCGCATCAATGTATTTCTTCATTAATTGGTAACCCGTCAGGCACGCGTCGAACTCAAATGGCTCCTGTAAAATATCGCCGTAAATTGTGCAGAACATCGCTGTGTTTACAAACTTCGCCGCATCAGTCGCTACGATACAGTATTCCTCTGCTTTTTCTTCCCGCATTAAGCGGTTCCAATGACTTCCACTTATCCCCTTGATTTGATTAAATAATAGTGTAACCATTGTTTTCAGCTCCTCCTTTTTGGTGGGGGCGTATATTGGAAGTTCTGTGATTGGTACTTCCCCTATACCCTGAAAACAATGGTTTTTTCACTTACCATCAATCTATTTAACATTATAGGTACCTTTCATTAAGGTGGAAAATATCGAAGTTGTCGTATATGAACCTGCACTTACAGAAGAATTCTTTAATTCACTTATCATAACTTAATCGTTGCAAATCTATTGTCAGATGATATCAAGGACGTTGCGGATAAGGATTATACGAGGGATTTGTTTAGGAGGGATTAATTTCAGGTACCTGTGCTAGAAGCTATTCAGTTTATTAACTACAATTGCATAAAACGAGAAAGGGGATATCGTCTGCATAAAGCTTTGTCGATATTCCTTTGGTTTTTTTCAAAAACCATGAATATTTGTTATTGCACCTAGCACAGGTATCTTTCACTCTAATATTGACCATGGCTCATCCAACACAAAGATGTATCCGCTAATGAATTTACGAGGAAGAGATATGATATATTGGGACGTTGTAGAGTTATCGGTTGGTGCAGGGATTGTTTTGAGTTTTAACGCTTGAATCTTGATCACCTCCTCCAACAGCCTCGATATCTATGGGAGTTATTAGTGGAATTTAGAGGATTTTAATATCTTTTGTCGAAGTCAGGAGGGGATAGAAGGGGATAGAACAAACTGGAGGAGATAAATGAATGGCTGGTTTAAAAGTATTTGTATCATCGACTTGTTACGACTTATCGATTGTTAGGTCCCAATTAAGAACATTCCTAAATGCGATGGGATATAACCCAATAATGTCGGATTATAATGATGTATTATTTGATCCGAGGATTCATACTCATTCAAGTTGTATAGATGAAGTCGGTAATAGTGATATGCTGATATTAATAATTGGTTCAAGATTTGGAGGTAAAGGTGTACCAGAGGCAGTAGAGAAAGTAGATACCGGTATTATAAAAGATAATACTTCTACTCCCTTATCTGAAGTGCGGGAAAACTTATCAATAACGCAATTAGAAGTACTGAAAGCGATAGAAGAATCTATACCTATCTATACTTTTATTGAACAACAGGTATGGCATGATCATGAGTTATATGAAAGAAATAAAGATAAGGAAATCATAGATCAGATATATTTTCCGTCTATAGACAAGCAAGATACTGCAAAGTATATATTTAATTTTATAAACTTTGTTCGCCAAAGAGCCAAAGGAAATAATATTTTCATGTTTAGCAAGATCCAAGATGTTGAGGAGGTTATCAAAAAGCAATGGGCAAGTTACTTTCAGAAGCTTTTGAATGAACAACGTTTTAGAGAAATAGAAGTAAAACGTATTGATAACCTAACAGAACAATTCGAGGACTTAAAAGCAGCTATATTAAGTTCCGTGAGTTCTAACAGAGAAAGAGAAATTGCACAAGGTGTAGTAAAGTATAGAAAATTGATTGATTTTATAATGGTTTTAAATGTTAGTGATTTTAATTTTGTAAAAAGATCAACAGGAAATTGGTCGGATCTTTTAGCTTTTACTGAAATAAAGGAGATAATAGACGTTACGGAAGTCGATTTTGATAAGAGAAGCATGGGTAGAGCAAGGACAATATTATTAAGGAATGACGAAACTTTTTTTGAAAGCAGACTTCCCTTATCACATATTCAAGACCTCTCGTTGGATTGGGGTACATTTATTAGCCTTACGCCAGAGTCGAGAGATATTATTGTAGATACTTTGATAGATTTATCGCCTAGAAGAAATATGAGTTTTAGGTATATTCCCGAAAAGTTTACTGAAGTCTGGAAAGATGCATTCAAACAGTTAAGAATTGATGTAGTACACGAAAAAATGGATTATATGACAAGACCAATCGATAAAAAGAAAAAAGTATAAAGAGTTTAGTTTTTTATTGGCACCTTAGTGTAACCAAGCACATTATTCCAGCTTCTTCTTTTCACTTTAATTCCGGGTACGCACTAGCGTTGCATAGTATCCAGTATAAACAATATATTGAATTTTTTACCATTACATTCAAGATGTTATATTTAAAAAGGGAACAGGTCCTCAAAGACCAACCAGTTCCCTTTTTTTGACAAATGATTATTGTTTCATTTTCATCTTTCTCTCTTTTTCTTTTATTTTTCCGTTATCCAACTTACTTTTTTTAACTTCAAGCGCTTTTCCACTAAAAACAGCAGTCGCTTCGGATAGGGCTATATCTGCACGGGGGGGCATACATGAACATGCCGCTGTAGGTACTGGTTTAACAAACACGACTAGAAGCACCATAAACAAGAACGGAATTAGACGTACGCTCTTTTTCATCAGAATTCCTCTTTTCCTTTGTTTTATGATTAGTTCGTTTTACGAGGAAACTAGTTTTAACGTTTTAAAAATAAAGTTGATTCCTATAGAGGTTATTCAGTCCATTAACTACGATTGAATTTGACGGCACACTACAATTTCAAAAAAATCGAAAGAGGATACCGACTAGACACTTTGTCGATAGCCTCTTGGATTTTTTATCCGAAAATCATGAACGGCACCTAGCACCGATACTTTTCACTAGTTCTTTAAATCTTCTATGGAACTCAAATCTTCAATATAGGTTGGCACAACTAAGCTTTGTCTAACCTCTTCTATGTTTGCCCCAAGGTTATCAAATTGTCCTTCGTATTTCTCGACATAGTCTTTGTGTGTGTAGGGTAGCCAAGCAGCAAGTGATACATCTGCTCCGCCACTTGCGGGTGACTTGTTATCACTTTATCTTTTTCTCTTTTGAACGGAACTTCCGGAGGTAAGAGAGCTGCAAAAAAAGAAGTGAAAAACCTGATTACTTATAAACTTGAAAGAGAATATTCGAAGAAGATGCTTCGTTCAATTTCTTTTAATGATATGAAAGCAGATAAAGTTGGAGACTATGTGTACAAAGTAACTGGAAATGTAGATTACAAGATAAAATGGGAAGATACAAAAGAATTAAGTGAAGATGGTTTAATCTTTATTTATTATATGGAATATTGGGATGGAGAGTGGTCTATAAGTAGACCTGAACATAATGGAGATGGTGGCGGGACTATTTTATTCCATAAATAATCTTTTATCCAAGAACACAAACCACATAGAGTGAGAAAGAGGATATCGACTATATAATGTCGATATCCTCTTAGACTTTTATTTTGATTCGAGGGCGTCCAAGGTGGATCAGGAGTTGGAATAAGATTACTGGCGATTTATGACGAATTACCTAACTTTATTAAACTTTAAAGTGATTTAATGAAAAATTTGACATATTTTAATAGTTATATATAATTAAAACTAGGTGATATGATGGGTGTCATTTAACCTAGTTTTATTATTTTAAAATAATTGTCGTTTTTTCGGTGTGAAATGCTTTAAGGATTCTGGATGAATATAACAGGTTTTAAATTAAGGAGGTGAGTAAAATGTGAAGAAAAAATGGACATTAAAAATCCCCGAGTGAAATAGTCTGGCGAGACCCCACCCGAGGAAGAAGATTGGTGTATACCAACCTATTGTTGAGTATACTCCTTTTTATTAAAAACATCAAAAAGGGGGAATTAAAATGGTATTGCTAAATGAATTTATCGTAAAATATGGAACAATTATGTTCTATCCTGAAAATGATGAAAATGGGAATTTACACACATGTATATTCGATAATTATAGTGTCTATCAAGTGGGAATGTGTCCGTTGGAATTAATAGATACGAATCTGAAATATTACGGTTCTAGCCTAAAAGGTGCTAGAGATGGCGCTAGTATGATTTTAGGCGGCAGAAATATGACGCCGATTGTCGTGAATGCAAAAGGCGGTATTTATTGGTTCCCTAGTAAATCGCCATCAAGCAGGGATTGCATCTGGTTTGCGCTTCATCAGATCAAGCATTATGAAAAGATTGACCAAGGAAGAACCCTTGTGACATTTTATAATGAAAGTACGTTTGAATTAGATGTAAGCTATTATTCATTCGATAAAAGAGTTAAAGAGGCTTATAAACTTAAGTGTAAAATAGATGAAAGAACGACTGAAATCCCTTTTCAAGTAGCTGAAACAAAAGAAAAGTTTCATTTCAATAAAAATAATCATAACTTGAACTATGGTGTGATTAAGGTTTAGGTAACAGTGAAACGCACTTCAATTGCATAATATATGAAAGGGATACCAACTAAACAGTGGCTGGTACCCTTTCGTATTATCACCGTTCCTTTAAAACACTGATTCTTCGAAAGTAACCTGTAATGCATCCCTTGATTTCACTAGCAGCTGTGATAAAACTATCCAATTCATAATTGGCCAAGCCACATTATCTCTTCTTAAGTCGTTTCCAAATGAATAGGCCAACCACTCCTCCAATAATAACCAGTATTCCAGCGTATAAGTAGTACAGGTTATTTTGTGAAGTGGGCGTTTGCTCTGGAATTTGACCTTCTCCAATGAGTGCAAGATCATTAGCGGCATTCGCAATCTCTGCTGTTCTGTCGCAAAGTGTAGTTGATAGAATGGTCTTTCCATTCCAATCCAATGTATGAGCGTATACTAAATACTCTTTTCCAACTGCAAAATCTATACCACATGATGCTGAATCATTGCCAGTAAATACGGAAACAGTTGCGCTATCGAGCCCTTTCCATATCTCTCCTACTTTGAAATGAATTGTTTTTCCGTTGTCCAGCTTACTTTTTTTAACCTCAATTGCTTTTCCACTAAAAACAGCAGTCGCTTGGGATAGGGCTATATCTGCAGGTGGCGGCGCCATACATGAACATGCCGCTGTAGGTATTGGTTTAACAAACACGACTAAAAGCACCAGAAGCACGAACGGAATCATACGAACGCTCTTTTTCATCAGAATTCCTCTTTTCATTCGTTTTATGATTAGTTCGTTTTATAAGGAAACTAGTTTCAAGGTTTTAAAAATAAAGTTGATTCCCATAGAGGAGAAAAAATATAAAGAGGATACCGACTAGACACTTTGTCGATATCCTCTTGGATTTTATTCGAAAATCATGAATGGTGCACACTCGCAACTAGCACAGATACCTTTCGCTAGTTCTTTAAATCTTCTATTGAATTTACATCTTCCATATAGGTCGGCACAACTAAGCCTTGTCTGACACCTTCCATGTTTGCCCCGAGGTCATCAAATTTTCCTTCGTATTTCTCGACATAGTCTTTGTGTGTGTAGGGGAGCCAAGCAGCGAGTGATACATCTGCTCCACCACTAGCGAGTGAGGAGAACAATGGTCCAGGTTCTACAGAAGATAGGGTAACTTTATGTCCCATGTCTTCTAGAACGAGTTTCATCATGTTGTGGCTGGCAATTTCACTGTCCCACGGTGAGTAAACGAGTGTGATTTCATCGCCATCAACTGACTCTACACCTTCTGTCCATTCCGCGATTTTGTCATCATTTTTATCGATCCAGTTACGGGACGCATCTTCTGGAGCGATGCCGTCTTCTATTTCAATCATGATTTCGCCCATATCTTCAGGTGTCCACTGGAAACGTTCCAAAATTGTATACGCTTCTGGTAAGTCCTCTTTTAAGCCAAGGCGTGCGTACGTGTGGATTTGTTCCACATCCCCGTAAACTAATTCCGGATCATCCAGGAATTTCAAATCGAACGTGATAAATTTCCAATGTGGATTCCAACCTGTGACGATAATCGGTTCTTCTTTGTCATACGCTCTTTTTAACGCAGCAGTCATCGCAGCACCGTTTGCTGAAGTGAGTTCCCAATCAGACAATTCATATTCTGCCAAGACTCTTTCAGTAGCTTGCATATGTCCTGAACCAGGATCGATTCCTGTAATTGTATAATCGACGGATTCCCCGATAGATTCTTCTTCTTTTTCCGCATTTGCATTTGTTGAATCACCACTACAAGCGGCAAGACCTAATGTTAATAGTGCGGCAGTTCCAATTCCTGTTAACTTTTTAAACATTGTCATTGATACGTTTCCTCCTAAATTAGTTAAAACTTACAAGTTAAATTAGATGATTAAATCGTTGACCCAAAGAGAAGATGTGAGTCAGAAGAAATGAAGTGAGTATTGAATAAGAGTGAAGACTGCTTTGTAAATGCAGCTAATGATGAATTTTACATGAGTTGTTTATACAACTATACACGTGATTAGAAAGCTCCCATCTTATCTCGTCTTGAAGAATGATGGTGACGAGTTATTGAAAAAGTGATGACCTATTCACCGTAACATAGCTTTGGAATGAGTAGGGCGATTATTAAAAAAACTATACTTTAGTATTGTTGGTTCGAATGGACTAGTTATGGTGGCATTAAATATGAACTGATTTGAGATGTGTAAGAACTTAAAAAGAGTTATGTAAGAGGTGTATCCTATACTAGGTAAAAGTAAAGAGAAACAAGGATACACGATAAAATGGAGGTTTGTATGCAGCTTTCCTAAATTTAACCTCATCTTAACTTTCATTGAATAAGATAGCTTTGAGTGTTTCGATAAGCTTTTTATTTAGCGAAAGGATATGAAGATAAAATGAAGAAGATCAGTGCACTGATAGCGATTCTTTTTATGGGCGTTTTACTTGGTGGTTGTCTATCGATAAATCTTACTGATGGTGGCAAGTTGGAGGTTTCTGGCGATGGGATTAAGGTGGTTGAAGATGAAGGCACAGAGGGGAATGAAAATGACGGAAGTCTTGATGGAGATACGGGTGGGAGTGGGAAAGGGGCTCCGGTGCAAGGGGAAGATGATGAGGGAGATGTAACCCCTGAAGACACTGAAGGAGAAGTAGATGAGGGCGAAGAAGAAGAAGAGTTTTTGACGGATAAAGGATTTCCGGGATGTGAAAAAGCATTTTATTTATTGCAAAATAGAATTATAGACGGTTTTCCGCTCACACCTTGTCCAGAATTTAGAATGCTTGAAGTGAATAAGGGTGGCAATGAGCGGATTGTGCTTGCGAAGTACGATGTCCACGTCGACCTATATTCAGAGTATGGTCTTTACGTGGATTTTTTTGAAGGGAACGGTTATACCTTAACGAATGATCATCTTAAGGTGCAAGTTGGGATAATGGAAGTAAGTGATCAGAATATGCAGATGAATTTGGGACTTACCGCTATTGACAAAGGTATGTATTATGGAGCGACGGTGGATATGACCTATAGCGAGTCACCTGCCCGCGATCATCCGATAGTGGATTCAATCGTGAATCAGGATGATACAAGTGGTTTTGGAAAATGTGATGATGAGTATTATGTGTTGCAAGATCATTTAATTGCAGGCTTTCCATTTGATGAATGTGTTGAAATTAGTTTTTTAAGTATCGTTTTTGATGGTGCAATTCCAAATGTGAATGCGGTGTATACAACGTCTGGCACGATTGAAGAGTTGGCAGCTAAGTACGCGGAGTTCTTCGGTAACAACGGGAATGTATGGGAAACCAGCTATGAAGGGACAGACGATGCAGATGCAACAACGATTGCAAATGTAAACGGGATCCACTTGTCGATTAATTATGTAGCGATGGCAAACGGAAAAGTTGGGATTCAGCTGTTCTATGAAGCTTAGAAAGAGTAGTTATGTTGTTTAGTATATAAACTACGAGAAAAGCTGTCGTTAAATCGGCAGTTTTTTATTTGTATAAAATGTGCATTTATCCCTTGTCCCGCTCATGGGACAACGTATCTTATTAAGAAGGGGAATTGGTGTGAGAACATTATCGTGATGACTTTCTCACATAAGTGTAAAGGAGGTATGGACATGTCATTATTTTTTGAAGATGAAATCCGAAAAGTAAAGGCCAAAGCCAGTCCGTCGGAGTTACAAGAAATTTATGCACAAGATCCGCGCGCAAATGGTAAGCTTCAAAGTAGAAATAGACAAGTATTGCTGGAGCCTAGTGCGCGTCAGGATGATTCGCGGAGAGAGCGGCGGTAGTGTTGGGTGGGGGAAGTGCTAGCTGGGATGACTATTTGTTTTCAGTCAATAGCGCGCCAATAATAAAGTTGGAGGGGGTACCGGGTGTTTAACACTTTGTTGGTAGCCCTTGTTTTTTATTTGGAGTTGTGTATCGACATGTGTGGACCGTGTTTAGAAGGAAAGGTATTGTGGAAGTGAAAGATGCTATTTTTGGTTGTGCTTATTGCTGGTAGCATGGAATTGTGATATTCAGTAACTTTAGTGAGTATCAGTATAAATATCAAGGTGCATTTATAATATGAATTGGTATAATAGGCTTACCTGCTATGATACTTGAACACTAGGAGTATCGGATTATGACGCATCGAGGGAAAGAATGACGGATGCCATGAAGAGAGGAGATTGTAATGAAAAGGATAATATTTAGTTCATGGATCATAGGCTTGGCCGCGTTTTATTTAAGTGTATTAATTATACTTCATACGTTTGAATTTTTGGGATTTGCAAAGTTGTCTAAGGAATTCTTCGATTTATTTAAGTTTACAGAAATCTCCAAAGCAACAAATTTTACAGCTCAATTAATGATGATTATTTCTGTGGTTTCACTTATACTTTACCGGTTCTTCAAAAAATGTTTATTTTACATACCAACTTTAAAAAGTTATAAAAAATTCTATTACTCAAATTTAAAGAATATAAATTATTATTTAACATTTTTTGTTGTTTTACTCGGATTATTTCCATTGCTCATATCCGTAATTGAATTAGAAAGTGAAGAATTGACAAAGAGTCTAAATGGATTTTTATTAAGTATCGTTGTAGGCTTTTTATTTCCGTATCTAAGTGTCTTACTCGATTTAATTGAGCAGGAAAATATTTCAGGCGGCGTGGAAAGAGGAAAACTAAAGGTGCAAAAAAACAAAAAAAATAGCTATTTAGTAAATGACATTTCACATATGTTTAAAAATGTTTTAATTGGCTCCTTATTATTAATTAATTTTGCATTGATATTGTTTATATTGTTCAGTGGCTTATCAATCGAAAGTTTGTTGATAAAAGGAAAGTTTATGGGGTTAGGTGATGGTTTTTGGGGTGCTCTCCTAGGTGCTACTGTCACTGGCTTTATGGCTATTTGGATTAGCAATGGAGAGCAAAATAAAAGAACCAAAGAAAAGGCGGATGAATCGAAAAAGGTTTTGTTACTTCTTAAGGAATACTCTAGTGGATTAATAAATGAAATTACGAAAATGGTTGAAAGTATTAACTTAATTAAGGAAACGGATGATCCTTATGCAGAAGTCGAGGTTGATTATGTTGACAATGAAGGTAATCAATACTATAAGAATCTACCAACAGACCCTGATCTTGATAAGTATGATTCAATTGTCCGGCCATACAAAGGGAATTTAAAAGAGTCAAATGAAAAAATACTAGATTTATTAGATAAAATAAAACTTGTGGAAATTAAAGAACTCGACTTAGAATCATATCAAAGAGTATTAACTTTTAAACAGAGAAGTCAAAAGAAAATTGAACCTAGGCTAGTACATATTAAGGTAAAGGGTGGAATAATTGGCAAAGAAGAACTCGAGGAAATACGCGAAATAATAATCGATTTACACAACACTGTTTCATAGATATTATTTCGGCTTAAAAGACAGTATTCTAATATAAAACAATTCGTCGATTATCAGCGCATTGGCTGAATCATGCGACATACTTGTTAACTGACTAAAAATAGTTGGACATTCTTAAGTATAGCAATTTCTTTTCAATTCCATTAAAAATTATATTGAAGGACCTCAATCGAAAATCCTGCCAGAGCAAGGGATGTAAAGAGTACCAATAACTAAGTCTAATACATGTGTCTAGGAGAAGATATCACAATTTCTTCCAATGAGCATTTCATCGATCAATTGTATAAAAAAGGGATACTGATTGTGTAACACTTTGTCGGTATCCCCTAGGTATTTTATTCATAGTAGTGAATTGGCATATTTGCAATTTGCACGTACTATACCTTCACATACACTTTATATTTATTTAGAATCAAAGCGACGAATGTCCAAAACCCAACCATTAAAAATGCGTATGTAAGCGGAGGATGAAAACTGGTTTGTTCAATCCATCCATAGATTGTTTGATACAGTGATGTCAATTGGCCATTCTTTTGGATGCCAATATTGAGTAAAAGTGAAATTAACACGTATTTCCCGAAATAGATGAGAAAACTATTTCGACCAAATGCGACTAAGAACCAAGTAATCTTCTCTGAAACAACTTTCCCGATATGAGAAACTGGATTCCTGTCGAAAAAGGTATGAAAAAATGCCAGGACTAATGATGTGACCCCTGCAGTCAATAAACTAAAGGAAGGCGCCCACATTTTTTTACCAAATGGTAGAATGGATGATAAAAGAAAAGCCAATAAAATTAAGGAAATCCCGTGTAGAATAAGCTTTGGATTAAAGCTTGTTTGATTACTTTGAATGAGTAACCTACCTGCAGCAAGTCCAAAAATAATATTCCCAAGCGCGCCAAAAATGATGGGAATCCCTTCTGGATCAAAGCCTCTTGTGCCCTGAGCATAAGTATGTGATTCCCCGAAAACAACCTTATCAATTGTCCATGAAGGATTACAAAACGGCTCGATTACGCCGCCTTCACAAGCGCCTCCTATAACTAAAAATAGAACGCTATAAATTCCCATAACCAAGATGCCTAAAATTGTAAGTTTTACAGGTGACTTTATATAGTAGATAATGACTGCGCCAACAATTCCAATAACAGAATACATTTGCAGAACACCAGTAAATCGTAAAGTTGAAAAATCAATCGACCAAGCCATGACCATATTGAAGACTAGCCCAAACAAAATAAGCTTAAATGCCACTTTAAACTGTCGCTTCCACCTAACCCTATTTTGATAAGCAATGGCTAAACTGACGCCAAATACAGTTAAAAATCCCGGGAAAATAAAATCGATAAACGTGACACCATACCACTCGGCATGCTGTGCAAACTCATAAACCCCGGCAGGTAAGCTGCTTAAAAAAACAGATAAGAAGACAATTAAACCCCGTGTCATATCTAGTGAATTTATGCGCTTTTTTTTCGGTAGTGAACCATCGTTTAATAAACTCATCTCTATACCTTTCTTAACGCCTAATCATTATCCATTAGTGATGCCAACGACCTTCAAGTGACTTTTCTGCAAGCTCGAAATAGTTTCGCACGGACAGGTAACCGATGCTATAAGATTTATCTTCCGGAGACCATTTCCCGTAAGCCTTTAATGCCTGTTCAAACGCATCAACACGATCTTCAGGAACAGTATAAACACCCTCAAAGTCCATGTTGTTATGCTCTTGAATGGGAAGGTAATAGAGGCCGTGTTGGATATCACCATTTTCTATCAACTCACTCACTGCTTGCCCGGTTGCCGCATGATCGGAATGTGGATCATTGTATGACATCGCATTATGGAGCGCATTTGGGTATTTGTCTACAAAGTCATTTATGATTGAAGCCACATCATTTGAAGTAAACTGTCCATCATCTAAATCATAAATATAAATATTATCTTCACTTACACCCAAGCTAGTAACTGAGTTTCTAAACTCCTCAACACGTGCTTGGCCAAATTCTTCAGGTGTAATGGGCGAATGCCCTTCTTTTTCTAGTTTTTCATTGACAATATTAATCGCATTGCTAGCCAGTCCTTTTGAAAGAAGCACGACAATCACTTCTTTACCCAGCGCTAAATTATGTAATATCCCTGATCCCATACTAAGAACTTCATCGTCCGCATGCGGTGAATAATAAATTGCAGTCGTGTAGTCCATTTCAAGATCCTCATTGGAATGATCCATCCCGTTACCCTTAGGATTACATCCGGTTAACAAGATAAGTACGAGCAAAATACTCAAGACACGTTTCATAAAATACCCCCATCAACACAATCTACATCTCTATTTATGCTAATTGTTATTAATCATAGTTTAACATAATTTGCTGGAGTTATTGGAACTTTCAAGACGATTTCAAGTACATGGGATGGCCTAGGGGTTATTCAGTATGTGAAAGTATTTATAATAATGATATAATTGAACTATGATAAAGTAGATGGACCATGGATGACTTTAACCAGTAAATTTACTACAAATGCATTTAATGAGAAGGGGATACCGACTGCATATTATGTCGATATCCCTTTGATTTATGTACAAAAATACTTACAAGTGGAGAGATGGATTCATGATGCAATTAAATGAGTTAATGGATATATATAAGGATATTTTCAGCTTTAAAAACGGATACAAACGAATCAGTGAGTTACATAAACCGGTGCTTGGATTATTAATACTCGCAGGGATCATAAGTGCTGTAATTATTATTAGTACCCAATTCTTCCCCCAGTATTTTCTTATTTCTGTAGTAAGCTTTCTGTTAGTCTGTTTTATAATAAGTAAAGTAGTTCAGAAAAAAATAAAGTCTGACTATAATGATGTTCATTACTTAGAGAAAAAATCAAACGCTGAGTTTATTGATAGCGTTTCCCTAACATTGAACCTTGATCTGCGGGATGATAAGGTACTAAATCCAATTGAGGACTATTTAAATTTTCATTTGAAAAAGGAAAAGAATAAAGTGTCAGTCTTAACGCTATTTCAACTTGGGATAGCATGGATCGCTTTTATCGTTCCAATACTACTTTCGTTCGTTGCTAATAAAGTTGATTTAGAAATGATTCAATTTATAATACTTTGTTCAGTATATATATTCGCCTTTTCAATTATATTTTACATAATTTTCATCGATTTTAACAAATACTCGAAACATAGTTTGATAATGGCAGTATTGGAAATACTAAGTGATCAAAAAATAATTAATCTTCGCAGAAATTTAGCGGTAGATGAGATTAATACAATACTAACTACTGGGACTTTTAAGAAGCTTTCCTCGAAGACATTGATTGAAGCGGGTTATCTTAATGTTATTGAAGAAAATATGTCACGATATAGATCGTTATTACACTCTATTAAAGAAGATATAGATGGGGAAAAACTACAGGATGCGATTATTGACTGTAATCAATCTATAGAAAAGTATAAAGGTGTGAAGAGATAATCGGGTAATAAAATAAGCCAGGGGGTGCCGACTAAGAATACTGTCGATATCTCCTGGCTTTTTATTCAAAAACATTTCATAAATACGATTTCACGTCTGTGGCGGCATTACTTCTATTGGACTTCCGGGGCCTTTCTTGGAACTTATAGTATCATAGGCTATTTCGATATTTGTAGTCTTTTCAAAGCCGTGACTCATTGTAAATGATGAAATTAAACAGAATGCCAAAAATAATACTTTAACCTTCTTTTTCATGGTCTCCATCTCCTTTTTCATTGTAATAGTTATAATAAAAGTACGCTTTCTCGTAATTGCGTTTTTCCGTGTGGTATTTCGCGAGGCGTAACGCCATTCTTCGTCCTTCTCTAATATCACCAAACTGATTCAAGAAAGGAAACATGATTTCCTCGCAATAGTCATATAGCTCTTGGTGACTGTGTTTCATTTTCTCAAAATACGTCAATTGAATCTTCAAATAGGGTTCATCGGACTGATTGGCTCTTTCGCGTAATTCTTCAAGTGTTTTTGACGATTCACGATCAGTTCCAATTGAGGTATGCAGCAGGTTTAATAATACCGAATCATAAAATGCACTTTCTTTAGAAATCATGTTTTTCAATTTAACAAGAAGTTCATAGGCATTTTCGTGATTTCCCATACGTTCTTGCAATACGGAGAAATTGTAAAGTGTGTGGTGATACAGCTCTTCCTGTTTCATCATTTTGGTGTTTCGAATCAGGATAGAAAATAGATCTTCTGCCCATAAATAGTAATCTTGGTTCGTAAAGTTGATGGCTTGAAGCATCTGCGCATGCATGAGGCGGATGTAATTACAGTCCTTTTGGAAGTGATCAATGGCAAAACCTGCATAATAAGAGGATTTATCATATTGAGCCCTTTTATGTAGCAGCCATGCCCTTTGATAAAAGTATTCACCTTCAAATATATTTGTGCTATTCCTGATATCTACATCTTCGTCAATTTTTGCATACAGTTGCTCCGCGTGATTGTCATTACCGATGGCTATATGATACATGACGGAAATCACATCTGAAATAATTTTTTCAGAGGCATTAAATGTCTGCGTTAATTTATCAATCAGCAGCATTTGCTGCTTCGCTTTACTCATATCTTTTTTAAACAAGTAATAACGTAGCTTATACAACTCATATTTATTCAATAAATCAGTAGACTGCAGATATTCTTCGTCTTTCTGTAACGCCATGTACAGGTTTTCCATTGATTCCAAATCATAATAGATCGCATATCCAATAAATTCCCTTAACTTATTTTCAAAGTTTTTATAAACATGCGTTTCAATTTCCCAAGCGATCTTCATTCGATTGAATAAATCTTCCAGCGTTTCTTTGTGTGGTGTGTATTTATTGGATTCAATTTTACTTAAATGTGAAACGGAGCAAATACCTTCGGATAGTTCTGCTTGCGTCATACCATTTCGTAAGCGGTGATATTTCATAAGGGAGCCGATATTCATTTATCTAATCACCCCACAATAATTTGATTAATCAAATTATAGCACACTTACAACTATCGATAGATGAGAAAACAGTCCAATGAAGGACTGCTTTTTCATAGATTATATTTATGGTGTGCGTAATACGGGGGTGTTTATTACTTTACTCGCGCAAAACCAAATCCAGATGCGATATCATCATTTGTACCTGCGTAGTAACCGCCACGGATGTCGTACGCTTTGGCACGATTTTGAAGGTTTGCACGCAATTGTACATTTGTGAAGCTTGGATTTTCCGCCCAAATTTTTGCTGCTAGACCCGCTACATGGGGAGAAGCCATTGATGTACCGCTTATTGTTGCATAGCCGCCATTGTTCCATGCTGAGAATATGGCTGTACCAGGTGCAGAGATTTCAACATCACCTTTTTGAATGACATAATCACCTGCAGTGGCCGTGTAGCCACGTGAAGATGAGTTCGCCACACGATAAGTGCCGTTTTGAATGACATTTTCTAGGTTTGCGACTGCGATTGCTGTTGGTAACGCTGCCGGATAGCCTATTGAGCCTGGTGCATAACCGCTGTTACCAGCAGCAGCGACTACCAAAACCCCTTTACTGTATGCGTAGTTCACTGCGTTTGTAATAAGGGAGCTTTCACCACTGGAGCCTAGTGACATATTAATGACTGTTTTCACTTTGAGCGAAGATGCTTGGTCGGCCACATGACGGATTGCATTGGCAATATCATCTGCGTATCCACTTCCATCATCTCCTAATACTTTGTAAGCCCAAATTTTTGCGTTAGGTGCGACGCCATAAACACCTTTGCGATCATCGCCACCTTCAGCAAGCGCGGAGCCTGCTACGTGTGTTCCGTGACCTTGTCGATCCGTACAGGTCCCGTTCACTACCGTTGGGGTTTGCGTGAAGTCTTTACATTGTTCCGCATTATAGTATAAATCCGCATGACTTACGGTGACGCCTGTGTCGAGTATCGCAATGCGGACGTTATTTCCACCTGATGTTTGTGTTAAGGAGTTATTATTGTAAATTGCTTTTATTCCCCAAGGAATGGATTGACTTGCAGCTGCTGTTCCTATTTCGTCATTCAGTTTCAAAGATTTCATATCTGCTTGAATGGACAGAATTTCCACTTTTTCGACTTTCACGCCTGGAATACTTTTTAATGCCTGATATTCCTTTTCCGTCACATCCGTTGTAAAGGAGTTGGCACTAAACTGATTGCGGACTTTAACTTCCTTCATGGTCGTTGCGTTTAAATTTGAAGCGGTTGTATCGATAAGTACGCGAAATGTTTCCCCTCGAAGAGATCGCTGTTTTTCCTTTATTTCACTTAAGTCTTGTGCGTTGTTGCTGGCGCTTGCTCCGGCTACCGGGATAAGCAAGGACATCGCAAGTAAAAGACTAGCGACGAGTTTCATAGAAAATTTCATGAATGGTTTCCCCTTTTCTATAGCGTATTTTGGTACAATTTAACTCTATCAAGCTAACGGTTATAACACAATTGGGAAAATTCAGTCCATGTTCTAGCGCCTTGCTTATCAACGGTTCTCTTTATATCTTTCATTAGTCACCACTATCCACATTAAAGTCAATAAAGCAATGACATTAGAACTAGTCAGAGTTGGGAAAGTCGGTATTGAGAGCGATTGAAACACTTATAAGGGGAGTGGGGGAGGAGATTTAGGTACCTGTGCAAGACACTATTCAGTTTATTAACTACAATTGTATAAAGTGAAGAGGGAGTAGAGGCTGGGTATGGCTTTGTTGATCTTCATTTGGTTTTTTATCCAAGGCTCTGAATTGTCATTAGTGTGTCTTGCACAGGTACCTTTCAAGTTACAAAAAAACAAACTTAGGTGGGCTGAATTATGCGGAGAATAGTCACTACTTTATCTTTGGCAATTGTTTTGCTTTTAGTAGGATGTACATCTAACGTCAGTCCTGATTTGAAGGGCAGTTATCAGAGTGATCGAGATGGAAGTGGATATTTTGTTCAAATGGCCTTTCAACCAGATGAGAACAGCTTTGTTCAATATATTGATAATCGGGAAGTTGATAAAGGCGTTTATGGAGAAACAGAGAGCCATGCGTATAAAATAAAGAGCGATAAACAGGATTTTGAAATTAGATTAACCACTGAAGACACTTTTGAAATCATAATTGATCAACTGAATAATAGAAACCCTATTACTATGAAAAATGTTAGTGATGTTCCTACCTATTTTTCAACACAATTCGGCGATGAAGAAGCGTATAGAGCATTATTAGAAGAAAAGTGAAGCATTAAGCTTAATTCAAAAGCACCCGGGTAATTAGGGTGCTTTTTTTGATTTCCATAGAGAAAAGGTTTTACCTTTTATTTCATCTAGTAACTTTTATAGGTATATTGTATAATTGCATAGATTAAAAATAGGAGGAATTCATCATGAGGAAAGTTAGATTAATGTTTTTTTGTCTAAATCCTTTCAGCACTTATCATAGGCCGTCAGATAGACAAGGCTACAGGTAAAGGCACTAATACATCCGATTCTAAGGAATTTCAACAAAAATTTTACAGAAGCGGGAGACTTTTGAACAATACATATACGAAAAGGTGGAAGTTTTTTAATGGATATTTTAATACCATTGTTTGGACTCGGCAGTTTACTTATCTTTATTATTTTACTGGTTATATCAATTATAGGCTTAATTCTTCGGAAAAGTTGGGCGAAGAAGGGCCTGTTATGGTCTATAGCCCCATTAGCGGTGTTGATCATATGTCTGGAGCTTGATCGAGATACAAATTCATCCTCAACTTTAGCACAAGAGCAAGAAGTAGAGAAAGAATCAAATATAGTTATTGACTTCGATGAGTTCAAACATGAAGTGTCAGATTTTACATACGACAAAGATGATAATTCAATAGATATTGAGTTATCCACGAACATACCAGACGGGACAAAAGTTGAGATTGGATTTACCAAAATGATTGTAAGCGATGAAGGCATAAAGGATTTTGATGACCCAATTCTAAAAGATCTTTCTTGGGAACGTGAAGAAATGAAAGTAAAGGATGGAAAGATTAGCCTTCATTATGCTGGTTTAAATGAAGATACCCTCTTAATAAATGGGGAATATGGCGTTTGGCTATCTTTTGATGTCGATTCTCGGGTTAATGGGGAATTATATGAAGTGTTGGAAAGCATAGAAGATGTTGAAGGTAGATTTGAAGCAAATACCATTAAGATAAGCGAAGATACCTGGGGAGGTAACAAATACTCAATTATTCTGGGTCAAGAGTTTTTGGATATTAAAAATTCCATTTCGTATAAAGAATTAAAAAAACAACAAAAAGAACAGATTGCACAAAAGAAAGCAAATGCAAAAGATATCCGTTTTGCTGAACTGGAAAAGAATCCTGACAAACATTATGGAGACTTTATTAAGTATCGCGGCGAAGTGTTGCAAATCATGGAGGATGCAACCTCTACTGTTATAAGGCTTGGCGTCACAAAAAAATCTTACGGTTATAGTTCTAATGATGTTGTGTACGTTACTTACACAGGAACAACACCATTTGTTAAAGAAGATATCGTGACGGTTTATGGGCCTGTTAAAGGTTCGCACACTTATGAATCTCAAGCAGGGTATCAAATAACGCTCCCGCATGTGGAAGCAGAATTTATTGAGTAGAGCTATTTATTAAGGAGATTGAATTGAAGTGAAGAAGAAAATCATCATACCGATTTCAGCAGTTGTTGTTGTGTTAATAGCAGGTTTAGTAATTTTGATTAATGATAATGACAAAAAAGCAGAAGACTTTTTTGCTTTCAGAGAGTTATTAGATGAAGATTTTTTTCCCATCTTAAGAGATTCAGGTGACTATTTTGATACCTTGATAGAACGTGAAAATGATATTGGTACATACTTTGTTGAGGACGGTTATGATGTAAATTTAAAGCTAAAAAGCCGATTAAAAGAAGTGAAATATATGGTTATTAATACAGATGCAAATTACGAGGACACGCATGCGCTAAAAAAGAATGTATTAACAATTATAGCTGATATGGAGCACTTTCTGAGTTCAATTTATACGATGTCTCCATCACAATATGATTTTGAAGCCAGAAAGCTATTTTATGATTTATTAGGGCGAGGTACAGAAGACTTAGCAAAACAGGTTCGTGAAATGAACGAGATACTAGGGGAGTACTATCACTAAAGTAAAGAGGAAAGTCGACTAGAGAATGCTTAGTCGACTTTTCTATTTTTAGATTTCTAAATTTAAGGTACCTGTGCTAGACACTATTCAGTTAATACACTACAATTGCATAATGTGAAAAATGGATATCGAATTTATAACACTTTGTCGATATCCATTGTGGATATTTACTCGAATTGATGAATAGTCATAATTGCACCTTGCACAGGTACCGTCATAAGTCGATCCGACGATATTAAAAAGCATATTTTGCAAGAAGCTATTCCTAAAATAGTCTAATACTGCATAGCGTAAGAAAGAGGCTATCGACTAAATAACACTTAGTCGAAATCCTATTGAATTATTTTGTTGCAAAACAAACAATGGAGGGACTAGATGGATTTCATTAGTAGGCAGCTTCTAAAATTTGAATTGGATCCTACCTTAGTTGATTACCTTTCTATTATAGTTATGCTTTTTTTCATTGCGATCATTTGTGTATTGGCAAATCTAATCACGAAGAAGGTAGTCATCCGAATCATCACTCAAGTTGTTAGGAGAACAAAATTCAAGTGGGATAATATGCTTTTGGATAGGAAGGTTTTTCATAAGCTATCTCATATTGTTCCTGTCATTATTATATATTACTTCGCTTTTGCCTTCCCGGCCTATCAATTTTTGATAGAAAAAGCTGCGATATCCTATTTAATTATTATGGGGTTAATCATTATCAACAGCCTTCTAAATGCAGTGAACGATATATATCAAACCTATGAAATCTCCAAGGTCAAGCCAGTTAAGGGATATATACAAGTGGTTAAGATTATTGTCGTAACGCTTGGGATTATATTGGTTATTGCAAACCTGATGGGCAAGAGTCCACTATTGCTGCTCAGTGGAATTGGTGCTCTTTCAGCTGTCCTGATGTTGGTATTTAAAGATTCCTTACTCGGCCTCGTTGCGGGGATTCAGTTGACTTCTAATGATATGGTTCGAGTGGGAGACTGGATTGAAATGCCTAAATACGGGGCAGATGGGGATGTACTAGATATCTCGTTAAATACAGTAATGGTCCAGAATTTTGATAAAACAATTACGGCGATTCCAAGCTACGCCCTGATATCCGATTCATTTATTAATTGGAGAGGAATGCAAAAATCCGGGGGGCGAAGAATCAAGCGGTCGGTATTTGTCGATACAACGAGTATTTCCTTTTGCACAGATGAGATGATTACTAATTTCAAAGATATTCACTACCTATCAGATTATATCATCAGTAGGGAACGTGAAATTGCTAAGTATAATACTCAGAACAAAATTAACCCGTCGAATCCAGTGAATGGAAGAGCCTTGACAAATATCGGCGTTTTCAGGGTATATATCAATAATTATGTCCAAAACCATCCGGGGATCAATCAAGAGATGCTCTTAATGGTAAGGCAGTTGGCACCTAGCGAAACGGGATTGCCTATCGAAATTTACGCGTTTACAAATGATGTGAGATGGGGCGTGTACGAAACAACCCAATCCGATATCTTCGACCATCTTTTTGCCGTAGCACCGGAATTTGGTATCCAATTATTCCAAAATCCATCTGGAAGTGATTTAAAATCATTGCGGATGGATCACGCAGAAATCTTGCAATAATGTTATGCATTTGGCATCTGGATTTTAGGTACCTGTGCAAGGCACTATTCAGATAATACACTACAATTGCATAAGGTGAAAAGGGGATATCGACTGTGTAACACTTTGTCGATATCCCTTTGATTGTTTATCCAGCGTGGTGAATTGTCATAATTGCACCTTGCACAGGTACCTTCAAAAGTGCATAAGATTCATTATATGGAAGTAACTTCTTGAGATGTACAATCCTGTAATGCCTCCCTCAATTTCAAAATCATCCGCTGCCGCCTCTTTTTAATACCCGCAACAGAAACACCTGCTTTTTCAGCACACTCTGCCTGCGATAATCCCTCTAAAAAATACCACTGGATAAATTCTCGTTCAGCATTATTCAATACTTTGAATGCCTGGCGGAGTCGATCCGACCATACATCAGACGTTGGGCTATCAGTGCTTTCAGTGTCGTTCAAAAACTCGAGCACATCATCCTCAGTTTGAATAACATTTTCCTCGAATCGTACTTCTTTCTTGATTAGATCAAGCATTGCGCCTCGAATACTTACAGATGCAAATGGCGCAAAATGTCCTGTTCCTTCCTCATAACGCGTCCAAGCCTGCCATAATGCAACGCGACCTGCCTGGCGAAAACTTTCATGATCACGGTAAATATTGAGTTTTCTCATGGCTGCTGAAATCATTGGTTCATATTGCGTAAGTACCTCTTCAAAGTTTTCCAATATACGGCCCTTTCGACCGTGCACGATACTGTTTATTCCCGGGTGAGACAATCGTATTTTATATTTTAAAACGAGTCGAACCGGACAAATTCACGAACACCCTGGCAAAAATCAATTTTCCCAGTATTCTTCAAAGCCTAGTCTAATCACGTTTGTCGGCGTCGAGAAATGTAGTTTTTAAGATAGTGGGGCGGTTGTAAATCGCCTAAGGTACAATGTTTGTGAGGTATTCATAATCAGGATTTTTTGTCAAACCAGCAAAAATAAATTTTGCTAGGGTAAATGTCAGCAAGTAAAGTATTTTAAAATGAGAAAATCCGATTATCCAAAGACCTTATTGGCAATATTAAATCATCTCTATCATTAACAACTCAAGTGGTGATATAATTTAACTATATGAATGGTTGATCTGTGAGGCTAGAGAAGGGAAGGCGAATATTAAGATGGATGAAAAGGATAATGATTGGATTATGCATGTTGTATTAAATGAAAATGAACATACAGAGCGCCTTGCGAAAAAACTTGCGATGCAAAACGATGGTCCAGTCACAGTCGTTGATTCGAAAAATGAGGGCGTGCGCATAAGGGATGGCGTATCCTATACAAATATGGAGATAGCCAAAGAGACTTTTGATCTTCCAGATAAACTCTATTTTTATGCGTACATGGATCCGAAGAATCGGAAAACCAAGCGGAAAAATGAGCGAAAATAAAATTATTGAATCATGTTGGAATTACATAATGATCACAACTTCTTTAAAGGAGGTATAAGACAGTGGATAAATTGTGGATCAACTCTTCAAAATTAATATACTTTGAGGAGGAAAAATGATTGAAAATAAACTTTGATAATAGTAAAAAGATAAATGTGGAACAATTAGAAAGATTATATAATGACGTAGGATGGTATGCTTATACACAAGATTTAGAAGGTCTTCAACAGGCGGTAGAGCAATCGTTGGAAGTTATAACTGCTTGGAAAGAGGAAGAATTAGTGGGGTTAATTCGGGTTGTTGGGGATGGATTAACTATAATCTATATTCAAGATATTCTTGTGTTAAATTCTCTTCAAAATCAAGGTATTGCTACTCAACTGATGCAACAGGTTCTAAAGAAATATAAAAACGTTCGTCAAAAAGTTTTAATGACCGAGGAAGCGCCAGATGTAAGACATTTTTACGAAAAAAATGGTTTCGAATCTTGCGATAAGGGTTCCCTAGTAGCGTTTGCAAAAATGAATTAAAGGATCTAGTGAGGAGCATTTTTTATGGCACTGGGCGTTTTAAGTATAGGATTTATCATTTTACTAATAACAGCAATCATTATTCAAATTTTATTATATAGACGTAAAAGTGAAACAGGAAATAGTATTTTTATTATTAATATGCTGTTGGGCATACTTTTGGCTTATCTTGCGTTTACAGCATTGCCTACAAACGATACAGGGCAAAGAGCTTTGGCGATAGTTTGGGGTGTCTTAGCTGTATTTGCGGTGGTATTGAAGTTAACCATTCCAAAATTTATGACGAAGAGCAAGATATTACTTTCTATTGCGATCATTGTTGGTTTAGTGAAATTAATATAGGTGCAAGCAAACACCATACCATGCAGCACCACAAATAACAGGTGGTGCTTTTTCTAAATTCGTTTTTCGATATTCTTTCTGAAGCCATAAAAAAAAGGACTTCTTTAAGGTCCTTTTGTCTTAGTAAATTTAGCTTTCAGAAGGTAAGCAACGTCATATTTATCTAATTCATTCATATGACCTTCCGGATCTTCAAAAAAATCAATTGAAAGACTACTCATCCTTCCATCACTTGAATAACCGAAATATGCTAACACTAGCTCACCTTCGATAGGATTATTCTTGCCTTGGAGGTTGTCCCAAACGCTTGCCATATCATCAAGATTATCCTCAAAATTACTTACAGAACCCATACCACTCTTACCGCTAATTCCAATATTAAATGTCTGCTGTTTTCCATCTTCATCTGGTTTAGAAGTTGTAAAAATAATAGAACCTTTTCCCTCTACATCTGTTATTAAAGAGCTTATTGCATCATTAACCAATTTACCTGATTCATATTTTTCAACCCATACTGATACTTCTTTATAATCACTGTCAATATTGAAGTCGAATACAAATGATTTATCTGAAGTAGTTGAAATTATTGCACGCTCTCTCTCTGTTAATTCAACAGCGGAAATCGTATTTGATTTTGGATTGTTAGTACAGGCACTTAAAACAAATATCAACAGGACTACTAGTGTTGTTAACCGTTTCATTTTATTCCCCCAATTGATAGGTACTTTTTATTTTTTCGATTTCTTCTTTAAGTCTTTTATTTTCTTTTTTGACTTTTGCTACATCATCTATCGTAAATCCTAAGGCTGCCATTGTGAGAAATACCAAAATTGTAGTAAAAGACATAATAGTGCCCCCCTTTTTTACAATTATTTCGCTCGAAACAGCAATATTCCCAAAAGGATAATAGCTGCAATACTTAGCCCCTTAACAAGCCATACGCTGAATCCAAAGATTAGTGCACAAACAAGATAAGCAATCCAAACACTTATTGTTAAAAATAATAAACCTGGACGTTTTTTATTCATAATACGTCGCCTGCTCTCTAGTAAAAGAACTTACTAATTGAGTATACGTAAAATATCGCGCGGGGGTTTCAAGAAATGATTAGAAGTATAAGAAATATGATAGAGAAAAAAATAAAACCATATACACACCAGATCTAACCCAAATGAGTATTTTATTTATGCCTGCTTTCTTTTCTAAGTAATTGATATAGACAATCGTTAATATAACGCCAAGAGATATCATTAAGCTTCCATTATAATCATTTACTTTAGCTAGATGCCCGATTGCAGCTAAAGCAATAAGTAAAATACCGATCGTACCCAAACTCATATTAATATAAATAGATTGCTTGTTATTTTTCAAAACCATTCCTCCTAATTAAATTGAAATGTAGTCCATATTTAATGTAACAATCTATCTCTTTTAATAACACCTATGCTTATCATAATAATTCCCATCCAAAGTACTGCAAAGCCCGTAGTAAAATAGGCCGTTCTTGCTTCTACCAAATACAGGCCTACAAGAAACGGACCCAAACTTAAACAATATATAGCCAGACCGATTTTAATATACATCCGTTAAAACCATCTCCTCTCATTCCCTTAATTTTTCATCAAATAGATATAACCATCTCTTCTATCAACCTGAAAAGTTAAATCATCTTGTGCTCTGAGCAAAGAGGCAGGAGTTGATTTAGTAGAAGTGTGATCCCTGAAATAAATGCCGTATCCATTATTCGCAGGGTATCCATATAAATAACAAACCACTTTTCCATCCTTCATGAAAACCAATTGATTCATACCTTCACTGACTGTTTCACTAATTGTTCCCCACTTGTAGCCGACGGTCTCATAGATAATATCTTTGGATGTATATGGGTCAAACGAATACACAAGATCCCATTCGAATGGCGTCCCATCGGATAAATTCACCGACTCTGCGGATTCTTCAATGCTCAGTACTTCCTGTTTCAACATGGTTTCATTGACTTCCCATATATCTTTTTTAATAACTTTCACGAATAGAACAGTGAACAGTATTATGACAGCTATTACCAGCACCTTTTTCTTTGTCATACTGATTTTCCCCTTTACGGACTGTTTGTTGAATTATCAAATTTCCATTCCTTAGGCTTTATTATACCTGAGATGTCGAACGAAACCTTCGAAGAATATAAATTATCATAGATTTATATGAAGGGACTAAAACCATTGTGGTTTATAGTCCCTTTTCATGTGTGTTAATTCATCCCAATAATTCCGCAGCAATTTTCTTTGCCGCTACAATATCCTTCGTTCCGTGTACAAGCATGCGCCCGTCGCGAAAAAGAGCGAGTCGATGGGGGTTTTAAGACATTGTCTTAAAAGTAGAAAAGTATAGCGTGCCTATTATTAGAGCGGACATTGATTTTTACGCGTAGGCGGAGAGGATATTGTTGTCTGAATATGATTAAATAATAGTGTAACCATTATGGGGATTGTATGATCAAAACAGCCGAAGAAGGAATAAAATCGGTTGGTAATGCTGTCTGTAGAGGGATTTATAAATGGTTTAGGCACAGTGTTTGGTTGACAGTAAAGGATGTGAGGTAGATTGGGAAGGTCCTATGTTGCAATTTATCAAGATAAAGAACTCAATTCTCATTTATACTTTGATTTTGAGATGAATGAGTTTTTTACGATTGCAGAGAGGAAAAGTAGTGGCCTCGTAGTTATAACAAGTTTTGTAGCGATTCTCTTCTATGCATTTATGAGTAAAGCTTCATTGGATATTGGTCTTAAACCAGTTAGTATAGTCTGGATTTGCATGGTTTTAGGGACGATTATTGGTTTTATTAGTGTGAAGTTAACCACTAATGCTATTAACAAAGGCTTAAAGAAAAGAAGAAAAGCTGTAAATCCAACTGGAGAACAATTAAATAAATATATTCAAGAAGGAAAAAAACAATTCAAAACACTGGTTTTTATTATTATTTTTATCCTCTTTTTTAATCTATTAACTGCTACCCTATTGCTAATAATGCCAGAAAGTTTGTTATTGATGCTCTCAACTATTGCGATGTGGGCGGTTTTTATACTAGTTGTCTGGTTGATCAGGCCAATAAAAAGAACGCTAGTGTACAAACAAATAAAAAGTGAACTATAAATAGGTTAGGGAGATATAGAGATGAAGCTATTACCTTTATATAATAATGGCGGGACAATCGGATATTTTGACTATGGCGCTTGTTTATATCCAAATGGACAAGTCGATCAAAAAACATTTTTCTTCAACGAAGCAGATATTGAAGATATTTTGATTGAAACGGTGACGATTTTAGAAATATTTTCAGATTGAGAGAAGAATCCGTGATGAATACGGATTCTTCTTTTATTCATTCATCCCAACAAGCCCGCAGCAATTTTCTTCGCCGCTACAATATCTTTCGTTCCGTGTATGAGCATGCGGCCGTCGCGAAAAAGAACGAGTCGATGGCCGTCGTATTCACAAGCGAGTAGATGTGGGTTGTGTACGAGTTTTGATACGGTTCCACGAATGGATTCCGCGAAAGCGTCGAGTTCAAACTGACGACTTTTTGGCCATGATAATTGGACAGTGTCGCGACCGCAAAGCACTGCTGTGCGCATCGATTCTTTGGCTGAAAGAAATGGATAGGTAGGATTCTCAGAACAGCTCGGACAATTATCCTTCTTCAACTTGCTGACATCGATCGACGCACGTTCACCTGTCCATAAGTTTGTGGACTGCAGTTTTGGTGGAAATTTTGTGCCGGTGACATATTTTAGTACGTCTGCAACTTGGCGTGCCGCAGTTGTGACAACGATTGGGCTAATGACGCCCACTGTGTCACACGTCATCGTTTGTGCAGGTAATGTTTCAAGTAAACAGTGAAGACAAGGTTGTCCGTTTTTAATTCCAATCGGGAAGGTTAGCCCATAACTGCCGACGCAAGCCCCCATGAAAAAGGGAATGCCGCCAAGCTTTAACGCCGCGTCGTTGGCAAGCAGGCGGATTTCGATATTATCTGTTCCGTCTACAATAAAATCATGCCCCTTGATTAAATCCAGCACATTATCGGGAGTGACATCGACGACAATTCCCGTTACATCGACATCACTATTAATGGCGGTCAATCGTTTTTCCGCCGCCACAGCTTTCGGCAATTGATCGATGACGTCTTGTTCGGTGTACAGTTGTTGGCGGTGTAAGTTGGTCCAGTCAATAATGTCGCGGTCGACGATTGTGATTCGTCCGATACCGGCGCGGACGAGCATTTCGCCGGCAGAAGAACCAAGTGCACCAGCCCCAAGGATGAATACACTTGCGTTGCGAATTAACGCCTGACCTTCTTCACCGATTGGCGTGAATAATTCTTGACGTGAATAGCGTTCGTTCAATTGGGTAGCAATCCTTCCATCGGGCTACTCGCAACGGCATAATCACGTTCCGGCATCCGCCCAGCTTCATATCCGAGGCGTCCCGCTTCAATTGCGAGTTTCATTGCGATAGCCATTTTCACAGGATCCGCCGCTTCCGAAACGGCTGTATTCAATAACACGGCGTCCGCACCAAGTTCCATCGCATGGGCGGCGTCTTTCGGGGAGCCGATACCGGCATCGATAATAACGGGCACATTCGATTGTTCGATAATGAATGACAAGTTTAGCGGGTTTAAAATTCCGCGACCTGATCCAATCGGGGATGCACCAGGCATGATTGCGTGAACCCCCATTTCGCATAATCGGCGGGCCAGAACGACATCATCTGACGTATATGGCAGTACGATGAATCCTTCCTCGAGAAGCATTTCAGTCGCGCGCAACGTTTCCACAGGATCTGGCAATAAAGAGTGATCACATCCGATAATTTCAACTTTCACCATGTCACAAAGTCCCGAAGCCTGCGCAAGTTTCGCGATGCGCACAGCTTCTTCCGCTGTTTTCGCACCGGCCGTATTTGGCAATAATGT
The DNA here is from genome assembly GCF_017921835.1 of Sporosarcina sp. 6E9. Lineage (NCBI taxonomy): Bacteria > Bacillati > Bacillota > Bacilli > Caryophanales > Caryophanaceae > Sporosarcina > Sporosarcina sp. 6E9. The sequence continues at coordinate 2,056,121 of NZ_JAGEMN010000001.1, read as the reverse complement.
ATATTTCGACAAGTCAAGTTGTTCGAGGAAATTTGGTTGCGACGGTTCAAAAATATTCATCCTTCTCACCGCAAACGTTAAGATTTCTGCCTCTGAAACCCGAACCGCTTCTTTCTGCGTTTCAAATGATGGGTATTTACCAGTTCCCAATAATAATCGTGATGAAAATGTTTTATCTGCAATTTTTAGCATGCTCATCCGCCTCCCACAAAGTGAATAATTTCGATTTGATCCCGGTCTTTAATTGGCTTGTCATAAGCTTCTTTAGCGACAATTTCTTTATTTAATTCAACGATGAGAATCCGGTCTGCAAGATCCAGGTTTTCAAGTAACTGTTGAACGTTCCCAACCTCCGACGGTATTTCATGCGAATTGCCATTTAACTCAATTGTTTTCGTCATAATAAACTCCCCCTTTTATTGCATCATAGTAGGTTTTTGCAGCTGTGATTGCGTTGTCGCTGCCGAAAATCGACGACATGACAGCCACGCCAGCTACATCCAAATCATTAATATGGCTCGGTTTAATTCCCCCAATTGCATACACAGGAATTGAGAGTGCGGAAATGATTTTGTTAAGTTCATCTGTTCCGCGTGGTGGCAATTGTGCTTTCGAATTTGTTTCATATACATGACCATACAAAACCCAGTCCGCACCTTCACGCATAGCCGTTTTCGCTTCTTCGTATGAATGAACCGATCTTCCAAATGAGAGCGCAGGGAAGTGGTCCTTTAAAAGTGACAACGGCAAACCATGTCCAGGCAGCTGCACTTTATGAATGTTTGCCATCGTTGCCAGGTCCGCACGCCCGTGCACGATTATTTTCATTTGATCAAACCCGGCTAGCTTTAGCTTACGGATTAATTCAAAAACTTCGGCATCAGTTTTGGACTTCTCACGTAAAATAACCGCGTCAATATACGGTTCAATCGCAAGAAGCATCCCCGCTAATTTGTGAATGGCCAGTCGATCATCTGTTACGGCAATCAGTTTCACATCGTTCCTCCTTTAAACACAAAAAGACCACTCTCCCGGTAGGAAAGTGGTCGGATGTAAGCAAATTTATGCACACACAAGAAGACACGCCACATCCCTACGCAGGTACAAACCCGATCAGGTAATAAGGGTATCGGAGTAAACACTCGTCTCTCAGTCCTTTAAAAGGATTCCCCTAATGGTCAAATTAGTATGAAGTTTTCAACATCTCTGTTCCTAAATAGCATAGCAAAGATTTGGTGACAGTGCAAAAAAAGATTTGAAAATTAGGTACCTGTGCAAGGCACTATTCAGAAAATACACTACAATTGCATGAAGTGGAAAGAGGGTACCTGCTGTATAAAGACTTGTTGAATTCCTTTTGGGTTTTTATTCGGGGTTTTGAATAGTCATTATTGTGTCTTGCACAGGTACCTTCAATTGGATTGTTTTTTTGTCAAATCTTTTACGGTTTCGCCTTTAATTAGATCTGGTTGATAATAGTATTCGTTCAGCAGGTCGTGCCTTCCTTGTAATTTTTTAATAATCCAATCCGCTGCATCGCGCCCCATTTGTTCTTGTGGGTGAGTTAAAGTGGTTAATTTGATATCAGCGTTTTGGGCAATATAAGAATTGTCTTGACCAATAATTGATAGATCTTCTGGAATAGAAATACCTAGTTGTTTGCACTGATTTGCAACGACAAGGCCGACCTCATCGTTATAGCAGGCAATGGCAGTTAACACTTCTCTATTTTCATTTAGAAACGATCTCAAGTTAGTAGACAAATCTGGCTTCGACTCTGTGTCGTATGAAAAAACGAGATCTGGATGAAAGGGTAATTTAGCCTCACCGAGCGCTTTTATATATCCTTTCATTCGGAACTTTCCTTGTAAATCATCCATTTTTGAGATAAGCCCAATTTCTGTGTGCCCATTTGATATCAATTCTTTGGTTGCCAGATAGCTTGACTGCACATCATCGAGAGAAAGATAAGGCACGTCTAGTTCTTCGTAATAAGCATTGATCATGATGAACGGAATATCATGCTCCTTGAATGATAGATAATAGGCAATGTTTGGATTGTATAAGTTGCTTTTTGTAGGTTCGACAATCAAACCATCCACACCATATGACAACATCATTTCCAAGGCTTTTTTCTCCTGTTCAACATCATTATTCGTACTAGCCAATAGTAAGGAATAATTATCTTCCTTCAATCTACTCTCTATTCCACGAATAATGGATGGAAAAATATAATCAGAAATATATGTTGTGATTACACCAATTGTCTTGTTGTTAGAATTTCTAACATTTATGGATTGGTATTGGTTACTAACGTAAGTGCCAGATCCTTTCTCGCTCCTTAAAAATCCCTCATTTGATAATTCAAAAAGAGCTTTTCGAACAGTGTGGCGGCTAACATTGTACTTTTCTTGCAGAACGGATTCAGTGGGTATTTTATCTGAAACGTTATACTCGCCTGAAAGTATTTTACTTTTTATAGCATCAATGATGATTTGATATTGATACTTTGGTCTCATCACATTCACTTCTTTCATTATTTCGCATCCTAATTAATCTGAGCAAAAAGTTGTCTGTATATATTTTGCCATAGTTTTGAATCAATTACAAAAGAATATCACCTATTTTTAGTAGGAGAGGCCAGGACTTTCATAAGAAAGATGTACGCAACAATATTTATTGTGTTGACAAATGTACGTACAGCATTTAAAGTGAAATTGTAATGTTATGAGAGTAAGAAATAATGAAATATTAAAGATAGAGGAAAAAGAAAGCGTTTTCTTTTGATTTGAGATTTTGAAAGAGATATCAGAAAGGGGAATAACGTGAAAACAAACAAAGTAAACATTCAAGAGGCGATTGCTAAGGGAGAGACCTCACTTGGAATTGAATTCGGATCGACACGTATAAAAGCAGTATTAATAGATAATCGTTTTGAAACAATAGCAACTGGAAGTTATGAATGGGAGAATCGTCTGGAAGATGGAATTTGGACGTACAACTTAGTTGATATTATCACTGGTTTGCAAGCGGCTTACAGTGAAATGAAACAAAAAGTTGAATTAGAATTTGGAATCACCATTCGAACAATTGGTTCCATTGGAGTTTCGGCAATGATGCATGGATATATGGCTTTTGACAAAACAGGTGAACAACTTGTTCCGTTTCGTACATGGCGTAATACAACAACCAGTTCTGCAGCTAAAGAATTAACGAGTTTGTTTCAATTCAATATCCCTGAGAGATGGAGTATTGCTCATCTGTACCAGGCAATTTTAAATGAAGAAAAACACTTGCCTCGCATCGACTATATTACAACTTTAGCAGGTTTTATTCATTGGTTGCTTTCCGGGGAAAAGGTTCTTGGTATTGGAGATGCATCGGGCATGTTCCCGATTGATGAATCTACGCAGGATTACAATGAAGCAATGCTCAAGCAGTTTGATAATCAAATTGCTAAGAAAGATTATCCGTGGACATTAAAAGACATTCTTCCAAAGGTTTCTATTGCAGGAGAACAAACAGGGGAACTAACTCAAGTTGGCGCGAAAATTCTCGATCGATCAAGGAATTTACAACCTGGCATCCCGATTTGTCCGCCAGAAGGAGATGCGGGGACAGGGATGGTTGCTACGAATAGTGTAAGGAAGCGTACTGGAAATGTTTCAGTCGGAACCTCAGTATTTTCCATGATTGTATTAGAGAAAGAACTTTCGAAAGTTTATCCGGAAATAGATTTGGTTACTACGCCAAATGGTAGTCCGGTTGCAATGGTACATGCGAATAACTGCTCAAGTGATCTCAATGCATGGCTTGGTTTGTTCCGTGAATTTTCAAAGGCGATGGGACAAGAAGTTAACACAAACCAATTATTTGAAGTGATGTTGAATAAAGCTTTGGAGGCGGATCCGGATGGTGGTGGCTTGCTCAGCTATGGCTATTATTCAGGCGAGAATATTACAGGTTTAGCACAAGGGCGCCCCTTATTTGTTCGATCGCCAGAGAGTAACTTTAACTTAGCAAATTTTATGCGAACACATCTATTTTCAGCCTTTGGTGCTTTAAAAATAGGGATGGATATTTTGACGAAGAAAGAAAACGTCTCTATTGATGGGATTTTAGCGCATGGTGGTTTATTTATCACACCTGTCGTTGGACAAAAAATTGTTGCAGCTGCAATGAATGTACCAGTTTCAGTGATGGAAACAGCCGGAGAAGGTGGTGCATGGGGAATGTCAATTCTTGCATCCTACATGAGAAATAAAAAACAAGATGAAAGTTTAGAAGACTTCCTCGACAATAATGTCTTTAAAGACGTTGATGGGAAAGAAATTTATCCTGATGGACTGGACGTTACTGGATTTGAGGAATTTATGGAGCGATATGAAAAAGGGTTAGTAATTGAAAAGGCTGCTGTAGCTCATTTGATTATTTAAGTGAAAAGAGGAGGAATGAATGTGCTAGAAAAACTGAAAGAAGAAGTATTTCAAGCAAATTTGGACTTGCCGAAACATGGACTCGTGAAATTTACATGGGGAAATGCAAGTGCTTTTGATCGTGAGAGTGGTTTATTTGTTATCAAACCGAGTGGTGTTGATTATGACACGATGAAAGCGAGTGATATGGTCGTTGTTGATTTAGATGGAAACGTTGTTGAAGGCACGTTAAATCCATCATCAGATACAGCAACGCACGCTGTACTTTATAAGCATTACCCAGAAATCGGCGGCATCGTTCATACGCATTCAACGTGGGCGACGATTTGGGCACAGGCGGGACTAGATGTACCGGCAATGGGGACCACGCATGCGGATACATTTTATGGTTCTGTACCATGCGCTCGCTTCTTGACCCAAGAAGAGATTGACGATGGATATGAAGTCGAAACTGGTAAAGTAATTATCGAAACATTTGAAGAACGCGGGTTAGATATTTTCGCCGTTCCCGGTGTATTACTACGTGGGCATGCCCCGTTTACTTGGGGAAAAGATGTTCAAGAAGCGGTAATGAATAGTGTCGTTCTTGAGGAAGTATCAAAAATGAATTTATATACACGCGAACTAAATCGTTTTGCCGAAGAACTACCACAAGGGATCTTGGATAAACATTACCTGAGGAAGCATGGAGAAGATGCTTATTATGGGCAGAAATAACAAGGTTATGAAACAAGGAAAATAGTAAATTATGAAAAGGGGATAATTATGATAACCATGGAGAAAAAAGAATTTTGGTTTGTAGTAGGAGCCCAAGAGTTGTATGGCGAGGAAGCGTTAAAGGACGTTAAGGCTAATGCGCAAAAGATAACTGATGCACTAAATGAAAGCGGTATTTTACCTTATACGCTAAAATTACAAGATTTAGCTGTTAGTGCCGATAAAATTACTAGTATCATGAAAGAAGTTAACTACCGTGATGAAGTTGTCGGTGTTATAACATGGATGCATACATTCTCACCTGCAAAAATGTGGATTCGCGGTACAAAATTATTGCAAAAACCATTACTTCATTTAGCGACACAATTTAATGAAAGTATTCCATGGAAAACGATAGACATGGATTTTATGAATCTTAATCAATCAGCTCATGGTGACCGTGAATATGGATTTATAAATGCGCGTTTAAATAAACAAAATAAAGTTGTTGTCGGTTATTGGAATCGTCCTGAGGTGAAACAACAAATCGCAGACTGGATGGATGTTGCGGCAGCTTATAACGAAAGTTTCAACATTAAGGTTGCTCGTTTCGGTGATAACATGCGTCATGTGGCAGTTACCGATGGGGATAAAATTGAAGCGCAAATCCAATTTGGATGGACTGTGGATTACTTTGGTATTGGCGACTTAGTCCAATACGTTAAAGCTGTAAAGGAAGAAGAAATTGATGATCTATTTGCGGAGTATGCTACCCTGTATGAATTTGACTACGGAACTAACAGTCAGGAAGACTGGGAGGCTAGTGTAAAAGTACAAGTTAGCTATGAAATTGCCATGAAGCGTTTCCTAGATGACGGTGGATACACTGCTTTCACGACTAACTTTGAAGATTTACATGGGATGAAACAGCTCCCTGGTCTTGCGGTTCAACGTTTAATGGGACAGGGATATGGGTTTGCTGGCGAAGGGGATTGGAAAACTGCAGCACTTGATCGTTTGCTCAAAGTGATGAGCCATAACCAATCAACAGGATTTATGGAAGACTATACATATGAATTAGCTGAAGGACAAGAATCGATTCTTCAATCACATATGCTTGAGGTCGATCCAACTTTAGCAAGTAATAAACCAAAGATTATTGTATCTCCTTTAGGTATTGGTGATCGAGAAGACCCTGCACGATTAGTGTTTGACGGAAAAGCAGGAGACGGTGTCGTTGTTTCAATGGCTGACTTTGGAACAAATTTCAAACTGTTAATTAACGAAGTGACTGCATTTGAGCCAACTGAAGAAGCTCCTAATCTACCAGTAGCTCGTGTACTTTGGAATGTGTTCCCTAACTTCCAAGATGGCGTTAAAGCTTGGATTGAAAATGGCGGTGGACATCACACGGTTGTTTCACTTAATTTAACAACTGACCAAATTGTAACTTATGCAAAACTGGTTGGATTGGAATACGTAGTGATTAAGTAATAACTTGTCCTCCGGGGGGGTTTCAACTTCCTTGGAGGTAATTTATTCCGGAAAAGTTGAAGAGTGAGAATGGAAACACTCGGTAAAGTGATTTCACGTAAAATGTAAGCGGTTAAACATGGAGAAGTAGAAATTTAAAGCCTAAAAGGGGGAATTTTAATGATTAAGGAAAAGAAAGTCTCAAGTCGCTTCATATACTTTTTCGGGGCTTTTGGCGGAATTTTATTTGGATATGATATTGGTGTTATGACAGGCGCTTTACCTTTTCTACAACAAGATTGGAATATCGAAAATGCTGCAGTTATTGGCTGGATTACATCTTCAATCATGTTAGGTGCAATTATCGGAGGCGCTTTGGCCGGACAACTTTCGGACCGTTTAGGGCGGCGCAAGATGATCTTAATAGCTGCTGTAATTTTCGTTATCGGGTCTATTTTGTCAGGAATAGCACCTCCCAATGGACATTATTTTTTAATAGCTGCTCGAATTTTCTTAGGAATGGCCGTTGGTGCTGCTTCCGCGTTAGTCCCAGCCTATATGTCGGAAATGGCTCCCGCACATTTACGAGGACGTTTGTCGGGCATCAACCAAACAATGATTGTTTCTGGAATGTTACTCTCTTACATTGTTGATTATTTATTAAGTGGTCTACCGGCAACAATGGCGTGGAGGTTAATGCTTACAATGGCAGCTGTGCCTGCTTTGATATTATTTTTCGGCGTATTGAAGTTACCTGAATCACCACGATTTTTAATCAAGAATAATAAACTCGACGAAGCACGTAGAGTTTTGAGCTATCTTCGACCTAAAGAAACACTTGAATCTGAAATTAATCAAATTCAAGAGGCTGCTGAACAGGAAAAACTGGCAAGTCAAAATACATCATGGGGTTCATTATTAAGTAGTAAATACCGTTATTTACTCATCGCTGGAGTGGGCGTTGCCGCTTTTCAACAATTCCAGGGGGCAAACGCAATTTTTTACTACATTCCAATGATTGTAGAAAATGCAACAGGAACTGCCGCTAGTACAGCGTTGATGTGGCCAATTATTCAAGGGATTATTCTCGTTTTAGGTTCATTACTATTCCTTGTGATTGCTGATAAATTTAAACGTCGTACGCTATTAACGTTGGGTGGAACGGTCATGGGGCTGTCCTTTATTTTGCCGGCGATTTTGCAAAAAGTAATTCCAGATGCAAATCCAATGATGATTGTTGTATTTTTAAGTATTTATGTAGCATTCTATTCATTCACATGGGCTCCTTTAACTTGGGTCATTATAGGAGAAATATTCCCATTGATGATTCGTGGGCGAGCCTCGGGAGTGGCTTCATCATTTAACTGGATAGGATCTTTCTTGGTTGGGTTAATGTTCCCGATTATGATTGCTACAATATCTCAAGAAGCTGTTTTTGCGATCTTCGGCGTTATTTGTTTACTTGGCGTTGCCTTTGTTCGAATCCGAGTTCCTGAAACTCGCGGTTATACCTTAGAGGAAATTGAGAGTATGGAAGAAAGTAGACAAGCAAAGCAAAAAAGTGCGTTACTAGAGCGGGCAGGTTTGTAAAGGACTAAAAGAAGCTCTCTCCATAATATTCTGGTGGTCGGATTAATACTCCGACCATTTTTTTATGGGCGCATTGCATTAAATACAAGAAAGGTTTGTAGATGTCGATGAAAACTTCTTAATAAATCTAGCATAGCGCCGGAGAATCGTATGACTTTCCTTGAAATAAGTCGAATCGGTTTTTGAGAGGGGAGAGTTAGGAACCGCTTTTTTGCATACTTTCGTGCGGATTAGGGAAGATAATATAAGTAAACTTACATACCCCAGAAAATATAGAAAGGTGATGATTGAGATGGGTGTCCATCAATATTTTAAAAGTTTATCGGATTTAGAACAAATCATTCGTTGTCCAGGAAAATTCAAATTTCAGGAGCATTCTGTCGCTAGTCATTCATTTAAGGTGACCAAAATTGCGCAGTTCCTCGGGACCGTCGAAGAGCAATCCGGTCAAAAAGTGGATTGGAGAGTCCTCTATGAAAAGGCACTGAATCATGATTATGCAGAACTATTCACAGGTGATATCAAGACGCCTGTAAAATATGCTTCGAAAGAACTGAAACAATTATTTAGTGAAGTAGAGGAACAGATGACAAGAAAGTTTGTAGAAAAAGAACTTCCAGCTGAGTTCCAAGCCATATATTTAGAGCGGTTTAAAGAAGGTAAAGACAAGACGTTAGAGGGCCGCATTTTATCCGTTGCTGATAAAATCGATCTGCTTTATGAAGCATTCGGTGAAATTCAAAAGGACAATCCGGAGCCGTTATTTATAGAAATCTACGAAGAAGCGTTAAGAACAATCCTTCTGTTTCAAGAGATGAATTGTGTGAAATACTTCCTAGAACATATTCTGACCGATATGCTCGATGAGAAATTCACTGAACATGGCGAGTTGGCTGGCATTGCCACACGGATCATTGACGAGCATAGGGATTAAAAAAATAGGTACCTGTGCAAGACACTATTCGGATAATACACTACAATTGCATAAACTGAAAAGGGGATACCGACTAGGTAACGCTTTGTCGATATCCTTTTGGTTTTTTATTCGAGGCTGCGAATAGTCATAATTGGGCCTTGCACAGGTACCTTCCTAGGTATCTCTCAAAAACGATACCTCACAAAAGGTTCCGCGCAAACGTCTCACGAGTAGCATTGAAGGGGGATTTGAAAACATGTATAAAAAGCTAGCGATTTCATCAATCGTTCTGAATCTAATTCTTTTCGGGGTAATTGGGTATGCGATTCATCTGAAGGGCGGCATTCCTTTTGTTGTGGATTATGTATCTGCAAAGCTGTCGGATACTAATAAGGAAAATGAATTTGATGATTATTATAAAACGCGTTTATCTATATTTAAAGAAAGTGAAGAAAAGGACGTTATTTTTTTGGGAGATAGTTTAACTGATTTTAACGATTGGGCAGAGTCTTTTCCGGAATTGAATGTCGGGAATCAGGGGATAGCAGATGATACAACATCTGGCGTACTGTATCGTTTGAAGGAAACTACAAATCTTAAACCTTCTAAGCTATTTATTTTGATTGGCATCAACGATCTTATTAATGGCGTTTCTCGAGATGTCATTTTAAAGAATTACGCATCCATACTTGAAGAAATCAGCAAAGATACGCCAAACACAGAAGTGTATATTCAAAGCTTGTTGCCTACCAATCCTGACCTGACTTATAAGAATATCGATAAAGATGATATTTTGTGGTTAAACGATAACATTAAGAAACTTGCAACTGACAACGGATATACATATATTGATCTCTATTCTTTGTTTGTGGATGGAAATGATGAACTGGATAAACAGTGGACTATAGATGGGATTCATTTGAATGGGTCTGGGTATGAGGTATGGCAAGAAACTTTGAGAGAGTTTGGGGTTAATAGATGATAAGTTTTTGGTGCCAGTTTTTGGTACCTGTGCAAGACACTATTCAGGTAATACACTACAATTGCATAAAGTGAAAAGGGGATATCGACTATAGAAAGCTTTGTCGATATCCCTTTTGGTTATTTATTCGAATCGGAGAATAGTCATAATTGGGCCTTGCACAGGTACCTTTTTCGCGAATGGCTTTTAATTCAGAAACTAAAATTAATAATGCGCAAGCAATCCCTTTTTCATCGCGACTCGTTCGCAATAGAAAAAGAATAGTAGACCTAATGCGAAGTAAAAAATGGCGTTAAAGCCGAGAATCATGAAATCTCCTAAACCAATTTGGGTTAAGGTAACGCCCTCAATCATTATTTGTCGTACAAGATCGACACCCTTGACGAAAGGAAGGAAAGCAAAAAATGGTGCGACGGACAATGGGATAAAAGTTAACGCAGCTAATACAAATTGCAAAATTTGTAAAAAAGCTTGAACCTGTTTCAATATGATCGATATTCCAGCAATCATAAACCCGACGCCGAACATACTTATTAAAGTAAGGATGAGAACAGGCATGATGGATATGGCATCAATGTTTAGCCACTGTCCAGTTGTAAGCATTGATACATAAAGCAACCCGACGATTATGAAAAAATATAGGACGGTAGTTGCCAGTAGTCGGGTCACCATAATTCGCCAAATACCCATTGGGGACATGCAAAGTTGTTCAAGTGTACCGCGCATTGCCTCATTCGTAATTTCCCAGCCAATACTGTTCATCACAGTCATCGCTAGAAACCAAAAGATATAATTGACAATTGTATATTGGATATTAATGTCTTGTGTACTTGGATCGCCAATCAACTGGATTCCAGTGAACATGCCGAGAAAAATGATGTAAAACGTAAAGACCATAGCCAACGTATTCGGTAGATATCGTTTCAATTCGATATATTCTTTTCGTACATTTGCCTTCAGGAGGTTAGCCCAAAACATATTCTTTTTCCCCCTTTACAATCTTCATGAAAATTTGTTCGAAGTTTATAGTATTGCGGTCAATAGATTCTACAGGCGTATTTTCCATTTTTAACACGTCAAATAAATCATAAATCTCATCACTCTTCGTTAAATGAATTTGTAGGATTGATTGCATCGTATCGGTTGTATATTCATATTGTGGAAACTTTTGTTGTAAGATATGTTGTTGTTGCTCGCTCAAAACATCCCCGAGCGTTATCGAATACGCACGAACTTCAAATAGTTTCATAAGATTTTCGACTTTATCATCAACAACGATTTTTCCATCGTTAATGATCACTGTTCGATCACATAAATCTTGGATAACATTCATGTCGTGAGAACTGATGATAATTGTTCGGTTATAATCTTTTACAATTCTACTTAATAATTCACGTACTTCATACCCTGTTTCCACATCCAACCCAAGCGTAGGCTCGTCTAATAAGATGACATCACTATTCGCAAGCATCGCCACAGCAATCGCAAGCTTTTGCTGCATCCCGCGTGAAAGCCGATTCACAAGTTCGTTTTCCTTCTCTTTTAAATTAAAACTATCTAAAAGGTCCTCGATTTGATTGGCAACTTCTTTACGTGATGCACCTCGATTCCCTGCAAAATACTCAAGGTTTTCCCTTACTGTTAACCGCCAATACAAATTTCGATTCCCTTCTAACACCGCACTAATATGTTTCAATGCCCCAAGGCGCTTCTCACGATTGTTCATACCGTTAATCGTAATTGTGCCTGAATCAGGAATCAGTAAACCGCAAATCATTTTAATGGTCGTCGTCTTCCCAGCACCATTCGGCCCTAATAACCCGAGGATCTCGCCTTTGTTCACTGTGAAGGAAACATCGCTGACTGCTTGGATGTGTTCTTTAGACTTTCTTTTTTTGTATGATTTCATAAGTTTTTTTACTTCTATGATGGGTTCCATTGATAACGCCCTTTCTACTGCTAAGTATTTAGCTTTAGATAGGGTTCTATATTTGTGTGGGGGAATCCTTTATTTTAGTTGAGGGGAATCATTTTTAGGTACCTGTGCAGGATACTATTCAGACAATACACTACAATTGTATAAGGTGAAAAAGGTAGAGCGATTAATTAAGACTTTGTTGATATCTTTTTGGTTTTTTATTCGAAACTGTAAATAGTCATAATTGCACCGTGCACAGGTACCTTTTTTCAAGCCACTTTGGTAATTCATGTAATAACAATAAAACCCCACATATAGGCCCTAATATCTAGTATAATATTGATATGCATATATTAATGCATAAAGCTAGAATGTTAGGGGCTGAGAACGATTCGAATTAGATGGAAAAGGTTATTGTTACTTTTTGTTGCTATCTTCTTGGTGATTCAAATCGTGGGTAGTTTCTTTATATATGGGTTAGCGATTGAGCGAGGCCCTAAAGAGTACTTGGAAGACAATGCGGATTTAGAAGTGTCCGATGAGACGATGGACCTTTATATAAATGGTAGTTGGATAGATTGGGTGGCTGATCAACCGTTTCAAAAAGTTACGATCCCGTCACGTGATGGGTTGCAACTAATTGGTTACTTTTTACCTGCGTCTCAACCAACAAATAAAGTGGTTGTTTTAACGCACGGATATTTAGGAGAAGCGTGGCAAATGGGGTTGTTTGGACAGTATTATAACGAGTTAGGTTATGATATTTTCATGCCAGATGCTCGAGGCCATGGATTGAGCGAGGGCGATTACTATGGATTCGGCGGGCCAGATCGATTCGATGTCATTGATTGGACGCGTTTTTTAGTGGAGGAACTTGGAAAGAATACCGAAGTCATCTACCACGGTTTATCGATGGGGGCTGCAACAGTCTTAATGACGAGCGGCGAAGCAGATCTTCCAAAGCAAGTGAAGGCGATTATTGCGGATAGTCCGTATGAATCCGTCTATGAATTATTTAAGTATCAACTGAAGAAGATGTTTTATATGCCGGCATTTCCGCTGTTGGATGGTGCAAGCTTGTTGATGAAAATGAAAACAGGGTATTCATTCAAAAAAGCAGATGCATTAAAAGAAGTGGAGAAAACGAAAGTTCCGATTTTGTACATCCACGGGGAAAGTGATACATTTGTGCCGACAGAGATGTCGAAGGATTTGTATCAGCATACGGCCAGTGAAAAAGAACTTTTATTGATACCGAACGCGAACCACGGTGAATCCTTTGCATTGGCAGAAGACGAATATAAAATGAAGGTCAATCATTTTCTTGATCGATATTTGAATTAGTGTCGGATACTTCAATATGCAACCTCATTTGTTGACAGGGTAATATTACTCTATGGCAAATGAGGTTTTTTATTAATTTTTGAGGTACCTGTGCAAGACACTAATCAGATAATACACTACAATTGCATAATGTGAAAAAGGGGTATCGACTGTATAAGGCTTTGTCGATATCCTTTTGGCTTTTTATTCACGGTCGTGAATAGTCATAATTGCACCTTGCACAGGTACCTAGGAGGGGGGCGTTGTATTGATTTCATTGACTGAGCTTTGTTGTGGTGGTAATTCGGGTATGATAAACTGATGTGAATTATATTCAACTGAGTTGAATTGGCGACGGTGTTGACGGTTTTGATAGCGAACTATTAAGGAGGGGTTTTATTGGAAGAGGACAGGAATAAAAACTACTTCGATATTTGGGGAGATAATGTCGATTTGAAAGATCTTTGTATTTCTATGGGAATTTCGGTTGTGTTTACGCTTGGTGGATTTTTAATCGCTTGGGGCGCTGACCCGCAACCATTAATATTTGGTCTCGTTGGCGGGCTTATTGGATTTTTTATAAGTGTCTTTATTATTAGGCCGAAAAGGAAAGTTTCAGAAGAGGGAGAGGAGGGATAGCGTGGATGCGTCGATCATTATTCAAATGATATTGGCAAGTGTCGGGGGCGCAGTTATTTATACAATTATTGGGATTGCTCCTGGAACGGATGAAACGGCGGTTCTTGCTCCAGTTACATTAGCGCTTGTACTGCTCGGGGTATCACCTTATGTTGTTTTAGCGTTCTTTATGGCAGCAATTGTCGCAAAGAAGTTGACGGACTCGATTCCAGTCGCAGTCGCGGGTATTCCCGGAGGTGTCATGGCTGCTCCGATGGTAGAGCACGCGATGGTTTTGAAGGAACATGGCTTACCCGATGTTAGTATCAAGAAAATGGCTTCAGGATCAGTTATCGGAACACTGATTTCAATTCCTGCAAGTTTATTAATCGCAAGCCTGATTCTTCCGATAGCGGATAAAATTAGTGCACATGCGGGACTCATTTTCTTATTAGGTGCCATCTTTCTTGCACTAATGACGAAGAATAAAATATTGTCGTTAGCCATTATCGTCCCTTTTGCACTTCTAATTCAAGGATTACGGCACCTTTATTGGGGGTTGGAGATTATTCCACCTACTAAAACTGTGTTTGTTTCATTCTTCCTTGGAATTACGATTGGGCCGATCATCTATAAATTGTTTGCATTGTTGGATAAAGATTATCGAGACGAACAACCCTCACTTGGGGACAAAGAAATTGTTTTGAAAAAGTCTGTTCCGGAAAAAGGGTTTCCGAATCCGTTTAAGATTTTAACTAGGAAAGAAATTGGGACCGCATCACTCGGAAGTGTATTGGGGTCCGTTACATTTTTCTTATCCCCAGTTGGCATGACTGTTTTTCTAGGCGAGTTTTTGACGCGACATATAAAAGATCCAGTAAAAAGGGCATCGCGCGCGATTTCCACGATGGATGCGCTGACAAACGCGTCATACATATCGGGCACATTGGTGCCGCTTATCGCAATCGGCTTACCGCTTTCACCGATGGCTATCGGACCGGCGAGTGCGTTATTCAACGCGCCCCCTGTTTTCACGCCGGAACACAATATTCATCATATCCTCACGATGAGTGAAATTATGATTGTTTCGATTATCGGGGCGGCAGTCGCAATCTTTGTTACTTATTACGCTACGATTAGATATGCAAGTGAAATTAGTAGATTTGTATTCAAACGGATTCCGCATGAAGCTTTGATTGGCTTATTTACGGGGCTTGTTGTCATGTTGGCTTATATGGATGCCGGGTGGATTAATATTTTTGGCGTCATGATCGTTGCGCTCGTGTCTGGCTTGCTTCATAGGACATGGCGTTAACTACGGCGTGATGTTTATGGTGTTGTATGCAGCTCCTTGGTTGATTGGGTTGTTTGGTTGAGTTTTTTAGGTACCTGTGCAAGACACTATTCAGTTAATACACTACAATTGCATAAAGTGAAAAAGGGATATCGACTAGGTAACACTTGTCGATATCCCTTTTGTTTTTTTATGTAAGTTCGCGAATAGTCATAATTGCACCTTGCACAGGTACCTTAGAAGTAGTTATTCGAAATCCAATTTGTAATCCGTTGCTTTGATTAATTTTAGGTTTCTGGAAAATATGTAGATGAGTCCTAGATTAAGTACAATGGGTAGGATTAAGAATGTGCTGAGCATGATGGATATATTTTTCTGTGTCCAACCGCCCTCTGCTAGATTTATGTAATTCAATGGACCGACGAGGCCGGATAAACCGAAACCTGCACTGTATGGTGTGCCTTGAATGTTTAATACACCTGCTAAACCTCCGAGAATGGCTGCGGTAATCACCATAGGGATTGCGATTTTAGGTTTCATCAAAAAGTTTTTCATTTGAATCTTAGGCGAACCGAGCACATGCGCTAATGCGGTGCCAAGCGAGTTCGCTTTGTAGCTGGCGATGGCTAATCCTACACCTGCTGCTACTATTCCTAAATTCGCTGCACCAGCACCCACGCCTGAAAGCATGATGACCGTTGCAACACCGACAGTAGAAACAGGCAGTAATATAATAATGCAGAAAATCACGGCTATGATCGCACCCATTAAGACAGGTTGTAATTGAGTCACGTTTGAAACTGCAACACCAATGATCCCAGTAGAATGTTTCATATATGGCAGCATCATATAACCAATCATACCGGGAACTAAGATACTCAAAGTCGGCATGACTAGAATAGAATAAGCTTTTAATTTATCGCCAAGCAATTGCACGAATAAAACAGCTAAGGCAGCTGTAATTCCGGTATTAAGCACAATTCCGATTCCGTTAAGTGCGAATAACCCATCAGCAGTCTTCTGTACAGCACCACTACCAACCATCGCGGCAATACCCACACTCGCTGTTTGAATCGGCGTCAGTTTAAATGTAATCCCCACCATCACCCCGATTAATAAAGGAAGCAGGCTCATGACAAATACAGTGATATCAAAAACATGCTGAAGTGCAGGGAAATAAGGAATCAATAATTTTAGAATTTCTCCCAATAATGCGTTAGGAATTAAAGCAACAACAATACCGATACTTATTCCATTAAGTAATTTACTAATAAACTCCTTCAATTCACATAACCCCAATCATGATGTAATTTG
Organism: Sporosarcina sp. 6E9; assembly: GCF_017921835.1. NCBI lineage: Bacteria > Bacillati > Bacillota > Bacilli > Caryophanales > Caryophanaceae > Sporosarcina > Sporosarcina sp. 6E9. The sequence goes on along the minus strand of NZ_JAGEMN010000001.1, from coordinate 2,039,561 downwards.
AATAACTATAGGCAATATTACTAAAATAGTCAATGTTAATTTATATTCAGCGAGATAGGTACAAAGTTTCAGTTAAGCGGGTCCTTGAAAGGTACCTGTGCAAGACACTATTCAGTTAATACACTACAATTGCATAAATTGAAAAAACAATATCGACAATACAAACTTTGTCGATATCCTTTTGGATTTTTATTCAGATTCTCAAATAGTCATAATTGCACCTTGCACAGGTACCGTCATAGGTACCGTCATAATAAAGGTGCTGTCACAACAACGTCTTGCAAAGGTGCTGTCATAAATATTGCACTTCACTAATACTTCACACAATATACAAAGAATTGTGTTGAGTGGTGGTGGATTTGGCGTATAATAGGAAGTGGTATAGTTCGGATGAATAGGTAATAGGTGGTTCTTTTTTTTAGCCTTTTATTGAGAATGATTTTCAGTGGCGGGTTTATATAATTTTGGTAGTGGATTGATTAACTAGAAAGGAAGGAAGATTATTGATTAGGAAAATATTGCTTCAGTTTGCGGTTTTAATGCTTGTTTGGATGTCAGCGATTCATGTTCATGCTGAAGATTCGGATGGAACGTTTTCAATCGGTTATGAAGTTTTAAATGCTGATAATGATTCAGTCTCGATTGCGAATGATTATTTTGATAAACCAGCTACTTTATTAGTGGAAAATGGTGAGAAATATATCCAGTTTTCGATTAATCATAGTGCGTGGGTGAAAGAGCTTCAGGTTCCGCTTGGCGAGTCTTTCGTTGATGTGGAAATTGTGAGTGAGGATGAGGCAGCGGATACTCGAGTTGTGCGATTTAAACTGGAAGAGGATTTGTCTCAACCTGTGGAAGTTAAGATGCATATACTGGTCGAATCTATGGAACCGGTTTATGATCACCGCTATTCGGTTCGATTTGATTTTGAGAATGATCAAATGGAAGAGATAGAATCCGCAGTAGCCAGTAGTTTAGAAGAAGTAAATAATGATGAAGATAAGGTAGTAACAGATACTAACAGTGAGCAGCAAGTAAAGAAATCCGAGAAGAGTAGCAGTAAAACGATTGTATTAATTGTTATCGTGGTGGGTATGGCGGCTTTGCTGATTACTAGACCTTGGAAAACTAAGAGAAATTAAGGAGTGTGTTTGATGAGTAGACTGTTAAAGGTTTTATTTTCAATCGTGATCATGTTGACTGTATTTCAATCCAATTCAGTTGAGGCGGCATCAAAATATGCTGATGGCGAATATAGTGTGCCATTTACAGTAGTAAAAAATAATAGTAATGAAAAATCCGTTACGAATGATTATTTGACGTCACCTGCTAAGTTAGTCGTGAAAGATGGCAAAAACTTAATTCAAATAACTATTAAGAACAAATCATGGTGGCAATATTTTCAAGTTCAAAACGGTGGTAGTTTCGGGAATGTGACTGTCTTGAGTGAAGGTAAGGATACGCAGTTGGTGCAGTTTGAAGTGCAGGATGTCGACAAGCTAGTAAACGCTAAAGTTCACATTATCGTACCGGAAATTAATTATGATAATAAATACGATGTTCGCTTTAATTTTAATACTTCCAATGTAGCAGCAAAAGCAGCAGGTCCCAATAAAGGTACGACGGCTAAAACAACTACTACTGAAAAAAGCACAAAGAGTACGGAAACAAAAACTAAGACAATAAAACCTGAGGACAACCCGCAAACAGGTGACAATACGCCAATATTTTTATTTGTTGGATTACTGCTCGCATCGGGAGTATTCCTTGTTCGTAGAGTTGCAATTAAATAACAACTATATAATAGAGGAGAAAATTAGATGAAAAAATTCATGTCAATGATGTTGGCTTTGTTATTAGTCATCACTGCAGCGTTGCCTACAGGTGCCGTTTTTGCTAATGATGATGTGAAATATAAAGACGGCGAATATGATTTGCCGTTGACTGTCCTTCATTCCACTAAAGACGAAGAATCATCGATGGGTAAATACGTAACAGATCCAACTGTCGTCATAGAAGATGGTCAAGCTACTGTAACAGTTACATTAACAAGTAGTGAAATGATTGCAGCTTTCCAAGTAGAAAATAATGGCAAGTTTATTGATACGGAAGTTGTTCGTGAAAATGTAGAAGAAAACACTAGAGATGTAAGTTTTACGGTTGAAGATCTAACCGCGATTATGAATGCAAAGGTATCCGTTGATACTGGAATTCCAAGTTATGGTGTCATGCATCACGATGTTCGCTTGCAATTTGACCCAAGTGAAATCCCTTTCGCTACGGATGAGAATCCAGCACAACCGGTTAAGTATGAAGACGGTGAATATGATTTACCGTTGACTGTTCTTCACGCGACGGAAGACAAAGAATCGTCAATGGGCAGATATCTTCAAAACCCAATTGTATCGATTAAAGACGGGCAAGCTACCGTTACAGTCACATTGACGAGCAGCAATATGATTGCGGCTTTCCAAGTAGAAAACGATGGCGAGTTTATTGACACGGAAGTAATCAGTGAAAATAAAGAAGAAGACACGAGAAAAGTCAGTTTTGCTGTCGAGGATTTAAACGCGATCACGGCTGCAAAAGTATCAGTGGATACGGGAAGACCGGACTTTGGCGTCATGCATCACGATGTTCGTTTGCAGTTCGACACTAGTGAGATTCCATTAGCTGAAGAAGAGCCGGAAGAAGAAAACCCAGGACCAGTCGTTAAATATGCAGATGGTGAATATGAATTACCGTTGAGCGTTCTGCATGCGACGGAAGATAAAGCATCTGGAATGGCAAGATACCTTCAAAACCCATCTGTCGTCATAAAAGACGGGAAGGCTACCGTAACAGTTACTTTAACAAGTAGCGATATGATTGCGGCTTTCCAAGTTGAAAATGGTGGAGAATTTATTGATACAGAAGTAGTTAGTGAAAATGAAGAAGAAAATACTAGGGATGTTCGTTTTACAGTTGAAGATTTGAACAGGATCTTAGCTGGAAAAGTTTCAGTAGATACTGGAAATCCTAACTTTGGCGTCATGCACCATGATGTTCGTTTACAGTTCGACCCAAGCGCAATTCCAGTTGCTGAAGATGAGCCTGAGGAAGAGCCAGAAGAAGAACCAAAAGAAGAGAATCCGGGGCAATCATTTAAGTATGCAGATGGCGAATATGATTTACCATTGACCGTCCTTCATGCTACTAAGGATGAAGAATCATCCATGGGTAAATATGTTCAAAATCCGTCTGTCGTCATAAAAGACGGGAAAGCTACTGTATCGGTAACGTTAACAAGTAGTGAAATGATTGCAGCTTTCCAAGTAGAAAATAACGGCGAGTTTATTGATACAGAGGTAGTAAGTGAAAACAAAGATGAAAACACTAGAATTGTTCGTTTCAAAGTTGAAGACCTAGACGCGATCATGGCTGCAAAGGTATCCGTAGATACTGGAATGCCGGGAATGGATATTATGCATCACGATGTTCGCTTGAAGTTTGACCCTAGTGCGATTCCTTTGAATGAAGAAAAACCTGAAGATCCAAAAGAAGAACCTAAAGAAGAGCCGAAAGAAGAAGAACCTAAAGAGGAACCAAAAGAAGAAAATCCAGTCATCGACGCTAAAAACCTAAAAGACGGAGAATACTCTATCGTATTTGAAGTTTTGGAAAACAACACAAACAACAAGTCTATGATGGATCAATACGTTGTCAATACAGGTCTTTTAACAGTCAAAGACGGGAAAAAATATATCTCCGCTACTTTTACAGATAGCGCCTGGATTACAGATTTCCAAGTTGATTTTAAAGGTAAGTATATGACTCCAGAAGTAGTCAGTGCGGATGAAAAAGCAAATACGCGTGTTGTTAAATTTGAAGTTGAGGATTTATTCGAAAAGATGAATGCAAAGGTGTCATTAGATATCCCGGCATACAACTACAAAGAAACGCATGATGTGCAATTTGCTTTCGATACAAATTCCATCAAACTGCTAAAGGACGGGGAAACCCCGCCAACAGACGATGGCAAAAAGACGCCAATCGTCAAGAATACAGATAAGAAAGATACAGGTCTAAAATTTAATCGCGATGCAGATGCGAATAAATCCGGAAATAAATCAACAGTTAATAAAGGGAAAAACCCGAAAACAGGAGATACCACACAGATTCTATTATTCGTATTATTGTTAGTCGGATCATTAATTCCACTTGCAATGAAATTACGAAATCGACTAGCCGCGTGATGGATTAAAAAGAAAAGAAGTCTTGATGGTGGATAGCTGGTAGCAAGAGCAAAAGGCGGTACCTGTGCAAGACACTATTCAGATTATACACTACAATTGTATATAGTGAAAAGTAGAATATGACTATAGAAGGATTTACGAGTATCAGTTTTGGGTAATAACCCGAATTCGCGAATTGTCATAATTGCACCTTGCACAGGTACCTTTGTTATAGCTGGCCAAAAGACTAATTTGATAGGAAGTGCGTAATTCATGATGAAAAGAAAGTTCTCCCTATTTTTATTGGCGGGCTTAATTATGGTCGTCGCGGGTTGTTCGGCAAATGCCGACCCAGCGGTTGAAAGTGAAAACTCGGACGGCGATCGCATTATTGCAACGACAGTCGCTGTGACAGAAATTATGGATGCGTTGGAAATAGATTTAGTTGCTGTTCCGACGAGTTACAAGGATTTGCCTAAGCGATATGATGGCTTAACTGAAATAGGAAATCCGATGAATCCTGATATGGAAATCATTTTGTCGCTTAAACCGACTGAAGTGCTGTCTGTGTCAACGCTGAAAAGTGATTTAGATGAGGTTTTTTCAGGTAGAAACATTAACACGAGTTACCTTAATTTGCAGACGCTAGAAAACATGCAAAATGAGATATTGGCGCTCGGAGAACGATATGATCGGCAGGAACAGGCAGGGGCTCTTATCCAGAAGTTTGAGGGGAAATTGGAAGAAATTAAACTGAAAACGGAAGGGAAAGACCAACCTTCAGTACTTATTTTGATGGGGGTGCCTGGAAGTTATTTGGTTGCGACGGAGAATTCTTACTTAGGGGATCTTGTTAAACGAGCAGGTGGGAAGAACGTTATTTCCGGCGAATCTGTGGAGTTTTTGTCATCTAACACGGAATACTTACAGAAATCGAATCCTGATATTATTTTAAGGGCGGCGCACGGGATGCCTGAAGAAGTTGTCGCGATGTTTGATAAAGAGTTTAAAGAAAATGATATTTGGAAACATTTCAATGCGGTTAAAAATGATCGGGTCTATGATTTAGAAGAAACGCTTTTTGGCACAACCGGAAATTTAGCTGCAACAGAGGCTTTGGATGAATTACTAGAAATGCTTTATAATTGAAATGCGATTTCCGAAAAGGATGTCTAAGATGAACAAAAAGGTTATTAGTTTTATCACTGTGATTACGTTACTAATCTTAGTCACAATCTATTCTTCCGTAACGGGGAGTTTGGAAGTTTCCGTTTTGGAATTAATTCGTGGAATATTCACAGGAGACAATGAAAATGTTGAAATCATCAAAGACTTGCGTTTCCCGCGGATTATCATTGCGTTGTTTGCGGGTGCGGCGTTGTCTATATCTGGGGTTTTATTGCAAGCGGTCATGAAGAACCCGTTGGCAGATCCGAGCATTATCGGGGTGTCGTCTGGTGCAGGTTTCATGTCTCTACTCATCGTCTCTATTTTTCCTTCATTATTTTTCTACATGCCTTTATTTTCATTTGTAGGCGGTGCTTTTGCATTTTACTTAGTCTATACGTTTTCTTGGAAGTCTGGCCTTAATCCGCTGCGAATGATTTTAGTCGGCGTGGCGATAAACGCCGTCTTTACGGGTTTAAGCCAAGGACTCAGTTTCGCCGGTGCGGCCACCTCGATCAATCAAGTCACGACATCCACATTGTTCATGAAAAACTGGAGCGACGTCAATGTGATGGTCATTTATGGTTCAATCGGTCTTATTCTCGCATTTTTACTTTATTCGTGGTGCAATCAGTTGGCGCTTGGCGATAAAACCGCAAGAAGTCTAGGCGTCAATATCAATCGAACGAGGTTAATTGTTTCTGTTGTCGCGGTATTACTGGCGTCGATTGCAACAGCAGTCGCAGGAATGTTTGCGTTTATCGGGCTTTTAATCCCACATATTGGGCGAATGTTAGTGGGTACGGATCATAAGGTTCTTATTCCTTTCTCTGCACTTTCGGGTGCATTATTAACACTGACTGCGGATACATTAGGACGAATTGTGATTGCGCCAACTGAAATTCCGGCGTCTATATTAGTCGCTGTCATTGGCGGACCTTTCCTCATATTCTTGCTGAGAAAGAGTGAACGAATTTATGGACATTAAAGGGATAACTTTTTCGTATGACAATAAAACCAATCATCTACACAATATAAATAGTGACATCACAAGAGGGGAAATCACAACGATTATCGGTCCAAATGGATGCGGAAAGTCAACGCTTTTAGGTGTGATGTCGAATAACTATGTTCCTCAAAAAGGTCAAATTATTTTGGATGGTAAGGAAATACGGACGTATAAACCAAAGGACTTTGCCAAGAAATTAGCCATTGTTCACCAACAAAACGAAGCGCCTTCAGATATGACGGTTGAAAAATTAACGACTTATGGAAGACTACCGCATCGCAGCATGTTCTCCTCAATATCAGATGAAGATGAAGCGGCCATCGAATGGGCGTTAACCTGCACCAACCTACAAGGGAAGCGCAACACAACAATCGATTCCTTATCCGGCGGAGAAAAACAACGCGTCTGGATTGCGATGTCACTCGCACAGAAAACTGAATTTTTATTTCTAGACGAACCAACAACTTATCTAGATATTTATTATCAATACGAGATATTAGACTTGATCAAACAACTGAACAAAGCGCACGGTTTGTCGATTGTTATGGTGTTACACGACATCAACCAAGCCATCCAGTACAGCGACACAATCATCGTCATGAAAGACGGTAAAATCGTGTTGAAAGGCAAGCCCGAAGAAATCATCACCGAGCAATTAATGGCGGATATATATGGTATCGACGTCATCGTGAAGAAGGATGACCGTACTGGGTTGTATATTGTTCCAGTAGGCATCTGAGGACGGATTGAAGCATTTTTTCGGTACCGTTTTGGTACCCTTTTCGAAAGTTTTTTTCGGTACATTTTTCGGTACCTGTGCAAGACACTATTCAGTTAATACACTACAATTGTATAAAGTGATAATGGGGTGCAGGGTAGATAACACTTTGTAATTATTCCCTTACGTATTTATTCACCGTCTTGAATTGTCATAATTGCACCGTGCACAGGTACCTTCATAATTAGGAGATAGGAGTGATTATATGGAAAGAAGTAGACGAACAAAAGAGAAGCAAAGTCCGCTGAAAAAATTCGTGTCGCGTGCAATCACCATTGTGTGTCTAGCTGTTTTCATATATTCAGCCTACTCATTGATCAGTATCTATTTGGGCTATCATAATAACCGCCAAGTGTTAGCCGATGCACAGGAAATCTATTATGACTTTTCGAATATAGACATAGAAGAAAATGACTTAGAAGACGGTGAAATTCGTCCGCAATTTACTGAATTACAAAGTATTAATCCAGAGATTGTCGGTTGGGTTTCAATCGAAGATACGCAAATTAATTATCCAGTATTGCAGGGCGAAAATAATGAGGATTATTTAAATCGAAATTATAAAGGGGATCACTCGATAGCCGGTAGTATATTCATGGATTATCGAATTGATATCAGTGATTATAATCCCAATACAATTCTTTACGGGCATCGGATGAAAGACGGTGCCATGTTCGAGGAGCTGACAAAGTTTCTGGATAAAGATTTCTTTGATAATCATCAAGTAGTTAAATTTGATACATTATATGAAAGTTATGATGCTGAAATATTCTCGGTGTATCAAACAACGACTGATTTTGATTATA